>JAJTER010000132.1 GCA_021299835.1 Saprospiraceae bacterium | reverse complement strand
GTTGATTTTCAAGGTGATATTCACGATCCATTGGTTTGGAAGATGGTTGAACGCCTGGGAAGGGCCATTGCCAGTGATGAATATCGCGATAAAATGGATGTTGAAGATGAAATAGATCGGATATTTGAGCGTGAACTGGGGAAAAAGGATATCGTTATTGCCCAAAAAGATAAATTATTAGATAAATCGGAGAAACGCTACGAGCGGACGAAAAAGCAAGTGGAAAACGCAAATAAGCGCACTGAATTACAGAAAAGACGAACCGAGACGGAGAAAAAACGAGTTGAGACAGAGAAAAAACGTTCAGCTGTTGAAATTCAAAAAAATATAGTCTTGCAAATGGAAATAGAATCGTTGAAAAGGCAACTGAATTTGATATAACCTATCCTAAAAAAAGCTTACACTTTTCACGCCTGATCCCTTGGGGTCACATGTCTATAGATTATCATGCCCCTGGCGGCACAAATTTCCCCGATAATTATTGTCCTTCCTCCAGGGTTAATTTTAGATTTATTTTTTTCTGATTTCTCAGGAGTTCGAGCTCCACAACGTCCCCAACTTTATGTTTTTCCAAAAAAAGATATAAATCGCCATTGTTTTTAATAGTTTCACCATCAATACCTACCAAAATATCACCGAGAATAATTTCTCCGTATCGATTTCTTCGGGTGGGTTGAAGGCCACTTTTCTCGGCGTTACTTCCAGCGGGAACATTTAAAACAAGAGGACCTTGTAAACCATATCGGGCAACTATATTATTACTTGCCAGTTCAACGCCTATGGTTGGCCGCTGAATTTTTCCGTACCTTATCAGCTCGGGGACCACCCAGCGAACGGCATCGACAGGAATGGAGAAGCCAATGCCTGCGGATGCACCTGATGGACTATAAATAGCGGTATTTACACCTATTAGCTTTCCCCCGGAATCGAGTAGGGGGCCACCTGAATTACCTGGATTAATTGCCGCGTCCGTTTGAATGGCATCTCTGATAGGAACGCCTGCTCTGGACTGTATTTCTCTGCCAAGGGCACTTACAACACCAGTAGTTAATGTTTGGTCAAGACCAAATGGATTTCCGATGGCAAAAACGGATTGGCCAACCTTTAAATTTTCAGATATTCCCACAGGTATAGCATATAATACAGAAATAGGGGCTTTGATTTTTAAAACGGCTAAATCTTTTTCGGGTGCAACCCCAATGAGTTCTGCCGGCCAGTTCGTTTGATCTGCTAAGGTTACCGTAGCTTTGTCAGCGCCCTCAATCACGTGATAATTGGTAACAATGTGTCCCATTTTATCCCATATAAATCCTGATCCCGTCCCACTTTTTATCTCGGATATATCACTGGTCCAGTAATTTTCACGAATATTCGTTGTAGTGATAAAACAGACCCCTGGTGCTGCTTTTTCAAATAACTGAATGGTTGATAACTCTCCGGAAGTTAACAAAGTAATGCTATTATCTGGGGAAGTTGAAGGTACATCAGACGTTGATTCCTCTTTTTCCATCCAGGCGGCACCCCCCAGGAAAGCCAATATGATTAAAGAAATACCAGCAATAATTTGCCAGATGGAAGACGATATGCGGGCCATTTTTTTTCCTTTTTTATTAAGTTTTTCTTTCTTTTTTCTTTGCAGCGGGAAATAAAATATTATTTAGGATGAGTCGATATCCTGGTGAATTAGGGTGCAGGCTCAAATCAGTTTCAGGGTCATTTACATGATGACGATAATCTTCAGGGTCATGTCCACCATAAAATGTCCAGAATCCTTGTCCAAATATGCCATGAATGTATCTCGCTTCTTGAAAAGGTTTGTTATCTCCCAGAATTAAAACATTTGACTTGATATTTTCCTGGTTGAATGCCGTGGTTTGACCCATAAATCCTTTTACCAACCGTGTGTGATTTTGGGTCAGCATGGTAGGGATGGGATCCCATTTTGCTGAGAATTCAAACAGATTGAAGTAATCTTGTTCTGCAGGCATAGGTCTTTCAGGAGCCACATCAATGGAGGAGTATTCGTATTCCATAGGATTTTGCGAAAGCTGGAATTGACTGAAGGCAAAAGTATTATCAAAGTTCAGTTTTGACTGTGATTGTGGATCTGCTTTGTCTCCGTCGTACATATAATCGCAGATATCAACGCCTTCTGCAGCTAAGGCAATATCATAAGTGTCTGTAGCTGAGCACATGGCAAACATAAAACCTCCGCCACCAACAAATTCTCTGATTTTTTTAACTACCTGAAGTTTCATTTGTGAAACCTTGGCAAAACCTAATTCAGCGGCGAGTTCCTCCATTCTGCGTTGATTTTCTCTGTACCAGGGAAAGGCGGAATATGTTCGGTAAAACTTTCCATACTGACCTGTGAAATCCTCATGATGCAAATGCAACCAATCATAAGCAGCCAGTTTGCCTTGCACCACCTCCTTGTCGTAGATGGTTTCGTAGGGAATTTCAGCGTAGGTGAGAACCATAGTTACGGCGTCATCCCAAGGTTGAATTTTTTCTCCTGAGGTTTTAAATTCAGGGGTATAAACGGCAATTTTAGGCGCTTTTTCCAGTTTAATAGCATCCATATTTTTTTCTGGATTAGCAATTTCAGCCAACAGATTATCAAAAGCTGCATCCGAAAGCGTTTCAAAACTTACCCCTCTCGTTTTACATTCTTTTTCAAAGGTGGCACTATAGGGAAATGCAAAACTTCCTCCTCTATAGTTTAATAACCACCAACCCTCTTGCCCGGATTCTAATACCCAATAAGTAACGCCATAAGCTTTTAAGTGGTCTTTTTGACCCTCGAAATCCATAGGCAATAGAAGGTAGGAAGCTTTTGCTTGAATGGAAATCAAAAGTAGAAAAGAAATAAATAGACCCTTAATGGTCAGTTGGATATTCATATTTGTCCTTTTACGTAACATTGATAATTTCATATACAACAAAATAAGGTTTTTTGTGGTTCAAACCGTACATTTATCGTCGTAAAAAAAAATAAATGCAACAGCTGGTTTTTGAATATAGTGGTTGGTATGTCCTTATCTGTTTGTTGGTCGCCCTCACCGCCGCTCTCTTTCTTTATTTTCGAACAAATGAAATTCCGGAAAGTTATAAATTCTGGAAGTATGGTCTGGCATTTCTCCGTTTTGTTTCTGTATTTACCATCGCTTTACTCCTTTTATCTCCTCTTTGGCGAAGAAATATCACTAAACTTCAGAAACCCATTTTGGTGGTCGCTCAGGATGCCTCTACTTCGGTAGGAGATTTTCTTAAAAAAAACGATCCTGATTATTTGTCACAGCTAAATAAAATGGTTGATAATCTAAAAAAAGATTATCAGGTAGAAACTTTTTCTTTTGGTGAGAAAATGATCAATGAATTGCCAAATGAATTTTCTGACAGAGTAACCAATATTAGTGAGCTATTGGAAGAATTGTCTGCTCGTTTTGCAGGTAGCAAATTGGGTGGGGTGGTACTGGCGTCTGATGGTATTTATAACCAGGGAAGTAACCCTTTATATACCGCTGCAAAATTAGCTGTGCCAGTATTTACCGTGGGTCTGGGTGATACCTCAACAAGAAAGGATCTTATCATTAATCGCATTTTTCATAATCAAATAGTTTATGCAGGCGATGAATTGGAGGTGCAAACAGATGTTTTAGCAAAAAATCTGATAGGAAAAAGAAGTAAGCTCTCTTTGGTTGAGGTAAATGCGGGCAAAACCAGATTGTTAAAATCAGTAGATTTCATCATTGACAAATCTTCTTTTTTTAATTCTTTTTCATTGACCATTCCAGCCTCTTTACCAGGGACGAGATATTTGCGTTTAATAGCCTCACCCGTTGAAGGTGAAGTCTCAAAAGTAAATAATAGCCGCGATTTTGTTGTTACAGTGTTAGATGGAAGGCAAAAAGTACTCATCTTTGCTCAATCTCCCCATCCCGACATGGGTGCACTCCGACAGTCTTTTAGTGCTAATAAAAATATTGAAGTTAAAACAGTTTTTTTAGGTGATCCTGTCCCGAATTTTGCAGAATTTGATCTGATTATTTTACATCAACTCCCTGCACCTGGCCGCAACTTTGCTCTAATAATCAAACAAATAAAAGATTTGGGGAAATCGCATTGGTGGATTGCAGGGGCCCAAACAGACTTCAACGCATTAAATGAATTTCAGTCTTTAAATAGTCTGAGAATTACCTTACAAGTACCTTTTGGTGATGTTGAAGCAATTAATGTCGGTCAGGTGTTGTTTTATCAGAGGATTAAAAACCTAGGTACTTCATACCCATTATTAACACTAGGGGAGAATAATGGTGTTAGAAGCGCCCTTTTTATAGGCGATGGCTTGTGGAGATGGAGATTAGCAAACTTTCAGCTGTACGAAAATCATGAGGTTTTTGACGGATTAATGGGGAAAATAACGCAATATCTTAGCGTAAAACGCGATAATAGAAGATTTAGAGTGACAGCGGGGAAACCAGTGTATGATGAAAACGAATCGGTTTCTTTTGTGGGAGAATTGTATAACCCGTCGTATGAACTCATCAATACCCCCGATGTTAATATGAAAGTAAGAAATGCCGACGGTAAAGAGTATAATTTTTTATTCAATAAAGTAGGGAAAGGATATCAACTCAACGCAGGGGTTCTTCCCACAGGAAGCTATAATTTTAAAGCCTCAACAAATTATAATGGAAAAGAATGGACCAGCGAAGGTCAATTTACCGTTCAACCGCTACAATTTGAATTCATAAATATAACAGCAGATCATAATATTTTGAAGGCAATAAGCACAGAGAGCGGTGGACAATTCTTCGGTCAAAAAGAATTGAATGAACTATATGCGGTAATTAAAAAGTCCGCAGGGCTAAAACCAGTGTTGATCACTGAAAAGAGTTCACAAACTCTATTAAGTATGCCGCTACTACTTCTAATATTGCTTGTTGCCCTTAGTTTAGAATGGGGGATAAGGAGGTATATAGGTATTTACTAATCCAATATTACCAGCTTACATCTTCTTCACTGTTTAACTTAGGCTTGTTTTCTGGTGATGGTTGATCTTTTGGGTAATCCTCGTCGAATTCTAATCCATTCTCATACTCCTCATGACGGCGTGAAAACTCATCGTAGTCATAATTTGGCATCAGTTCCGTTTTGATATAGGAAATGACATCTTCTAAATTGCCAATAAAGCGATTGAAATCTTCTTTATACAAAAAGATTTTGTGTCGTTCATAACCTTCATCATTAAAACGACGGGTACTTTCTGTAAGCGTAAGGTAAAAATCTTCACCTTTCGTTTTACGAACATCAAAAAAATAGGTTCTTCTTTTTCCAGCCTTTACTTTAACGGAATAAACGCTATCCTGCTTCCGTTGAAATTGATCATTTTCCACAATACATGATTTTAACTTAACGATTATATTTCTAATGTTTACAAATATAACTATTTAAGTAATTAATTTTATTTATTCGCTCATTTGATCGTTTTTAAAGATTTTTAACCGTTTTCATGTAATTTTTAAAGATTTTCAGAAAAAAAAATAAAAATAAATAAATAAAAAATACACAAAAATTCACAAAAAAAAACAGAATAAATTGAATTACAGTATTTTAAAACAAAAAAAGTAAGAAATGTATTTCACAACATGCTTAAATTGTCTTTGAAAAGCCTTGTGGGCTGTCGCATATTTGTATCGTGGAAGGGAATAAGGGGCAGTTGAGTATCAGAAAACGTTCTGATGAAAAGATTTGATTATGTTCATGGGATTATATTGTCGGGGTTTTGTCGTCCCGGAAATATTCGGGACGATAATTCCACTATTTAATCCTTGTTACAAGGCAAAAATGTTTGCCTGAAGATAAAGGTCCAGGGGTTTTTCCCCGATTACAATTTGAAGGTGTAAATATACACTCTTTCAGTTTATAAGGGTTCAAGTGGCGGTTTTTTATTAAAACTTTAATGTTTGTAAAAAACTGCTACAATGTCCTTCTCAAAATGTGTTTATGTTCATGGGATTATATATAAGTCGTGCCTAAAGGGACGACTTTTTTTTTGCCCATACCTCATCGTACTTTAATCCATATTAAGAATTTTTACCTATATTTAATTTATAATTAAATCACATGAAATTTATTTTTCTCCCTCTACTCATTTTATTCGCTTTTGCTTGCAAGACTGAATTACCCCAAAAGGATTATGCCTCTTTACAAGAATTATTCAAGGATTGGAGAGCTTTTGAAGTGCCTCCCTTGCGGAATAATGCTCCTGATTATACCAAAGCGACCTTTAGCAAAAGGATGAAAGATTTTGAAATCCTTAAAAAAAGGTTAATCCATTTTGATACCACTGGTTGGCAGGTGGCTCAAATAAATGACTGGAAGATTATTTATGCTGAAATGAATGGCTTTGATTTTAATCATAGGATCTTAAAACCCTGGGAAAGAGATCCGGCTTTTTATAAATTATTATGGACTGAAAGAAGCGATGTGCCTGCTCATGAAGGTCCAACGCCCCATTATACCACCGAACTCTGGCAGTATGATTTCCCGTTGAACGCAATGGAAAGAAAGAAATTTATCGAGCATATTAATAGAATTCCTTCTTTTTCTGAACAAGCTAAGATAAATCTGACAGGAAACGCAAGGGATTTATGGATTGCGGGTATCAGGGATATTAATGGTCAGGCCGCCGATTTAAAAAGTGTGCTGGATCTTCCTGGTGTTTCTTCCGATAAATCTTTAGTTTCTGCCATTAAAGCGGCTATCGCCTCAACCAATGACCTGGAAAAATGGCTCATCGCGGAAACCAGCAAAAAAAATGGTCCATCTGGTATTGGAAAAGATAATTATTCCTGGTATTTGAAAAATGTTCACCTCGTTCCGCTAACCTGGGACGATGAGGTTCTTTTACTCAAAAGAGAATTGGCAAGAGCCTGGAGTTCCCTGAAGTTGGAGGAACATCGCAATAGGAAATTACCACCTTTGTTGCCAGCTTCCTCTCCTGAAGATTATAACAAAAGAGCAGATGAGGCCGCAAAAAGCTTAATCTCTTTTCTTAAAGAAGCAGATATTCTGACCGTAAAAGACTATTTCGATCCGGCTTTAAGGGAACATCTTGGAAAATTTGTTCCGGAAAATACAAGGAACTTTTTTTGGATCACCGCTCACCTCGATCAACGTCCTCTTTTTTCTCATTTTTATCATTGGTTCGAATTGGCTCAAATGGATCTTGAACCTCACTCAAATCTTATAAGAAGAGATCCTTTGTTATATAATATTTTTGATTCCCGAAATGAGGGAATAGCTACTGCGGTAGAGGAAATGTACATGCAAGCCGGCCTATATGACGACCAGCCAAGAGTTCGTGAAATTGTATATATCATGCTGGCACAGCGTGCTGCCAGAGGCCTGGGGTCTTTATACGCCCATGCAAACATTATGTCTATGGAAGAGGCTGGGGGAATTCACTCAGAGTTCACTCCCAGAGGATGGATGAAAACGGAAAAGGAATTACGCATTTTTGAACAACAACTCTATCTCAGACAACCAGGTTATGGCACCAGTTATATCACAGGAAAATATTTAGCCGAACAAGCTATGGCTGAATATGCTCAAAAATTAGAGGCCAATGGATTACCTTTTTCAATAAAAAGTTTCTTAGACAATTTAAATAAAATTGGAAATATTCCCATGGATTTATTTCGACAGGAAATTTTGGATACAGTCGGTAAGGAGTAAGAACTAATTCATCATTTCATAAGGTTGAAATGATGTCAAGTACCTCTTTTTCAGTTAGTCCAGTTAGCTGGGTAAGTGTTTCCACAGACATATTATTGCTTACACCATTTTGTATGATTTCTAAGATCTTGGCTTTTTTACCTTCAATGTACCCTGCCTTCATTCCCTCTTTCAGTCCTTCGATTCTTCCCTTTTTCAAACCTTCTATTTCACCCTGCTTTAATCCTTCCTTTTTCCCCGCTTCTTTTCCCTCTTTAAAAGCCGTATCCATGCAATTTTTTATGTCCCCATAGAATTTTTTACCATCCTCATTAGATGTAAGTTCTTCTCTTGTAAAAAATACATTGACATACTTTTCTCTCAGTTCCATCATTATTTCTACATTATTTTCTAAATATAGTCTATTTAGCACTCAAAAAGGGGCAGACCTAAAAATAGACTTCTGTAGCGGTTCGAAAGGTGTTGGCATGCGCCTCAATAATATGGGATAATTGCGGTGAATACCCACCGCCCATGGTCACCACTAAGGGGATTTTATTCTTCTTACATATTTCCATTACGTATTTATCCCTTTTCCTACATCCTTCCCGACTTACAGATAAACGCCCAAGCCGATCCGTTGTCAATATATCAACGCCTGCCTGATAAAAAATAAGCTCCGGTCGATGTTGATCTATTACTCTTGGCAAAATATTGAATAATATCTTTAAATAGGCTTCGTCTTCCGTTCCGTCGGGCAATCCTATGTCTAAATGTGATGCTTCCTTCCTAAATGGATAGTTCTTTGCCCCATGCATGGAAAAAGTGAATACCTGCCCATGTCCATTGAAGATAGAGGCACTCCCGTTTCCTTGATGAACATCTAAATCGACAATCAATATATGATTAAATTTATTACTATGTATAAGATAATTTGCCGCAATAGCTATATCGTTAAATACACAAAAGCCTTCGCCCTTTTCTTTAAACGCATGATGTGTTCCCCCAGCCGCATTCATCGAAATACCATATTTTATAGCATATTCAACGCACTGTAAGGTGCCTGCCGCTATATGTCGGCCCCTTTCTACCAGCAGCGGCGTCATTGGAAATCCAATGGCTCTGATTTCTTTTTCAGATAGTGTTTGGTTCTTTAAATCTTCCCAGTACTTTGCTGAATGAGTCAATAAAATGATTTCCTCGGAAATGGGATCAGGATGAAAAAATTGCTTATCCTGAACCGTTCCTTCATATATTAATTGTTGTGGAATAAGGGAATATTTGTCCATAGGAAACCGGTGTCCCTTTGGTAACGGATATTCATAAATGGGAGAAAAGGCGATTTGTAACATCTGCTTCCTTTTTTACGTTAAATATCCCTATTTTTGCGACTATTCTTTCAAAAATATAGAAATATGCAGTGGAGTGACCAAGAATTAGCAAGAAGAGAAAATCTTGAAGAGGCGCGCAACTTAGGCCTTAATCCCTATCCAGCTATGGCCTTTCCTGTAAGCCATGTAGCTTCTGATATCTATAAAGGGTTTCCTGATAATCCGGAAAATTTTAAACAAGTGGTGCTGGCCGGTCGCATTATGATGAAAAGAATAATGGGTAAAGCCTCTTTTGCAGAACTGCAGGATAGTTCCGGTAGAATGCAAATATATATTGCCAGAGATGAAATTTGTCCGACAGATGATAAATCTCATTATAACCTGCTGTTTAAAAAAATATTGGATATTGGTGACTTTATTGGGGTGTCCGGGTATGTTTTTACTACCCAAACAGGTGAAATTACCCTGCATGTGCAGGAACTTACCTTGTTGAGTAAGTCCTTGAAGCCTCTGCCTGTTGTTAAAACTAAAATAGATGAGCAGACAGGGGAGGAACATACTTATGATGCTTTTACAGACCCTGAACTGCGTTATCGCCAGCGTTATGTAGATCTTATCGTCAATCCTGCAGTCAGAGAAACTTTCAAAAAAAGAAGTAAAATTATAACGGCTATGCGCCGGTTTTTTGATGACCGCGGCTGGCTGGAAGTGGAAACACCCGTTTTACAACCTATGCACGGGGGCGCAGCAGCGAAACCTTTCAAATCGCATCACAATACCCTGGATATGCCTTTGTATTTGCGTATCGCCAATGAGCTGTATCTGAAAAGATTGATCGTAGGCGGTTTCGATGGCGTATATGAAATAGGGAAAATGTTTCGTAACGAGGGTATGGACAGAACCCATAATCCCGAGTTTACTTCCATGGAGATTTACGTTGCGTACAAAGATTATGTGTGGATGATGGAAATGGTGGAGCAATGTCTCTCTTACATTACTTTTTCAGTCAATGATGGCAAAACAAAAGTCCCTGTTGGTGAGCATGAAATTGAATTTGCCGGCCCATATAGACGTCTTACTATGTTCGATTCAATATTGGAATATACAGGAATAAATGTCTCCGAATTAGATGAAGCCGGACTGAGGGCTGTTTGCTCGTCTTTGGACATTCAAGTGGATGATACCATGGGTAAGGGAAAGTTAATCGATGAGATTTTTGGCGCCAAAGTGGAAAAAAATCTTATCCAGCCTACCTATATTACAGATTATCCTATTGAAATGACGCCTTTAGCGAAAAAACATAGAAGCAAAGAGGGGCTCGTTGAACGTTTTGAACTTTTTGTTAATGGTAAGGAAATTGCCAATGCATACTCAGAGTTAAATGATCCGATTGACCAAAGAGAGCGATTTGAAGATCAATTGACACTGGCCGCAAGGGGCGATGAAGAAGCAATGGCCCTGGACGAAGATTTTCTCCGTGCCCTCGAATATGGTATGCCTCCTACCTCTGGACTGGGTATTGGTATCGATAGACTAACCATGCTTTTGACAAATAATGCGTCCATTCAGGAGGTATTGTTTTTTCCTCAGATGAAACCTGAGAAAACAGAGACCACCGTTTTGGCAAATCTTTCCTTTCCGGAGGCAAATGTTCCCGAGGAGTGGGTTTCTCATTTATTTTCCTTAGGTTATACAAATAAAGAAAAAGTATTGGAAGCAGGCATCGGAAAAGTGGCGAACGAGTTAAACGGCTGGAGGAAAAAGAAAAAATTAGAACTTAAAGGGGTAAGCCCCGAACTGGTCAAGGAATGGTTTTCTTGATTTTATTTTTTGCTAAATTTCTTGTGAAATTTTAATAAATGATGTGGATCATTTTCGTTGTATAGGTACAACAGAATGGTCCGCCTTTTTCGTCGGTCCAATGGAAATAATATTTTTAGCGGATTGTGGCAATAACCGTTGTCGTCAAATAGTAAAATTTGCTTGTTACGGGTAGATAACCGGAAATGAGTAAGTTCTTCTACATCCACAGGTATTGGAATATCACCATATCCTTCCTCCTGAAGGAATGATTTTACCATATCATAACTCTTTCTGAGTGAAGATCCTGAAAAAGTTGTATGATATTCATACCCATCTGATGCTCCCCCTAAATAATCAGAACCCGCTGCTGGAAAGGATTCACGTAACCTCATGGCTGATTTCTCGTTTAATTAGCTAATATAGATAGAATTCTGCCTTTTTCTTAGGAAAGTTATTAGCAAAATAATTATATCTTTATGCTCAAATGCGGATATTGGCCGACATGGAAGAACTACGATTTAAAATTAGGGATAAAGGCCGCTTTGGCTTCATGGATGAACACGGTAATGTGGTCATAGAACCTCAGTATGTCGAGGCAGAAGATTTTTATAACCTTTATGCTAAGGTAAAACTCAATGACCATTACGTTCATGTTGATTTGTTAGGTAGGCTGCTGCTTAAACAATTATACAAATTTATTGGCTATTTCGAGGAAGACCTCTCAAGGGTCAGACTCATAAAACGTTGGGGTTATATCAATGGTAAAGGCGATGAGGTTATCGAAGTGAGATATGATGATGCCTTTGATTTTAGTAACGGTCTTGCCGCCGTTTCTTTAAATAATCAATATGGATTTATAAATAAGGAAGGAAAAGTGGTCATTTCCCCAAGATTTAATTGGGCGGGTGATTTTAAAGGGGAATTAGCCCCCGTTCAATGGTTCGGAAAAAGTGGTTTCGTTGACAAGAATGGCTTGTTTATTCTTAATACGCCCTTTGAAAAGTGTTTCCCTTTTCAGAAAAATGTGGCCGTTGTCCTTCATGAAAATTTATGGGGCCTGATAGATTTAAATGGCAATCTGCTTTTACCTCCTCAGTTTCCTTACTTTTCAGGTTCTACCAATGGGGAGTTTTTCGATGATATGGCCATTTTTAAAGTAGATAATAAATTTGGCTTCGTTAGTATAAAGGGTGAAATTGCTGTTTTACCCCGTTACGAATCAGCGGGCGATTTCAGTGAAGGCCTCGCACCCGTTCAATTGCATGGAAAATATGGCTATATTAATAAAAATGATGAATTAATTATTCCTTTTATGTTTGAAGATGCCGGTCTTTTTTCGGAGGGTCTCGCTCAAGTGAAACAACATAAACAATGGGGATTTATTAATCCTGCCGGCGAATGGTGCGTTCCTCCTAAGTTCGATCAGGTGATGCCTTTTAGAAATGGCCTGGCCTGGGCTGAAAAAAATTCGAATTGGGTGTATATCAATAAATCCAATGATATTATCTGGAAAGAACCTGACCTTTATGTATAAAAAAAAGAGACCCCTTTTCGGGATCTCTTATCAAAAATTTTGTTACTCCAGGTTCTTCTAAATTACTACTTTTTTACGAGTAATTCATCTAATTTCTTAATTAAAATATCATGATTATTAGGAGAATTTCCTAATATCTTTGAAACGATATTCCCTTTCTGATCAATTAAATATTTTGTTGGATATCCCATGATATCATACGATTTAACGATGTCATTCAGATCAGCATCATAAAGTACGTTGGGCCATTGAATAGCATCTTCTGCAATAGCCTTTCTCCAAGCTGCATCCTGTTGCTCCTTACTCTTTCCTTTACTTACTGCTTCATTTGAAACGCCAACAATCTCAAAACCCAAAGATTTATACTTTTCATAAGCCTCTTTTAATTTTGGATGACTTTGTCGGCAAGGAACACACCAGCTTCCCCAAAAATCAAGTAACACCACTTTGCCTTTCATGGCAGCAAGGTCCACAGTAGCTCCATCGAAGCTGGTTTGTACAAAGGTAACGGCAGGCTGACCTATGGCGGTGTTTTTATTATTCTGTATTTTAATACCCAGATCTTTAGCTGTTTGCGACGATTTATATTTTTCGTCCAATGCCTTGAACTTTTTATCCAAAATATCAACGGGCAGAACAAGGAATAAACCTTGAAGCATTAAAATACTGGAAAATGCGGCAGGATATTTGTCAATATATTGCACTCTCAATTGTTGATTTTTCCTTCTCAACGCTGTTGACGCGTCTTTCAACGCTGCAGTACCCAATGTGTCCTTGGCATTGGCTTTAGTATTTTGCTCCTTTTGAATTTCCCAAACTCCTAAGGTTAAAGGTAGATCTTCAGCCCTGAATTTTTCATAAATCAAGCTTTCTTCATCATTGGTTACTATCGTGGAAGTCCATATCTCCTTTGCATTACCATTTATAACAAAATTACCATTTGTCAACATGAACATCAAAGCAGGAGGAAGCGCTATCGCTTTGCCAATCCTCAAATACAGACCGGTATCCAAGACCTCCATGCGCACCAATTGGGGGTCAACTGTTTTTCCTTCCCACAATATATAATCCTCTTTTTTTGGCGTAAGGGTATCCACTTTTGATTTCCCATTCACAATATGGCTAACTCTTACCTTATTATTTTTAAGGCCAACAAGGTTTAACTCTACCTTAAATTGAGATTGGGAGTGAAGTAAAAAAGGTAAAACGCAAAAAATAATGCCAAAAAGTTTGTTCATTTCTTGATGATTAAATGATGAAATTAGTTTCGTCTACAAATTAAGGATTATCTACCATATTTGGATTGTATTGAAGAATCTGCGGGGGAATTTTTAAAGTCAGCCGCTCATCGGTCAACGTAAAGGTTTCTGCATCAAATTTCTTGGTTCTGTCAAGATTGTTAAACTTGGCATCTTTATACAATCTGCGCATGTCAAACCATCTCATCCCCGTACTTGCAAATTCTCTATGTCTTTCGGTTAGTATAAATTTAACTAAATCATCTTGATTAGTTACTGTAACCGTAGCATCAGCTGCGGGCATTCTGTTTTTTCTTAATTCTTCTAGATCTGCTTTGGCACCCGTTACATCATTTGCCCTGGCTTTGCATTCTGCTGACATAAGTAGCAAATTGGGCAAATTGGGACCAAGATTTACACTGGTGGGTGAATTTCTCATGAAACCTGGTAAAGTTACGGTTCCATTGGCCACATTTTTGTCCAAAAACATTTTTCTGCGATGGTCTGTAGTGGTAAAAAGCGCCAAAATAGCCGGTTTCAAAAACAAACAGTTTCTATTTACGGTACTATTAGTGCTCAATTGTCTTAGGAAAATATTCTCTTCACTATTGTAAAGCAAGGGATATCCGGAAGCTCCTCTCCAAGGTTGTGTTGTAGTAAACCAACCTGTAGGCGCCGCGGCGGTCATGGTCGTATTGTAATTGTATAATTTAACAGGTAGTGGACCTCCGGTTAAACCTGCTTTTGCTTCGTTTAAGAATGTTAAAGCAGTAGCGTAATTGCCCATCTGAAAATAAACCATGCCTAGCATGTATTGTGCCGCCGGCCTGGACATTCTTACACGACTGTAAACCTTTGGTTGTAAATCGGGTATAGCCTGGGTAAGTTCATTGATGACAAAATCATACAATTCCTTTACCGTGGCTCTTTTAAAATCGGAGGCGTTCACGTCGGCATTGACTACAATAGGCACTGATAAGTCGGTAGTGGCAGTGATTACATTGTAGGGTTGCCCAAATAAATTGGCCACTATAAAATGATTAAATGCTCTACAGGCCTTTGCTTCCGCTAATAATTCTTTTTTCCTTGCCTCGGTTCCTCCTTCTGAAGACATTACGCCTGAAGCTACTAAATTATAGTTATATAGCTGGTTGTAAAATGCGCCCCATTCATTTGATTCATCCGTGGGCAAATAAGGATTGGCCTCCCATTTAAATCCATTTTGCCAGGCTATAGTTGGAATGGCATTTAGAAATCCCGCAGATGAAAATACGTCATCTCCCATGAATAAGGGCATTTCAGCAGAACCTAATAAACTGGAAATTCCTCCAGGTTGATTTCTGACATTC
>JAJTER010000131.1 GCA_021299835.1 Saprospiraceae bacterium | reverse complement strand
TGTACAAAATCCGAAAATATAGAAATAAATAAATTATTCCTTTTGCATGATGCAGAAGACACAGGTATTGATTTTATAAATGAACTTAGTTATACTGAAAAACTTAATCCTTATACTTTTCGTAATTTTTATAATGGTGGCGGCGTCGGTTTAGGTGACTTTGATAAAGATGGCCTGATTGATATTTTTTTTTCAGGCAATCTGGTGGCCAATAAACTTTATCTAAACAAAGGCAATTTTAAATTTAATGACATTTCCATACAGGCTGGCATTGGAAGTGAGGGTGTTTGGACTACAGGCGTAAGTGTCGTTGATATTAACGCCGATGGATGGCTGGATATTTACATTTGTAAATCAGGACCTCCAGGTGGTATGAATAGACACAATGAGCTTTTTATAAATGATGGAAACGGTGTAGGTGAAATTCCTACTTTCACAGAAATGGCAAAAACGTATCGACTTGATGATCAGGGACTTTCCACTCACGCTGCCTTCTTTGATTATGACAAAGATGGCGATTTAGATTTGTATCTACTCAATAATAGCTTACGATCTATTGGAGGGTATGATTTAAGGAAAGACCAACGGAAAATTCCTGATCCTGACGGTGGTAATAAATTATATAGAAATGATGGGGCCTTTTTTTCCGATGTAACCCTGCAAGCCGGCATTTATTCCAGTGCTATTGGTTTCGGATTGGGTGTCTCTATTGGTGATATAAATAAAGACGGCTGGCAAGATATTTATGTTTCTAACGACTTTTTTGAAAAGGATTATTTATACCTAAATAACAAAGATGGCTCCTTTTCTGAAAAACTGGAATCTTTCATTCAGGAAATTAGTATGGGTTCTATGGGTGCCGATATAGCTGATATTAACAATGACGCACTTCCTGATATTTTTGTAACAGAAATGCTTCCCGCAACGGACGAACGATTAAAAACTACGGCTCAGTTTGAAAAATGGGATAAGTATCAAACAAATCTTAACCAGGGTTATTATCATCAATTCAGTAGAAATACCCTACAATTAAACAATGGATCAAATATAAACGATGAGATTTCATTTTCTGAAATTTCCAGGTTTTCAGAGGTGCATGCCACTGACTGGAGCTGGGGTGCGCTGATTTTTGATATGGATATGGATGGTTTAAAGGATATTTTTGTCGCAAACGGCATTTATAAAGATCTTTTAAACCAGGATTATGTCAACTTTATAGGTAATCCCGATATGGTTAGACAAATCATCAGGCAAAAGAAAGAGGTTATAAAACAATTAATCGATTCCATACCCTCAAATAAAATCTCCAACTTTTCTTTTAAAAATGAAGGCGGTTTTGAATTTAAAGATTTGGCTAAAGAATGGGGTTTAGATTTACCGTCTCATTCAAACGGTTCAGCTTATGGCGATTTAGATAACGATGGAGACCTCGATTTAGTTATTAATAACATAAACATGCCTTCTTTTATTTATGAAAATAGAAGTAATACTATTTTTAAAGACCGTCATTTCCTCAGTCTGGACTTGGTTGGAGAAGGAAAAAATACTTTTGCCCTGGGCAGCAAAGTAAGTGTTCATGTAAAAGATAAAATACTCTACCAGGAATTAGCGCCCATGAGAGGTTTTATGTCTTCGGTAGATTACCGTTTCCATTTTGGACTAGGCTTAGACTCTATTGTAGATTCCTTAATTATTGAATGGCCTAATCAAAATATATCTAAACTTTACAACATAAAGGCCGACCAGTTATTATCAGTTTCCCAAAAGAAAGCTGAAATGCTTAGCTACAATACTACGCTTAAACCAAGCTCTTTTTTATCTCCACTTTTTCAATCTGTACCCTTTCCAAAAGGCTTTCAATTTAAACATTTGGAAAGTAATTACGTTGATTTTGATAAAGAACGTTTGCGTTATAATATGATTTCTAATGAGGGTCCCTGCACTTGTTCCGGAGATTTCAACAAGGACGGATTAGATGATTTTTACATTGGTGGTGCTCAAGGTCAGGCGGGTAGATTATGGATTCAAAATAATTCTGGTCATTTTAAATCGATGGGAAACACCGTCTTTGACGAGGATGCAGCGTCAGAGGATACAGGATGTGTATTTTTCGATGCAGATAATGATGGTTATCCTGAACTTTATGTTAGCAGCGGAAGTAACGAAGTTAATAATAGCTCTTTAACCTTAATGGATCGCTTGTACCTGAATACAAAGGGGAAAGCCGTGACCAAGAGTCAGCAAGTTTTACCAAGTCCTGTAAATTTAGAAAGTACCTCGGTAGTAAAAGCAGCTGATTTTGATAAAGACGGAGATGTAGATCTTTTTGTTGGTGGAAGAGTTTCACCTAATATTTATGGCCAACCCGTGTCAAGTTATCTTCTACAAAATGACGGCAAGGGGCAATTCAACGATGTTACCTCTACTTTAATACCTGATATCCAAGCTTTAGGCATGGTAACAGATGCTGAGTGGCTGGATTTTAATATGGACGGTAAGATAGATTTAATCATCGTAGGAGAATGGATGCCCGTGCGTTTATTCCTTCAGATTAAAGGTAAATTTATTGACCAATCTCAAAAAGTTGGCTTACAAAACACAAATGGCTGGTATCATTCCATTTCACAAGGTGATTTTAACAGGGACGGATACCCTGATGTTGTGCTTGGAAACCATGGATTAAATTCAAGGTTTAAAGCGACAAGTACTGAACCAATCAGTCTATATATCAATGATTTTGATAATAACGGAACCGTAGAACAAATATTAACGAGGTATTACGAGGGAAAGGAGTTGCCGCTGCATTTAAGAACCGATTTAGTTCTTCAGCTACCTTATTTGAAGAAAAAATACCTGCGTTTTTCAAACTATCAAAACCAGGGAATAAGCAATATATTCACTAAGGAACAAATAGCATCGTCCTTACAATTAAAAGCTTTTAACTTGTCGTCGAGCATACTCCTAAATGAAGGAGGCAAAAAATTCATCCAAAAGCCACTTCCTGCCGAAGCACAATTTAGCCCTGTTTATGCCCTTTTAGTTACTGATTTCAACAAAGACGGACATAAGGATATTTTACTTGGCGGGAACCAATCCAGGGCAAAACCTGAAACAGGGATATATCTTGGAAGCTATGGCTTGCTTTTAAAAGGCTTAGGAAATGGGGGATTTATTCCACAAAAACAAAAGGAATCCGGCCTTTTTATAAAAGGAGAAATACGTTCTCTAACCTCTATTCGTATAAAAGACAAACTACATGTTATTGTAGGTAAAAACAATGATTTTCCAGCATTTTTAAGTTATTAACACATGAAAAAGTATCTTTTATTTTATCTTATTTTTCTATCTGTCTTCTCAACAAATTGTTCAAAAGAACCCTCAAAAGAGAAAGATGGCATTAATAACCCAGACTATCTTTTCTTAGATGTTTTCTTCGGTATGTCCAGAAAAGAATTTTATGATTATTGTTGGGATATGAATAAACAAAAAATATTTACGCACGGTACCGGGAATACCAGTGTGCAATATCGTTTAGAAAATGAATTGAAAGAACCCGTTTTTATGCGTTTCTACCCTTCTTTCCACGAGGATAAAATTTATGAAATGCCCGTTACTTTTACTTATGATAAATGGGCTCCGTGGAACAAACAATATTGGTCAGATAAATTACTGGAAGATCTGTTAGTTGTATTTAAAAAATGGTATGGGGACGACTTTCAATTGATAAACCATCCAAGCCAGGGAAAGATTTACGCTAAAATGGATAAATACAGGAGAATAAACTTATTTATCAGGGATGACCAGTATGTGCAAGCTGTTTTCACAGATATGAGAAAAGTGGAGGCGGTGGAGAAGAAAGCAAAGGAAGATTTGGAGGAAGAAAAAAAATAATCTTTTTCAACGAAGTATTTTATTATGAAAAATTATTCCCTTCAGGCCTTATTATTTTTTCCACTCCTTTTAGGAGTTATGGGTTGTTCATCGGAAAAAAACAAGTCTAATCCCCTTTTCAAAGAGATAAAATCGAGCGAAAGTGGTATTTCATTTGAAAACAAGCTCAGTTTTGATGCTGCTTTTAACATCTATACCTATAGAAATTTCTATAATGGTGGTGGTGTAGGACTTGGTGATGTAAATAATGACGGACTCATTGATATTTATATGACGGCTAATATGCTTCCAAATAAATTATTCCTTAATAAAGGAAATTTTAAATTTGAAGACATAACTGCCACTGCAAAAGTAGCAGGAACTAAAGCGTGGTCCACCGGCGTTAGCCTGGCCGATGTCAACGGGGATGGTTTACTCGATATTATTTACTCAATAATTCATATCAAGCCATTGGAAGTTTCAATTTACGCAAAAATGAAAGGCCAAATCGCGATCCGGTAGGTGGGGATAAACTTTTTAGAAATGACCAGAATCATTTCACCGATGTGAGTGAAGAAGCAGGAATTTATGGCAGTATCATTGGCTTTGGATTAGGTGTAACCGTCGGGGATATCGATAAAGATGGCTGGTTAGATATTTACGTTTCTAATGATTTTTTCGAGCGTGATTATTTATATCACAATAACGGTGACGGAACATTCACAGAACAATTAGAAAGTAACATGCGCTCTATCAGTGCTGCTTCTATGGGCGCTGATATGGCTGATATCAATAATGACGCTTTTCCCGATATTTTTGTGACGGATATGCTACCTCGCGATGATGCCCGATTAAAAACAGTTACCACTTATGATAACTGGGATAGATATCAATTAAATATTCAAAATGGCTATTGGCATCAATTCACCAGAAATATGCTTCAATTGAACAATGGAGACAATACTTTCAGTGAAATTGGCCGTTTAACCGATGTAGCAGCCACCGATTGGAGCTGGGGTGCCCTTATTTTTGATTTTCAAAATGATGGACGCAAAGATATTTTTGTTGCCAATGGTATCTATCAGGATCTAACTGATCAGGATTTCTTAAAATTCGTTACCGAGGAAAATACGGTTCAACAAATCATGTCGAATAAGGGGGACGCCTATAAAAAATTGGTTGAGCTCATTCCCTCCAATCCAATTCCAAATCATGCCTTTATCAATCAGGGAAATTTGTCTTTTAAGGATAATGCGACAGAACTTGGCTTGGGAAATCCTGGATTTTCCAATGGTTCAGCTTATGGAGATCTCGATAATGATGGCGATCTTGATCTGGTGGTGAACAACGTCAATGCGCCTTTCTCCCTATTTCAAAATCAAAGCAGACAGATAAATCCTGAAAATAGTTATTTAAAGTTTCAATTAACAGGTTTAAAAGGTAATACCAATGCCATTGGGACTAAAATTACTGCCTTTGTTGGTGGGGAGAAACTATATTTAGAACATATTCCTATCCGTGGATTCCAATCAACGGTAGATCCCAGACCAAATATTGGCTTGGGGAAAATAAAGGTGGTAGATAGTATATTTATAGAATGGCCAAATGATGAATTAACGGTCCTCAGAGATGTTAAGGTAAACCAAACCGTTCGGCTAATGCAGGAAAATGCTGTATTGAGAAAGGAAGTTCCTTACGCAAGTAAGCAACAAATATTCGCTGAATTCAATAATCCCTCTATTTTAAATTATCGCCATATTGAAAATCCCTTTGTCGATTTCGATAGGGATAGACTGGTTTTTCACATGCTTTCCTCTGAAGGCCCTTGTATTTGTAAGGGCGATTTGAATGGAGACAATAGAGAGGACCTGTACATTGGCGGTTCGTCAGGTACCCCTGGTTCCCTTTTCTTTCAACAACCCAATGGGCAGTTTGTATCTGTTCAAAAACCTCTTTTTGATATAGATAAAGATTCCGAAGACACTGATTGTGCTATTTTTGATGCTAACGGTGATGGAAAAAATGACCTCTATGTTGCCAGCGGAAGTAACGAGGTTTCCAACAGTTCCTCCTCTTTGGCCGATCGTCTATATTTTAATACATCCAATGGTAAACTGGTAAAATCAAACCAGATACTTCCTGCAAATCAGTTTGAAAGTACCTCAACGGTTAAACCAGCAGATTATGACCTCGATGGGGATATTGATTTATTCGTTGGTGTTCGTTCCATCCCAATTTATTACGGATTGCCCGCTAATGGATTTATTTTACAGAATGACGGGAAAGGAAATTATAGCGACGTTACGTCAAAAATAATTCCCTCTTTAAAAAACATAGGCATGATCACCGATGCTGTTTGGATTGATTATGATAGCGACAAAGATGTTGACCTACTTGTTGTTGGAGAATACATGCCACTCCGCATTTTTCAAAATAATGGGGGTAAGTTTACAGAAACTTCTGCCAACGCAGGGTTTGAAAATACTAATGGCTGGTGGAACACCGTAGAATCAGCGGATGTAAATAACGATGGATATCCAGATTTAGTCGTTGGGAATCATGGGTTAAACTCCAGGTTTCGCGCTTCTATGAAACAACCTATTGAACTTTACATTCACGATTTTGATCAAAACGGTACCATAGAACAAATTTTATGTCAGTACAATGGAGATAAATCATATCCCTTCATTTTACGTCATGATTTAGTCCTACAAATGCCTGTTTTGAAAAAGAAATACTTAAAATACAATAGCTACAAGAACCAGCAAATTACTGATATTTTTGATAAGCCGTTGCTTGAATCCGCTTTGAAATTACAGGCGAATACCCTTGAAACCGTTGCATATTTAAATACGGGAAAAGGGTCATTTACAAAAATTCCCCTGCCTGTAGAAGCTCAATTTTCACCCGTTTATGCCATTTCAATCAATGATTTTGATGGGGACAATCAACTGGATATTCTATTGGGGGGAAATTTATATCAATCTAAACCAGAAGTCGGTAGGTATGACGCCAGTTATGGCTTATATTTAAAAGGGAATGGAAAGGGAAATTTCAAATCAGTTTCCTCAAAAGACTCAGGCTTTAAGTTAAAAGGTCAGGCCAGAGGATTTTCAATGGTTACTGTAAATAATAAACCTGTTTTAATGGTTGCGAACAATAATGAGCAAGCCCAGGCATTTACCATTCAAAAGGAAAAAAATTAATTTTCAGCAAGAAAAGGGGGTTAAATGAAACAGTCAAAATGGCCTATTTTATTACTGTACTGTACGCTGTCATTTACGGTAAGTACGTGTAACCAAAATAAATCGTCCGAATCGACTTTATTCAACACCGTTCCTTCCTCTTTATCAAATATAACTTTTTCAAATCAACTCACTGAAACAGAGGATTTCAATATTATCGAGTACCTCTACTTTTATAATGGCGGCGGCGTATCACTGGGCGACATTAATAATGATGGCCTATTAGATATTTATATTACTGGTAATCAGGTAAGTAATAAGTTATATCTAAATAAGGGAAACTGGCAATTTGAGGATATTACGCTGAAAGCTGGCGTTGCATCACCTGGCGAATGGAAAACAGGCGTTACTATGGTAGATATTAACGGGGATGGTCTTTTGGATATTTATCAGTGCCGATTGGGTAATTATAAGGGAATAAAAGGGGAAAACGAACTATTTATCAATCAAGGTAATCTGACTTTTACTGAGGAGGCTGAACGATACGGTTTAAATTTTAGTGGTTTCAGCACACAAAGCGCCTTCCTCGACTATGACCTTGACGGAGATCTCGACATGTATTTACTCAATCATTCCGTTCATACAGAACACAGATTGAATGAAGCATCAAAAAGAAATTTTGATGACGCTTTAGCTGGGGACAGATTTTTTGAAAATATTGATAATACCTTTTACCCTGTAACTAATAGTTCAGGTATCTACAGTAGCCAATTGGGATATGGTTTAGGTATTGGGGTCAGCGATGTGAATAACGACGGCTGGCCAGATATATACATTTCCAATGATTTTAGTGAAAATGATTATTTATATCTGAATAATAAAAATAAAAGTTTCACCGAAGTCCTACGTCAGTCAATAAAACACACTTCCCGATTTTCTATGGGTAATGACCTGGCTGATTATAACAATGACGGTTACATAGATATTGTTTCCCTGGATATGTTGCCGGAAGACGAAGTAGTAATAAAAAAATCGGCCGGTGAAGATGCTTATAATACCTATAAATTAAAATTATCCTTAGGGTTTGGCCGACAATTTTCAAAAAATGCCCTACAATTGAACCTGGGTTTAGATGAAAATAATATTCCTCAATTTGCAGAAATAGCTCATTTGGCGGGTATTGCTGCCACCGATTGGAGTTGGGCTTCCTTGCTTGCAGACTTTGATAATGACGGTTGGAAAGATCTGTTTATTAGTAACGGCATTCAAAGAAGGCCGAATGATATGGACTATATAAATTTTCTTGCCAGCGAGGAAATGGTCAATAACCGCGATGTGAGTGATAAAAAGCTATATGGTCAAATGCCAAATGGAGAAGTATCTAATTATTTTTTTAAAAATAATAAGGATTTGACTTTTAAAAATGTGACAAAAAACTGGGGTATTAATACCAATAGCATTTCAAATGGAGCTGCTTATGGCGATTTGGATAACGACGGAGATTTAGATCTCGTGATAAATAACATAAACCAGGAAGCTACTTTACTGAACAATCAATCCAGAAATACTCCGCTCTCCGCTAAAAATTCCTTCATAAATATCCATTTTAACGGCTTAAACCAAAATACTAAAGGTGTAGGGGCAAAAGCTTTGGTTTATCATGATGGAAAAATGAAGGTACAAGAGAATTATCCCAGCAGGGGGTTTCAGTCTTCTGTACCGCCATTTATACAAATGGGCTTAGGAGATTTAAAAGAAATTGATTCCTTGCGCGTAATATGGCCAGGTGGTAAAACCAAATTATGGGAAAATATTCCTGTAAATCAAACCCTTACCGTTAATGAAAAGGACTTGACTGAGCTTTATTCCTATCAGATTCCAAATGGCATTGTACCCTATTTTTCCACCTCGGACGACATTGAATTTGTTCACAAGGAAAATGAATTCAACGATTTTGACATTGCCTATTTACTTCCACATAAATATTCAACTTTAGGTCCTGGAATAGCTGTAGCAGATGTAAACGGCGATCAACTGGAGGATTTTTATATAACAAAGGCCAAAAACGGATCGGGTGGTCTATTTTTTCAAACAAAAAATGGAAAACTTCAGCGTCAAGAGCAGGCTGTTTTTTCTTCGTTTAAGGAATCCGAAGAAACCAATGTTCATTTTTTCGATGCCAATAAAGATGGTTTCCAAGATTTATATATTGGAATGAGTGGAAGTGAATGGCCGGAAGGACATAAAAACTTAAGGGACAGATTGCTCATTAATGATGGAAAGGGAAATTTTAAAGATGAAAGTTTCCGATTACCTGCCTTTTTCCAACATACCGGAGCCATTACCTCGGCTGATTTTGATAAGGACGGGGACGAAGATTTGTTTATCGGAAATCATTTCATTTCAGGTAAATACGGTTTTTCTTCCCAAAGTTACCTGCTTATAAATGACGGGAAGGGTTATTTTTCCTCTTTATCTGGAAAAAAAGGGGTTGAAGTATCTGGTATGGTTACTGATGCAAAATGGGTAGATTTAGATGGAGATAGTTGGCTTGACCTGTTGATTGTTGGGGAGTGGATGCCAATCCGAATTTTTAAAAATGAGCAAGGCATTCTAAATGAAATAAAGAATACCTCGTTAGAAAATACTTCCGGGTGGTGGCAAACCATAGAGATTACTGATGCAGATAATGACGGCGACAGCGATGTCATTTTGGGGAATCAGGGGGAGAATACAAGGCACCAACCTTCCAAAGAATTTCCTATGTACCTGTATGTCAGTGACTTTGACAATAACGGCACTTTAGATCCACTCATCACCTATCAAAGTAAAAAGGGTATTTTTCCAATACATAGCAGAGACGAACTGATCAAACAAATACCGAGTTTAAAGAAAAAGTTTGTCAAGCATGAAGATTTTGCTGGGAAAACCATTTCACAGATATTAGGAGCAGAAATGATTAGAAAAAGTAATAGACTGGAAGTCACCCTTTTTAGCAGTATTTCGCTTGAAAACATCGGGAATTTGAATTTTAACATTAAAAAACTACCTAAAGAAGCACAATTCACCCCTATTTATTCCATTTTGGCTACTGATATCAATGGAGACAACTTACCAGATTTGATTACTGGAGGAAATAATGAGGAAACTGCACCGTATTTTGGAACTTATGACGCAGGCAGAGGGCTGGTCCTTTTAGGGAAAGGCGATGCAAATTTCTCGCCGCTAAGTGCTGAAAAGAGTGGAATCAATATTTCAGGACAAATACGCGATATAAAAAAACTGAATCTTCAGCGCACTATGCATTTAATCATTGGATTGAATGACGATAAAGCGTTACTTTACAAACTGAATCCTAAAAAATAAAACCATCATGTCTGCCATAATGATAAAAAGAACGGGTGTCATCAGTTTACTTTGCCTGGCAATATGGTCATGCAAAACCGAATCAACGCCTTATACCTCGGAACTTGATAATCCGCAATATTACCATAATTCCTTAAAGCAATTGACAGATATCATTGTTCACGATATTTTTTCACCTCCTGTGGCCAGTCGCATTTATACCTATTCAAATATTGCTGCCTATGAGGTTTTAGTTCTCGGATATCCTGAATATCAATCTTTAGCCAATCAATTAAATGAATTAACCCCCATTCCAGCACCGGATACGACAAAACAAATTGATATTCATCTCGCTGCCATCCATGCTTTTTTAACCGTTGGAAAAGCCCTTATTTTTTCTGAGGAAAAGATGGACGCATTCAGGGAAAACCTTTATGCTGATTTTAAAAAAGGCAGTGTGCCCGAGGAAATATATTTGCCATCTATAGCTTATGGAGAGAAGGTTGCTGAACACATATTGACATGGGCTGCGAAAGATAATTACAAACAAACCCGCTCAATGCCCAAATATACCATAAGGCAGGATGATGCTTACTGGAAACCCACTCCCCCTGATTATATGGAGGGAATTGAACCCCATTGGAATAAAATCCGTCCATTAGTATTAGATTC
Organism: Saprospiraceae bacterium; assembly: GCA_021299835.1. Classification (GTDB taxonomy): domain Bacteria; phylum Bacteroidota; class Bacteroidia; order Chitinophagales; family Saprospiraceae; genus BJGN01. Next base: position 519 of record JAJTER010000131.1, on the reverse strand, counting down.
TGCCAGTCAATTCAAACCTGCCCCGGCACACAAATTTGATATGACGAAGGGAAGTCCTTTTTATAAACAAGTGATGGAAGTTTATGAAACAGGTCAGAACTTAAAAGAGGAATCTCTTAACATTGCAAAATTTTGGGATTGTAACCCTTATGTTTCCCATGTTCAGGGACACGCCATGTTTGCCACAAAGAAAATTACCCCTGGAGGACATTGGATGGGCATAACAGGCATTACGACACAGAAAGCGAAGGCTGGCTTCGTGGAAACTGTAGCTGCTTATACAATGGTTTCCATTTCCTTATTCGATGGATTTATAAGTTGCTGGGATGAAAAATGGCGCAGTGTTGTCATTCGACCAGAAACGGTCATAAACAAATATGTTGATGAAGACTGGGTACCACTACTTCAAACTCCCCCTTTTCCAGAATATACCAGCGGGCATAGCGTAATTTCCAATGCATCGGCAGAAGTATTAACCCATTTGTATGGTGATAATTTTGCATTCAGAGATACCTCTGA
>JAJTER010000130.1 GCA_021299835.1 Saprospiraceae bacterium | reverse complement strand
GGAAGACTTTCACGGTGCACCAAATGCTGCAGCCGTTGCAACGGTTTGGCCTCATCTGAATCATGTAGACAGACATATCCGATATGCTGCCAGGATTGCATTGGAACACCAGCCGTTAAGTGCTTGGAAAGAAAAAGCACTCAGTGAAAAAAATGCGGTGGCTTTAACAAATGCCTTGATTGGGCTTATTAGATCAACTACTGAAGATGATAAATCATCGATTATTAATGCTTTATACAATGTAGATTATTCTACACTTACCGCTTCTCAACAATTGGACATGCTTAGGGCTTATGAGTTGGCCTTTGCCCGATTTGGCATGCCTGGAGCAGCGCAAAAAAAGAAATTAATTGCTTTGTTTGATGCACAATACCCCGCCAGTACAAATGACTTTAATAAGGCACTCAGCAAATTACTCGTTTTCCTGGAAGCTCCTTCTGTGTTACCAAAAACATTGGCTTTAATGGATAAAAAGGAGCAGAATAATCCTAACGATGAGCTGGCAATGAGTTCTGAGGATCTTATTCTTAGAAATCCTCAATATGGATTGGATATCGCTAAAATGTTGGAAAAAATGCCTGAACCTCAACAGACTTACCTCGCTATTACGCTTTCAAAAGCAGAAAAGGGCTGGAATCCTGAAATGAGGGAGAAATACTTTGCATGGTATCGCAAAGCTTTTTCTTATCGCGGTGGAAACAGTTATATCGGTTTTATTGACAAGGCAAGAAATTTTGCCCTGAAAAATTTGAGCAAAGGAAAACGAAAATATTACGATGAACTATCTGGCGGCGATTTATTGACAGACTCCGGAAATGATCTGGAGAGATCGGATTATCCAAAAGGACCTGGTAAAAATTATCAGATAAAGGATATAGACACTCTGTTTGCATCAGCCTTGAAAGACAGGAATTTTAAAACGGGTAAATCTATGTACATCGCTACTACCTGTATCAGATGTCATGCTATAAAGGGAGAAGGGGGAAATGTTGGACCTGACCTTACTCAAATTGGCACTCGCTTTAGTACTAAAGATATCATGGAAGCTATTCTCCTTCCAAGTAAAACCATCTCAGATCAATATGCGACCACGGAGTTTCAGCTTAAGAATGGAAAAAGCATGGTAGGTAAAATTACCAATCAAGATGAAGAGAATTATTACATTGCCCAAAATCCTTACGTTGCTGACATTTTGGTTAAAGTGCCAAAGAAAAACGTATTATCTAAGAACTATTCTACTGTATCTTCCATGCTTCCAGGCATGGTAAATTCCCTGAATGCAGAGGAATTAAGAGATTTAGTGGCTTATTTGACATCTGGAGGCGATGAGAATCATGCTGTTTTTAAAAAATAAGGACTTATTCATAGTTTATCCTGGAGGATAGGAATAAAAAAAAAGCACTTAGGAATTAGTTCCTAAGTGCTTTTTTAAGTTAAAGAGGTTCAATAATTAATACCCGGCATTTTGCTTAAGGTAATCTTTTAGATTTGACGCCCCATCAACAGCTGTTTGAGGAATGGGGAAAATACGTTTGTTTTTATCGGTATTGGTTTTTTCTGTCCAGATACCTTCATATTTTCCAAAACGAATCATATCGGTACGACGGAGCATTTCCCAATAAAATTCAAAACCACGCTCGCGGAAAAGTAAGTCGAGATTCATACTGGTTAAAGCTGGAGGCGCTTTTCTTGCCGTACGGGAAGCACGAACAAAATTCACATCAGCAAGCGCACCTGCGGCATCATTACTTTTTCTCAATTTAGCTTCAGCACGCATAAGATAAATATCGGCTAAACGTAAAATGACAATATCTGCCTGACCTTTATTTCTTCCAGAATCAGAAATTCTACTGAATTGGTATTTTTCAACGCGGAATCCACTTGGATAATCACTTCCCTGAGGTGTGAAATCAACTCTTTCTGTATGATTTACTGGTAAGTTAAATTTATTCCTGGTAGCATGTACCAGGGGCCCGATTAAGAATTTGCCGCCGGCACATTTCAAAAAGCCACTGGCATTCTTAACTAAACCATATTGCTGGCCTCTTTGTATTCCTCTGTTTATTTCATAAGTTGCACCATCCACACAAGTATCAGCAGGATTGGAATATCTACCAACATTTTGTTTATGAAAACGTGGGTCAACACTTGGATCTTCTGGTGCATAAGCTTTTGCCCAAGTTTGGTAAAAATCAGAGGTAATAGCAGGGCCATCTGTACCATTGGCATTTGGAAAGGCAGCTAAAGGAAACATATCACCTGATAAGGAAAAATAGGCCATTCTGTTATGACCATTCAAATCGCCTCGTTGATCTACCGCAAAAATAAGTTCCTTATTAGAATTATTGTTGTCATCAAAAATAGAAAAATACTCAGACGCAAGGGCATATTGACCTGAGGATATAATCTTATCACAGTATTTAATCACATTATCCATATCGGAAGAAGTGAAATTAAAGGTAGCACCATAAATGTCTCTATACACAGCAGCATTCAGATAAAGGCGTGCCAATAAGCCCCAAACTGCTCCTTTGGTAAGTCTTCCCGGGCCAGCAGTGGTACCTAAAAGAGGTTCAATATCCAATAATTCCTTTTCAATGAATTTTACGGCAGCATCTCCCCTTAAAATTTGGGAACCTGCATCAGGATTATCTTTCACAAATACCAATCCGAAAAGGTCTAAGGTCATCATAGAAAAATAAGCTCTCATGCCTCTCGCTTCTGCTAAATATTCTTTGGCAATCGGATCAGTATTTAAAGGTAAAGATTGCAATGCGGTTACCGTTCTTGAAACGGATTGCAGTAATGGATTCCATGTGTTTCTAACATTGGCATTATTTGGATCATACGTTTGCCTGTGCAAAGCAAGATAAATACCGTTATCACCCCAATCGGTACCTCCACGATAAGGTAAAATAGCCTCGTCGGTGGTTATTTCCTGTAAGGCAAAATAAGTGGTGTGTTGAAAAATGGTAGGAAGTAAGGCATAAACGGGTGCAATAAGTCCATCTGCTGCCTGTCTTGGTGTTAGATTTCCTGCGGAGGTTTCATCTAAAATGATTTCTTCTAAATTGGTGCAACTGCTAATAAGCATTACAAACAAAAAGGAGAAAATATATAGGTTTGTCTTTTTCATATTTATAAATTTACTTGACTTAAAAGGATAGGTTTAAACCAAAAAGAATAGATTTCGCTCTTGGGTAACTTAAATAATCAATACCATAAGAAGAAATACCGTTGATGGTTCTATCTGTATTCACTTCAGGGTCATAACCATCATATTTTGTCCAAACCATGAGGTTTTGTCCAGTCACATACACTCTAAACTGACTAATCCACTTGTCAATACCCAGTTTTGAAGTGTTTAAATCATAAGCTAAAGAAAGGTTATTCAGTCGGAAAAATGAACCATCTTTTAGATATCTGGTAGAAATTGGAGCGGCATTTGTAGTAGCTTCCTCCGGATAAAGAATGGCCTCAGGGGTAACATTAATCCCTTTAGATAGTCTTAATTTATAGAAATTGGCATTTGCTGTATTATCATACACCTTATTTCCTGATATTCCATTGAAATTGATGGAAAGGGATAGTCCCTTATAGCCTAAATCTCCATTAAAGTTATACATGGAGCTTGGAAGTGCCGTACCTGCCGCAATCCTGTCAGCATCAGTAACAATACCATCATTATTAACATCGCGGAATTTACTCTGTCCTTTTTCATCAAAACCTATGTGGTCCTTGAGGAAGAAAGTGCCAATAGGTTGTCCATTGATATAACCATTAATGGTTGCAGAAGTCAGACCAGGTCCTGAAGCAGAGCCAGATGGAATGACAGAATAAGGAGAATTTTCAACTACATTGTCAATCAAAGTAAGATTTGCACCTAGTGAATAGCTCCAGCCATTATCAGATCTTTTTTGATAGTTTAATTCAAATTCCAACCCTTTATTTGTAATGGTCATATCCTCCACATTTGTCCAGAAAGTGGTGGCAGGTTGAACAGGATCGGCAGGGATAACCTCCAACAAGATGTTATTGGATACTTTGTTAAAATAATCAACCGTACCAGATAAAGCGCCATTAAATAAGGAAAAATCAACACCAACGTCAATTTGAGAAGATACTTCCCACTGAATATCAGGGTTTGCCAGTCTGGCAAAGGAAATACCCACAGGATAAGCTCCGGTTGCGGACAATGGGTAACTGGTAGTTCCAGAAACAGTATTGGTATATAGCGGTTGAGTTATTTTTGAAGGAATCTCCTGATTTCCTGTCTGTCCCCAACCTGCTCTTACTTTTAGGTCACTAAATACAGAATTCTTTAGGAAAGATTCTTCAGAAAGTCTCCAGCCTGCTGAAAATGAAGGAAATATACCGTATTTGTTGTTCGCACCAAACTTGGATGACCCGTCAGCTCTTACTGTTGCGGTTAACAAATATTTGTCCTTAAACTGAAAATTAGCTCGGGAGAAAAACGATTGTAATTCATTGATTAAAGCATAACCACCTGGTTTATTATTTGCAATAGTCAAATCCTGACCTAATCCAGGGTTGTATATTGGCTCTAAATCAGATATGGGGAATCTATTTATACTTGAATTCCGTCCGTGTAAGAAAATTCTCTGATAAGAATGTCCGGCCAGCAAATTAAGGTTAACTTGTTTGTTAACAAATTTGTAAGTAAGGTAATTTTCAATTAATTGATTATCATTTTCACCAATCTCAGTGTCTAATCTTCCTTCCTGTCTTGGGGTAGCAGATGCAAGAGATTGCACATCACGAACAAATGTTGAGTGATCCACTCCAAGATTAAGTTTGTAATCCAGGCCTTTAAATAAGTTAAGTGAAGGAGAGATATTTCCCATTACCCTGTTGGTTGTAGTGATATCCTTCTCTAGATTAAAATAAGATAGAGGATTTACAAAAGTTCCTTGAAATACATTAATACCTCCTGTGCTATTATATGCAGCATACGTAGGATTCATAGATAAGGCAGTGCCTAATAAGGTGCCAATAGGTGGTCTGTTTGCTTTTACCTGACTTGCATTCAAGTTCATTTCGATATTTAAACGACCGTTTAAGGATTTCTGGTTGATTTTTACTCTGCCTACGTATTGATCTAAATCACTATTTTGAATGATTCCCTCTTGATTTTGTACACCAACAGATCCGAAAAAACTGGTATTTCCACTTCCTCCACTGAATGAAAGGTTATGATTTTGGGTTTTTGCCGTTCTCATAATCACTTCTTGCCAGTCTGTATTACCACCTAGATCTTCTAATGTTCCACCAATGGCCTTAACCTGCGTCCTATATTCATCTGCGGAAAATACATCCAGTTTTCTGGCTAAATTTGAAATTCCTAAGCTTCCTGAATAAGTTACACTCGAGAAGCCAGCTTTCCCCTTTTTAGTAGTAATAAGGATGACCCCATTGGCACCTCTCGCTCCATAAATAGCGGTGGCAGAAGCATCTTTTAACACGTCAATAGATTCAATATCATTGGGGTTTAAAAAGGTGAGCGGATTTGTTGCACCACCTGTGCCTGAATTATCTAAGGCAAAACCATCAACAACAAATAAAGGGGTACTTCCTGTTCTGACCCCACCAGGTCCACGAACGGTAATATTTTGTCTTGCACCTGGTTCTCCACTGGTTCCTACAACGTTTACCCCAGCTACTTTTCCTTGAAGCAATTGCTCTGGTGAATTAATAATCCCCTTATTAAAATCATCAGATTTAATTGATTTTGCAGCACCAGTAATATCTTTTGTTGAGGTGGTTCCGTATCCGATCACCACAACCTGCGCCAGTTCCTGACCATCCATTTCGAGGTTAACGGCTATATTAGTTTGATTACCAACGGTAATTTCCATTGTTTTATACCCCACATAGGAAAACACCAGAACTGTGGTTGCATCAGCTACCTCAATACTAAATTTTCCATCAAGGTCCGTAACCGTTCCAATACTTGTCCCTTTAGCAGAGACACTGCATCCAATAAGCGGCTCACCTGAAGTCGCATCTTTGACTAATCCATTGATTTGCAGTACATTTGTTGCAAAAGCACTGACATTCAAGGATAAAGAAAGGACCATAAGTATAATCCCTTTTTGACCAAATGTCCATAATTTTTTCATTTGAAATGGTTTAGTTTTAAAAAATAAGTGCAAAACAAAGTAATTTAGGTATAATATTGTATTTTTCCAATAATTAAGGAATCGTTATTTATATTGGCTAACATATCCCTATTGTTAAATTCACTTATTTTAAAATGCAAACACTGAAAGCCATTTATGTTAATCTGCCCACAAGAGATTTGGAAAAAACACGCGTTTTCTGGACAAAACTGGGCTTTTCCTTTAACGAACAGTTTAGTAATGAGCAGGCTTTATGCCTGGAATTAAAAAAGGAAATGATTTACGCTATGCTTATTTCCCATGAATTGTTTAAAACATTCACAAATAAGCCCATAAGCGATAATACCACTACTCAGGTGTTGATTGCTATTGAAGTCGATACGAAAGAAAAAGTGGATCAACTGGTTTCGCTTGCTTTTGAAAATGGAGCTACCCGTTATAGAGATTCTGCAGATCATGGCTGGATGTATTACGATAGTTTTGCAGATCCCGATGGTCATCAATGGGAAGTCCTTTTTTCGGATATGTCTTTGTTAGGATAAAAAAAACACCTTAAGTACAGGGACTTAAGGTGTTAAAAAAGGCTATGTTTTTATTAGACAAAGGCTAATTATTTGCTCATTTTTATTACTTTGAATACATCCCATTTATGATCACGGGAAACTTGTAGATAATAAACTCCTACAGGTAAATCTGAAACAGACATTTCATAATATCCGGCACCACTTTGGGTTTGCATGGTTCTTAAAACCCTTCCATATTGGTCGGTTAATCGAAGTGTTTGCCCTTCAATGCTTTCTAATTGAATGTTCAACAAGTCATTTACTGGATTAGGAAAAATATTTACTCCTTCTTTGGCCTTTACAGACGATTGGATGTAATTTTCAACCACAGCAATAAGTGGTGTTTCATTCACATCTTCTCCATTTTCTCCAGGACATGGATTGGTAATAAATACATTCGACTGGAGGTTGGTAAGGGTTGTATTTCTTTTAATTACATCAGATAATCTGGTGTTGGATACTTGTGTTTTTATAGCTGCAGGAAGATTTGGATCTGATTTATAAAAATAAAAATCACCATCTCTTAGTTTTTCAAATTGAGCTTTTAACAACGCATGCATAGTTTTTCCCACTGATTTACCTGGGAGTAAATCTTCTGCCAGTAAGCCAATCCATACATCAATATTGTCAATAGTGCCATATTGTGTTTGAAGAGCA
>JAJTER010000129.1 GCA_021299835.1 Saprospiraceae bacterium | reverse complement strand
AGGTATCCAAAGGGTTCAGGTTTCCTACCTTGGATATTTAGATACTTTATTGGAAATTGATATTATTTCCAATAAGATTAAATATCAATTGATTTATTTAACCAGATCAACCATTGAATTGCAAACGGTTGATATTTCTGCCTCAAAGGAAAGGGCAAAAAGTGAAATTCAGATTGGTCAGATTCAATTAAGCAAAGAAAATATAAAGTCCTTGCCTTCTATTGGGGGAGAAGCGGATATTGCTCAATATTTAACAGCACTGCCCGGGGTTGTCATTTCCGGTGATCAGGGTGGGCAGATTTTTATAAGGGGAGGTTCACCCGTACAAAACAGAGTGCTTTTGGATGGGCAATTAATTTATAATCCTTTTCATTCTATTGGTCTTTTTTCCGTTTTCGAGACCGAAATTATTCGTTCAGTCGATGTGCTAAGTGCTGGCTTTAATGCGGAACATGGGGGAAGGATTTCGGCCGTTATGGATATTAAAACCAGGGAAGGTAATAAAAACAGGATTTCAGGATTGGCTTCTTTAAGTCCCTTTCAAGGGAAATTACTTTTGGAAGGACCCCTAAAAAAGCTAAAAAAGGAAAATGGGACCGCCGTTTCTTTTTTATTGACAGGGAAATATGGCTGGTTAGATAAAACCTCGCCACACCTTTATCGTTACGCTGTCGATTCCAATTTTTACGCTTTTGCTAAAAAGGATACCTCGCTTTCTTCTTTACAAAATTTAGGTCTGCCCTATCAATACAATGACCTTTACGGGAAAATATCGTTTTTAGGTGAAAATGGTAGTAAGGTGAATATTTTTGGGTTTTCATTTACTGATAAGTTTAAACTGGCCAATATAGCCAGTCAAAAATGGGAAACTTTTGGTGGAGGCATGTATTTTTTACTTTCTCCTCTTCAATCACCTGTGAGGATTGAGGGAAATATTGGTTTTAGTAGGTACAATCTTGCTTTAACGGAGAAAAATACCGGCCCCAGAAGTAGTTCTCTGGAATCATATACAGCAAGACTCGATTTCATGCAGGTGGGCAAGCATTCTGCGCTGGAATATGGCTTAGAATTGATAAGTTTAAATACTGGATTTCAATTTGTCAATCCCTTTAATTTGACAATAAGTCAAAATGATTTCACAACGGAAATGGCTGCATTCGCCAGATTTAAATACCAAGTAAATAAATTTATTCTTCAGCCAGGGTTTCGTATTCATTATTATGCTTCACAAGGTCAATTTTCGCCTGAACCCAGACTTGGATTAAAATATTTATGGTCAGACAATTTCAGACTTAAAATGGGTGGGGGATTCTACTCACAGAATTTAATAAGTTTAGCAAATAATCAGGATGTTGTGCAATTATTCTCTGGTTTCCTGGTAGGTCCTGAAACAAGCCTTTTTAAAAGCGGCTCAAATGTTCCAGTGAAATCCCGCTTACAAAAGGCTATGCATTGGGTCGCTGGAATGGAATGGGAGCCGTTTAACCTTTTTTCTGTTTCTGTAGAGGGGTATCAAAAGTTTTTTAATCAACTCATATCTCTTAATCGTAATAAAAGAAAGTCTACAGATCCAGATTTTTTGGTTGAAGAAGGTCTTGCTACAGGCGTGGATGTCACCTTAGCTTACAAGCCTGCCTCATTTGATATCAGCGTGGCCTATTCATTGGCTTCGGTTTTTGAAACCAGTAATAATGTTCGATTTCCTACTATTTTTGACAGGAGGCATAGCTTAAATTTTTTATTTTCCTACCTTGCTAGTAAATCTAAACAGTGGAAATGGGCAGCACACTGGTATGTCGGTTCAGGTTTTCCTTTTACGCAAACACAAGGATTTTTCGAAGACAATAAATTAACGGATTTGCTACAAACGGATATTCTTACTGGTAATTACCCGCTGGGTACGCTACTTTCTGATGAAATAAATGGGGGTAGATTATCCTATTATCATCGTTTGGATGTCAGTGTGCAATACACACATAAAATAAATAAATTTGCCTATATTGAATCGACATTTGCCGTAACTAATGTTTATAACAGGCAAAATGTATTTTACCTTGATAGAATTACTAACCAAAGGGTGAATCAGTTACCGGTTATACCTTCTTTAAATATGACGGTTGGTTTTTAGGAAATACTGGTTGGATAATCCAATTTTTTGTATCCTATTTACACCCGTTAAACAAAAAACATTTAAGTATTTTTACCCAATTTAGGGTCATTAGAGGTTTTTTATAAGAAATAATTATGATTTTTTTAGGAGGATTAGGGGTTACACTGGCTTTAATTGTTTTATTTTTCAACCAAGGAAATAAATTAGCAAATCTATATTTGGGGCTTTTCTTGTTATGTTTTAATGTATTTACACTAACTCATTACATTTATCTTTTTCTAAACTCCGAATATCTGATTGCCATACTATTAAGTTTGCCTTTTAATGATACTATTTATGTTGTGGGACCGTTCGCATTTCTATATGCCAGGTCCATTTTAAATGATGAGGCGAAATTTACAAAATTAGATCTTTTGCATTTTTTTCCATTTTTTTTGAATTTTATAGATAATTTACCAGCACATTTTTTTAGTTGGGAGATTAAATTAAAACAAGCTTCTCATTTAATTGATAATAATTGGTCTGAATTAGATTCTTTGCATCCGAATAAATTATTGTCTATTAAATTCAATTTTACGCTGAGGGTAATACAGCTATTTTTTTATGTTCTGCTTATTTGGTTTTTAATTATTTCTAAGAAATTTAAGTTTTACAAAGGGAGAGCTAATCCGAACCAATTTAATATCATTAAAAAATGGTTGATATTTTTCACCTTAATGTTTTCTTTTTTGGCTATTAATTATGCTGTAATTGGTATATTATTCTTGAAATATACTGATAAGGAGGTCTTATTTGGGAATGGTATTTTTTTATTTTATTTTATATTTGTAGGATTAATTATTCTTAAAATTGGGTTGTTGCTTTATCCTCAAATTCTCTATGGTATTCCTTTGTACCGACAAGTGCAGCCCGTTTCACAACCTTCTGATGTCGATGAAATACAGATATCGAAGAGTATAAATAATAATACCTCCATCTTAAGTGATGAACAACTTAACCTGATTGAGTTATCTCTTATTGAATGGATAAACAATAAAAAATATTTAGAGAGTGATGCTAGCATGGTCTCTCTTTCAAAAGATATTAATATACCTCTGCATCATATCAGATATTATTTTAATAAAATAAGTAAAGAAAAATTTATTGATTGGCGAAATAGTTTAAGGGTAGATTATGCTGTTGAATTAATCAAACAAGGAAAGGGAAAAGATATAACTATTGAAACATTGGGGAAAAATAGTGGATTTAAAACTTATTCAAGTTTTATTCAATTTTTCAAGCTACGAAAAGGAGTTTTGCCTAGTGATTTTAATAAAAATTATAATTCTAATACATTGGAAGAGGAATAATCTCTTAAAATATTGATTTACATTATTTTAGCTTAACATAGTAGGTTTTTTTATTTTGAAATATACAATTCAAAATTATATTACTAAAAATTAATTCCTTTGGATTGTAACAATTCAAAGGAATTAAACATAGGATTAAAATTTAGTCTGATACATGGTCATGTACCTTTGAAATGAAAGAAGGTTACACATTAGAACAACAACTTTATTCTTTTATCGGTAACGAAAGGTAAGATACAATTCATATCTACTATGAAAAACTATAGATTAATGGATAATATATGCTTTTTATTCAGGCGAGGAGAATTATGTGGCAAAGGCAGAAGAAGTTCATTACTAATCACAGCCTTAGTCCACAATAGCGAGGATATGCCCACGGAGAAAAAGTCTATATGGAGTTTAATCCGGTCTTCAAACAAAATTATACTGTTTGCCTGGTTTGTTTTAGCAGGAGTTCCGATTAATGCTCAATTTTCTGGTGGTAGTGGGACTATTGCAAACCCCTATTTGATTGCAAACTTCACAGATCTGGTAACTATTTCCAGTAGTAGCACATACTGGAACAAACATTTTAAGCAAACGGCCAATATTGATGCGAGCACTTCTTCTACATTAAACTCTGGCGCAGGTTTTTTACCAATAGCTAATCCAACTACAACGTTTACAGGCACTTATCTTGGGCAGAATTATATTATCACTAACCTGGTAGTGAATCGCTCTACTACAAGTTCAGTTGGTCTCTTTGGTGAGGTTTCAGGAGCGACCGTTAAAGATTTGAAGCTGGTCGGAGCCAAAATAACAGGCTTGAACAATGTCGGCGGGTTTGTAGGATGGTCAGGAGGCAGTACAACACTTCAGAATCTCAGCATTGATGCCACTTCAATTATTATAGGGGCAGATGATGTGGGGGGAATTGTTGGTGAAGCAGATAATACATCAGTAACGGACTGTTCCTCGTGGGCCAGCGTTGACGGTAACGATAACACAGGTGGCCTGATTGGTTTTTGTGATCTTGACGGAACGAGCAGAAGTGTGACCAATTGTTTTGCAGCCGGTATTGTCACGGGAGATGGAGATGAAGTAGGAGGTCTGATTGGTAAAAATCAGCAAACCGTCACAAATTGTTATAGTACGGCCTCTGTTACAAGCCTTGATGCATCGGGAGATGACAACTATGGAGGATTGATTGGCATAAATGAATTAGCAACAATCAGATTCTGCTATTCGACAGGTAAGGTTTCAGCTAGTGGAGGTAATATTGGAGGGTTAATTGGAAATAGTTCAGGTATAGTAGAAAATTCCTACAGCACGAGTGAAGTAAGAGGAGATAATGATTTAGGAGGGCTGATTGGTGAATCTATAGCTGCGATTAGTGATTGTTTCGCGCTAGGAAGTGTCACCGGAAATGATGATACCGGGGGCCTTATTGGTTACCAAAACACGGGCGGTACAGTCACGCTTAGTTATGCAGCAGTTCGTGTAATCAATACTTCAGATTTTGAAGTAGGTGGATTGATAGGAGATAATGCCGGTTCAGAAACCAAATGTTTTTGGATTGATTTGTATAGCGATGATAATGCATTACTCCCTGACGAAGGTAATTCTACAAATATTAACATAAAGGTAGTTAGCAACCATACTTCTGCAGCCGTTGCCCATCCGCTAAGCGCACTGAGAGGATCTAATGCCGTCTCGACGATGACAGATTTTAATTTTGCAGACACATGGCAGATAGCCACAACGGTTGGCCCAGGTACTTTTCCGGTTTTGAGAAATCTCACGGCTCCTCCTGGTGCGCCCATAGGACCAACTGGTTTTGTTGTTAACGGTGGAAATGGTGCAATCAATCTTGAATGGGACGCGAATGTGGAAACAGATATTACATCTTACCAGTTGTATAGATCCACCACAATAAATTTTACTCCGAGTCCTTCAGAGTTATTGGCTACTATCCCAGATAGCACCACAGGAAGATTTTTTTATTCCGATTCGGGTGCTGGAAGCCTGGCTGCTCCACAAAACGGCACTTTATACCATTATGTATTAGTAGCTGTTGATACTGACGGTAATATATCTTTACCGCATAAGGGTAGCGCAAAACCCGGCATCAATGTAGCTACAGTTTCCGTTTCTATCGTTTCAGGAGGTATTACCTACACTGATTCGCATGGAAATATTTCCCCCGATGTATATGCCGCATTTTCAGATTCTACAGGTGGTAACATTACAAATACTAATGCCATTGACCTTGATGGATGTGGTAATGAGCAAGGCGTATTTCATTCAAGAAGCGTTACAACAGGAGATATTACCATTACACCAAGTGGTTTACAGAATGGACAAAAATGGTACTTTTTTTATGATGACAATACTGTCAGTGGATATCCTGTTCGAAATTTTACGGGTGGCGCAGGATCCGGTACAACCTTAGTAACAGGTACCGGAAATACGCCAATTACTATTACGTCAGGTTTAGATGGTAATTTCACAGACTATCTTTTCTATGTAGATGTTCCCCCAGGTATAAATAGGGAACCCCTCATTACTGGGCTTACAGACAGTAGTATATGTTTAAATGATCCATTTGTATTGGATGCAGATCTCGTGCTGTACGACTCAAATGCATCAATATTAAATGCTGGCTATGGTAATTACAACGGTTTTCAACTTAAAGTCCAACGTAGAGGAGGAGGAAATATTGACGATTTATTCTCCTTCTTATCTCCTGGCACAGGTTATGTCGGTGGTGTGGGTACTAGATCCTTTGGATGAGAACAAGTGGCTACTTTTACTAATTCCTCAGGCACCTTAGATATTCAGTTTCTTGGAACTGAAGTCATTCCAACACAGGTAATTGTTCATGCTATAGCCAGATCGATAGCCTACGACAATAATGTTGTACGCTCTTTTCTCGATACGGTTGAATTAGATTGGATCTTCAAAGATGGCCTTCTTTCTGATACCTCAACCCAGAAAATTATCCTTAAAGCTCCACATACTGTATCAGCCTCTGCTTCAGCCTCTACTTTATGTATCAATACCTCACTTACGACCATAACCCATACCACAACTGGTGCTACGGGTATCGCCACCGCCACAGGCCTTCCTGCAGGCTTAACGGCCATTTGGGCATCTAATATAATTACGATCAATGGTACGCCCACAACCTCCGGCACATTCAACTATATCATTCCTTTAACAGGCGGATGTGGTAATATAAATGCCACAGGTACGATTACTGTGACACCAGACGATACGGCAGGAGCGGCTTCCTCCACGCCCACCTTGTGCATCAACACCGCACTGACCAACATTACACACACGACTACAGGCGCCATGGGTATCGGCACCGCCACAGGCCTTCCTGCCGGGGTAACGGCTTCCTGGGCATCCAATACGATTACGATTAGCGGTACACCCACCGCAGCCGGTACGTTTACCTATACCATACCGTTAACGGGTGGATGCGGTAGCGTAAACGCCACGGGTACCATTACCGTAGTGCTCGCCAATACAGCTTCTGCGGCCTCTTCCACTCCGACCCTTTGTATCAATACGCCGCTAACAGCAATTACACATACGACTGCCGCCGCCACGGGTATCGGTACCGCCACAGGCCTCCCTGCTGGCGTAACGGCCACCTGGGCATCCAACACGATTACTATTAGTGGTACTCCCACAGCAGCGGGCACCTTCAACTATACCATACTGCTGACGGGCGGATGCGGGACAGTAAACGCCTCCGGCACCATAACCGTCACATCGGATAATACCGTTGGATCGGCATCTTCCACACCAACTCTGTGCAACAACACCGCACTGACCAACATTACACACACCACCACAGGTGCCACGGGCATCGGCACGGCTTCAGGCCTACCCGCCGGTGTGACGGCCTCCTGGGCATCCAATACTATCACGATCTCTGGTACACCG
>JAJTER010000128.1 GCA_021299835.1 Saprospiraceae bacterium | reverse complement strand
TAATTCCAGTTGCTTTTGTAAAGTACAAACCCCACCAAGATAATCAATTGGATCATTGTATCTTTTTACTGCTCCATTTCCAAAGGTTGCTAACCATTTGCTGTTTTTATAATTCCTTATGAGTTCTGGGCTATAACCCTGTTGACTAAGCCAATGGCTCGCCAAAACTACACCTGAAGGTGTCTTTTGCAATAAACGGTTTATTTTAGTCGAATTACCTGTATTCATTGTACTTTTATTTTCACTACAATAAACAAATATAAGAGTAAAGTTTGAATTGAATCAAAATAATGTATTAATTATGCATTTTTTATTTTCAAAACAAACAGTGGATAATCTGGTTGCCATTGGGTTCTTCATCACTTTTGGTGAATACTTTAATTTTATTAAGCTCATATTCTATTTCAATCACACCCATTTCAATGAAGATTCCTGTAAAAATTAGCCGGTTCTTGATCATTCCTATTTTTCAAATTAAAACCGAATAAGAAATTTTCACCAAAAGTGACGAAGAACCCAGTTTGACCGGAATATTCATTACGCAAATAGGAGATCAAAAAGAGATGACATGGAAGCGTATTTAATGCAAAAAACAGACTTACCTAAAACTATTTTTAATGATTGATAAATCATCTCTTTCAGCATTTTTATTGAAAGTATGATCCTTGCGTTGTATCTGTTGGAGCAATTAAAGCAAACGGGACTGGATTTTATATTCAAAGGAGGTACAAGTTTAATTCTTCTATTAGAAAGACCTGCAAGGTTTTCTGTTGATATTGATGTAATTGTTAATCCAAAAGTTCATCGTAAAGAACTTGAAAACTACTTGAACAAAATAGTCGGTGATGTTTTCTTAAAGTTAGAGGCAGATGAACGAAGAAGTTATAAAGGCAAAATTCCAAAAGCTCATTACAAATTTATTTATAAATCAAATCTTGTAACTAAAAATCAGGAAGGTCAAATAGTTCAAAACCCAGAACGAGAAATATTATTAGATATACTTTTTGCTAAAAACACTTATCCTGTATTGAAAGAAAAGCCTATCAATACTGGATGGATAAAACAAAATAGTGAGCCTTTAACCGTATTTGTTCCTTGCGAAAATTCAATAGCAGGAGATAAGCTAACAGCTTACGCTCCAACAACTATAGGCATTCCATACAAAATGGAAAAAGAAAAGGAAATAATAAAGCAGTTATTTGATATCGGTACACTTTTCAATATACTTTCAGATATTGAGGTTTTTAGAAAATCGTTTTGTTCAACAGCAAAAGGGGAAATAAGTTATAGGCCGGAAAGTGAACTCACCGCTGAAATTGTTTTACAAGATATAATTGATACTGGAATTATTATGGCTAAAAGAGATACCCAGCAAAAAGAAGATGTAGAAAAATTTGAAGAGTTAAAAAAAGGTATAAATCAATTCAGACATTATGTTTATTTAGGAAGTTTTCGCATGGAGGAAGCTCAAGTAGCAGCATCAAAGGCTGCGTATCTTGCTGCTCACACTTTAGTAAAAGCTAAAGGTGAACTGAAAAAATTTGATGGTGTGACAGATAATAAAATATTCTTGATTGAACATCCAGATTTTAATTTCTTGAATAAAAAGTTGAAGTTTGTTGCAAAAGGTGAAGCATTGTTTTACTGGAGTGAAACCATTAAGTTAATTCGATAAAAGGAAATCTTCTCTAAAAAACCTAAAATTTAGTGGCTCACTTTGAGCCGGAATGGTTGGCCCACTTTTTAGTGGAATATTCACTCCCCTCGTTTAAACACCCGAATGTAATTTCACCTTAAATAACCGCCTAATGAATTTTTTAGAAGCTCAAGTTTTAAAACGCAGTCGTTTTATCCCCTCTGTCAACCCTAAAGGCCAATGTTGGACCATATCTGTGTCCTAAAAAGCCAATGCAAGTAAATGTTATGTTATATTTCCGGGAATAGAATTCAAAAGATGGATTAAGCAATTCGCTTACTTTCTTGATTTTTCCAGAATTAATGTCATCAGTTATTATTCTAAAGACATCCTGATCATACGCAAGACTTAAGTCGGTAACTATCCAGCCGCCATCTTCCAGTTTATCCCATATTGTACC
The DNA here is from genome assembly GCA_021299835.1 of Saprospiraceae bacterium. Taxonomy (GTDB): domain Bacteria; phylum Bacteroidota; class Bacteroidia; order Chitinophagales; family Saprospiraceae; genus BJGN01. Next base: position 11,490 of record JAJTER010000128.1, on the reverse strand, counting down.
TCTACCATTGCGACTTGAATACCAGTTATTGTCACTTCCACCTTCTCCCTCACTGTCACCTCTATGAAAGAATACGGCAAGCTTCCTTATCTCTTTATCAAAGCCAGAAAACCCATAGCCTCTCCTAAATTTGAGCTGAATGGTTCTACCAGTGGGTATATGCAAATAAAATTCTGTTAAAACGCAAGGCTTTATATGCACAGAATACCTGTCATCTACAGCCGGGCCTTCCAGCGTGCATCTAATATAATCAAAGTCCGGATGCTTGAAAATCGGAGAGATACTATCCGCAGGTCTGTCCAGATTGTTAAATCTGGTATCCTGATGGTCCGGTCGAAAATATCCGCGATCTACAAACCAGAATACATCAATTACCGGAGCGAAATGGGTCACGGGGACTTCCAGATCAAAGCCGCTACATGGATAAAATAACACTTTGGATGTACTCTGAGCTAAATTTTCAACAGGTGCAGCGATGGGAACATCTATTAAAATGGTTTTTTGTACAAACATAATATTCTATAATTTAGATAGTTAGGGAGTATCTTACCTTTAAATTCATTTATTGGATCATTCCTTTAAAAAACGTATTTTAATTCAACAACATGATTTCCAGAATAAACTTGGCCAGTTCTTCCCTGATGAACATACCCACATTTTTGCATACCCTATTTCAACATAATCTAATCCTATATTAAAACCGACATCATTCGGATAGCCGGGGAAATAACTTCCGTGAATGGCAAAACCAATGATATCATTTTCCATTTTTCGTCGTATCAACCAAAATCTATATCCCTTTTGTTCATTGGACAAAAAGCCTCTTAATTGAGAAAATATGGTGACTTCATAAGGAACATATTTATTAATATGCTTAAGTTTTTCCTGCGTGCCAAAACAATTTTGCCACAATTCTTGCAATTCATCGAGCGTTGGAATTGGAATATAACTAAGTCTAAGCGTTTCATTCATAACATATTACATTTTAATTTTTAAAAATATTTTTTTTAGTTTATACCCTAAGTCTCTTTACAAGCCCGAAGGTGATTGGGTCGGCAAGGTCTGGCATTCGTTTGTTCCTTGCTTCGACTGTTTGTGTTATTAACCTGGATTTCCTAAGCGGTCAAGGGTAATGATCAATGTTGCTGGCTGCTCAAGCTGCCCATACACTATGGCTCTTTGACCAAATGTAACAGCTAACACTTTAGCAGTATCCAACGATATTCCGGCAATGAAAAAGCTTTTTTCTGCCGGCCACTCCTTTTGTTTATCCTGACCTTCGCCTTCAATTACTATGTAGTCATTGACTAATTTACGAAGTTCACTGTTCCTTCGAATATTCTCAGCTTCCTCAAGAGAACAGGACATAGGATTATACGCCGTTATGTAGGCCCATTCCGTTAGGTTATTTTTCGATAATACATTATCGGCATCTTCTGAATATTTACCTATATAATTAGGTTCACTGAAACCATTTACACGGTATTCAGCCTCATTGTAAGCTGTTATTAGGTCATCTTCCAAATGGGTGTTTTTTAGGATGTTGTGAATTTTTTATTTGAGTAAAAATATTGTGAAGGAATCGACCTGCTGAACTGTTCCATTCTTACAAATTAACATATTTATTTTTATGTAAATACCGAGGCATATCATGCATTCCACCATGATCGCCGGCGACATCCTCTAATTTGGTGTAATCCCTCCAGGGTTTTGTGTTATAGTCAACTAACAAATACGTTGGCTTAATTTGATCATGGAGCAATATTGCAAATGGTTCCAGTTTATTTCGAGCCTGGCAAAACAAAGCATCATAAGTCGCTATTCCGTCGGCGAATAAAAATAAAATAGCTAATCGTTTTGGACCATGTGCCTCGTCGTATTCCGGTTTACGTTCCAGTATTTGAAGGAAGGAATAGGCTTCCCTCCTCTTATTTACAGCATATCCAACCATAGGGCGCAAGATCATTTGCCGACACTTGAATGCTAAAAAGATTCTCATAGCCTAAAAATGCGTGCTGTACAAGTTCCGTCTCCAGTTCTTCCTGCTTGACCCAATAATCCACATAAACGAAAGATTTCCTTTTTTAAATATTCGTACATTGACATGCTGGTTGATTTTAATTATTGAATTGATACCATTTTTCAAGTTGGTACTTGCACCTCATATTCCTTAATGGAATTTTCATCCAATGAGTCTTTAGCGATTATGCTATTAATATATTGTATAATCTCTGAAAACAAAGGGAAATTATCTTTGGTGGGCTATTAAAGTAATTTATTTATCTTTTTTGCTTCTAGGCTTACAAGAAATTTTGAATTGTTCTGATATTGTAAAAAGTGTTCAAAATACAATTGCTCCTTAGCTGGTGCAGTTAGGTTAGATGGAACGCTACCCATTTTTGTAATAAATTCGGATTCACTGCCAAAATATAGATGGGTGAAATATTCTTTCTTATCTAACCCAGGAAAATTTGCATTACTTGTACCATATACATAGTTAACCTCTCCACCTTTTTCAAAAATCGTCACCTTGTCTTGGCAAAATAATTTACCTAAATTTATTATCTCCTCTATAAAATTAGCTTGATTATCAATGTTTACTGCGAAAAAAGAATCCTCATTAACTTTAACAGGAAGTTTTATATCTGTATTTTCCACATCCTGGGAAGGTTTATAATCTTCAGTATATGATGGATCGTTAAAACAAAATAATGCATAATAGTTATGTAATAATTTTGCTTTTAGTGCTTTATATCTTTCATGATTTTCGGTTATGTTCAATTGTTTAGGATGATTTTCTCCATAAATACAATTATTAACCTCATTTTTGAAAATTGTTATTATTGCACAATCATATTTTTCAATGATACTTTGTAAGTTACTAAGGTCATTATCATGTAATAACTTATTAAATTTGTCCAATAAAGCATTTACCTTTTGATGATATGAATTCTGCATTATTTTTGTTTTATTAAATACGATATGAGAAAAATTATATAATACTCCCCAAAAAAGACAGCTATTATTCGATAAAATGTTATCAGTTTCAAGTGAATGTTCACCTATGTAAATAAGGTTACTTTAACCGCAAACGCAATATTCAGTAATCATTTAAGCCGTTTGAGTATTTAATCACATTGACTATACATATACTACCACCCTTCTTAGAGAAATAAATTTATTCTGAATATAATTTTTTTGGAATATGGTACGATGCTGCGTAAACAATATTATCTCCTCTCTTTTTGAAATTTTCAAAACATGTCATATACCAAGTAGCATCTGTTGGATCAGATGTATGAGATTCATAAACCTTACAATCATAATAACATCCATTCTTCCAAGGTTCAATTCCAAAAATTCCAATACCAAGAGATTTAACTCTTTCTAAAACCACTTCAAAATCCTTTTCTGAAAAATACTTTATTCTTGAATCATCAAAACCATCATTGAGATTTGTTAGTCCATAAAATAGGTGTTTATCACAATAAGCGTCAACCTTTATTCTGGCAAGCAATTTGGAATTCATAGTATTTATAATTTAGTTATGATTAATTTTAAAAAATAGTATAAGTCATTTGTGGAGGCTCTATTAAAATAGTTGCAAGCAATTTTTAAATAGAAATGTCATGTTAATAATTTTTACCCATCATTTTTAATATATTCTTTATCATTGACAAAATAAACTTTACTTTTATTAAAATCTCTGACCATTACCGTTTCTTGTTTAAATTCTTTACATATTTCAGATGCTATTAAAATCAAAATATCGGAATCCACACCAACAAGACCAATAGTAAAGGAATTTTTGTTAATTGTTATTCCGTTCTTATTTTTATATGAACCGGTAAAGTTTCTACCTAAAGTATATTCGGGTTTTGTATATTTATCTAATAAAATATTCCTAAGTTTATCACTAACATTTAATCTATTTAAAAATGCTTTCCATTTACTATCAAAGAAAAATTTAACCATATCACTAAATATTTCAGCCTTAACTATTGTGGAATCTAAGTCTGTGGAAAAAATAATTACACCAACCGAATTACCAAGTTCAAAATCAACTGCTTTATACCAATAAATTGGCATTACTTCGTTTAATTTCAATGAACTAATAAGTCCTTTGATATTTTCAACATCATAAATATCCTGAATTACAAACCCATTTTCACACAAAATATGGGTAATTTCTCTGGTGGTACTATCATTCTTGTTCAAGACTTGTTTCCAGTTTTTTACTTTGTCTATTAGTTTTCTTATTTCATAGCTCATAGGTTAATTATTACATATAAAAAATTATAGTATACTTTTTCATCATTATAAGTGCCAATTTGATCTAAAGAGTTAGTTGAAATTCCTCTGTAAGTTTTACTTTGCATTTTGTTATTTTTTAAATTTTTGTTCCTACACTTTACCATTTTCAAAATCCTTTTAGGATTCCATCAATAAGGAAATTTCTATAGATATTAGCCCATATTTTCTGTCTATCCCTTTTAAAAATTCCAGAAGAAGAAAAATTATTTCAAGCACATTCCAAGCAATTGTTCCATACTGCCGTTAAAGTCATTGCCGTCTGTCAAAACTTTTATTCCTTCCACCCGAACTCTATCTGTAAACTGATGAAAAGTCCAATTCAATCTTCTTATCCTAAATTTTCGGTTATAGCTGGCAACCCATAAAGGATAATCATTTATATGACCTTTCAGATTCCGTTTGTAAAAATGTAAACCAGTATAAACCATAGGTTTGACCCCATACTCCTTTTCCGCCATTTTTAGCCAAATCGAAATATCCTGTCTCAATCTTTTTCTTCCTTTTCGCCCCATTTGTTCGACATCCAAAATAGGAATGAAGTCTCCTTTATTTAATCTTACCATTTTTTTGTAATTCAAAAATTGGCTTTCCGGATTTTCATTGGGTCTGTAATAATGATAAGCTCCTCTTATATAACCTAAGTCTTTAGCTTTTCTCCAATTGTATAAGAATTGCTTGTCTTTTCCATTAATCCCCATGGTGGATCTAATGAATACATATTTAATAGGATGTTTGGAAGTACTTACTCTTTTCCAGTTTATTCTGCCCTGATAATGTGAAACATCTAATCCAAAAATATATTCTGAATGAGACAAGGGCGCTTCCCTTAGAAAAAGAGGAGAATTTTCTTTTAAGAAAAGATAACCAACGGATGAGAGGATAATGGTAAATAAAAATATAATCCAATAGATATATTTTCTTTTATTTTGTTTTTCCATAGCTTAAGGAATTTCAATAAATTATATTAATAAATATTATTTGGTAAGGCTATTCAATAATCTCTTTACTCTTCTTTTTTCAATAATCCAAAGAATAAAAAATAGAAGAATGAGAAGGGGCTGTAAAATAACGAAAAGTACTATGTTCATTTCCTGATAACTGAGGCCCCAAACCATACCATAATAGTATATACAATCACAACACCAATAAAAAAAGGCATTTACAGAATCGAAGCCCTTAGAAAATAAAACAGTAAATAGTTCTGCTGAGGAGGAATAGCCATCTTTTTTCAAATAAAACCCTGGACCATAAAGGTTTTTTCCTGAAACAATCGATGGCAGGGCCAGCATAAAAAATACGATTGGAATTAACCACTTTTTCATAATATTATTTTTAGGTTCTTAAATTATCCTGAAAAATTTCAAAAATACATAGCCAGATAGTAAAACTTTTTATTTGACTTATCAAATGAAATATAAATTACATCGTCTGAAAGATTACTCTTGTAAATAGATTTAATACTTTTTACACTGAAATTATCAGGATTTATCAATTCGGTCGGATAATTATCAAGTTTATCTACTTTTATAAAATTTGTATTTTTCTTTATTTTTCTCTCTAATTCTTTGATAATTTTTGAAGATCCCTCAAATATACACTCAGCATTATATTCACTCTCAACGCCAATTAATACAATGGGGTCGAGCTTAGCAACTAAAATCAATTCCTCCGGAATTTCAATACCGGAAGATTTGAATATTTCTGAAACATAAAATTCCCTATTTCCAACCAGATTCTCTGGCTTCAAAGCACCTCCAAATAAGATACAAACCCAGATTACTACAAAAACAAAATAATAGAAAAGAACAGAAAATAGGTGTTTCCAGTTTTTTTTAAGTATTGAGTAAATCAAAAATCCTAAAAAAATAAAACTAATTATTTTAAAATCATTAGGGAAATATAACATTGCGTGATTTTAAGTTTGAATTAATCGCTTAAAAATTGGAAAAGATGGTTTTTACCATATTTGAATTATAAAGATCTTCGGGTGATACAACTTTTTCCTTAAGATTTATAGTGGCACCGTACCTCCTTTTAATTTCATTTCTTACCGTTCTACCTGACAAATCAAAATCAGAAAAAGTTTTTGGAGTGCACAAATCGTAGCCCGCTGCTTTATAAATTTTCCATACAATTTCAGAACAATACATTTTTCTATCAGACCACTCAAACTTAATATCATAACTTTTTCCAAGTTGTCTTTTACCATAAGAATACATTATTTCTTTTTGCTCATCATTCAAGTTGTATTTTAGTCTAACAACTTTATATTTAGCACCTACACCCCTGGAGATCCATTGATTTAAAGGCGTTAATTTAACCGGATTTACTGCTTCGAGAACATAAGGTTTTCCTGATCTGTAATTAATGATACCACAATGACTCAAATTGGAATTGGTCAACGTTTGTATCATTTCACTTTGAAAGGATTTAGATGTGTGAAAAATGATGTCTCCATCTTGTAATTTTTCAGGTGCACAACTTAAGCACACCAAAAATGTATATGATAAATACAATAGATTTTTCATAATTTATAAAAATTTGAGTTTTAAAATTTTTCAAAGGCAAAACAATAAAATTGAAAATATTATTGTGATAGGTTTGTTAATTTCATTTCCAAAATTTCCATTTAGGAATCCTATTAGCGTAATCTGTTACACAATTTTTGTTAAAATCAAACCACTTTGCTTTATTCATTTGATTCAATGGAACATCTATATGAACCGGATCTTCAATCCGAAAATCACCACCCCATCTTAAATCTTTATTTTCACGAATATCATTTATAAAATTTTGCACATTGACATGGGACTTACTCAAGTATTTCTTTTTTAAATGATGGGAAAGATATATCCTATTTTTTCTTTTAATATTAAAATCTATAGCAAACCCAGCCAAATGATTAGATAGCTTTGCTGGTTTAACAATATTCCTGCTTATTTTCTGATTTTCGTTTCTATAACTATGAATTACAATCAATTCAATATCATTATCAGCGGCATATTTGTCAATTTGTTCTATATACTGTTTAAAATCTTTATGAATCAATATTTGTCGTCCTAATAATCCATGAATATTACTGCCATTGTATTCTACCAACGCCTTGAAATTTTTGGTTTTATAATGAGACCAAAATGGATATTTAAAATATAGTAATAGGAAGAAAATGGAAAGAATTCCTAAACTAATCAGTAATATCAATTTTTTAGTTAAATTCAACTAATGCCATTTATTTCGTTAAGTAACTGTTCCATTGCTATATCGGCAAAATCAATGTTGTAAGGAATATTTTGTAATTTTCGAAATTGAGAAAGCAATGAAAAATTAACAGCGGGATTATCATTAATTTCCCTTGAATGAAGAAATTTATGGGTTTCATCTGACCAAAATAGTGCACTAATACTGCCACTTAATGGTGAGCCGGTTATGCTAATCAGGTGTAACTTTTTAAAGCCTTCCAATAGTTCCAAATAAATATGTGTTCCATTTTCAATAGCCTCAAATAATGCTCCTAAGGTGTAAATAGAACCACCAATATGTGCTCCACCACTTGTTAATAAGGTTGGTCTCAGGAGGTAATATTCCGCTTTGCCAATAACAATCTGTCTATTAGAAAAGATAAGTTCCTTATTTTCGTTAAATAAATCATTCATTCGCTTATTTGCAGCATTTCGGATTTGATCTAAAAAATAAATCTTATACAAACTTTCACTTAATTCAATTTGATTATCAATAATTTTTAAATTATTGGCATGGATAAGCGAAACAAGAATTTTAACTACTTGTTTGTATTTATTTTCAAGCAGGTAGTGGGCATCTTCTTCTCCTATGACATTACAGAATCTACTTTCAGAAATAACCCATTTTTCATGATCAAAAGTTATTAATCTTCCGGAATTAGTCGTAAAATTCATAGTATTTATTCGATTATTATGTTTTTGATATTATAAAGCCCTTTTTAAAAGCTTATATTTTCGTTCATACATTACTATCAGAAAATGACTCTAATTAACAGTTATGCCCATTTTTATTTCACCTTGAGCATTGATGTTGAATTTTTGGATTTTATCATAATCCAGTTCTGGATAAGCAAGTAATTCCTCAGGGCCATTGAATTGAATCAACCGAAATTTATCCTTGAATACCTTGCGATATTGTTTATCTAAAATATAATAATATGCGATGTGATCACAGGCAATCATATATTTATCGTTAATAATATCAGTTACTTGATAATGAGATTTTAATTGGTTTTTATCTTTAAGCAACGGGATAAATTGGGTTTTTAATACATTTATCCAATATTCGCAATCTTCGATTTTCCATTGTTTTTTATCTATTCGTCGATTTAAAAAACCTACTAATTTATCTTCATCTTCATATTCATATTCATATCCATTTGCCTTCAACCACTGCTTGTATTTGGCCGTATTTTTATCTTTCATCACATTCAAAACATACCTCTCTGCCATACTAAGTTTTACAAGTAATCTTTTTTGTTCTTTATAGGTGAGCGAATTGAAAGTTTTAACAAGATAAGGTTTAGCCCACTGATAAATCATTTCCAGATAGTTTTTATTAGGGAGAATGGATTCATTTAATATCTCCAATGTTACCCTTCCTAATCGATTGTAGTTTCCTAAAGCAAAAATAGAATAGGCTGTCAAATTAAATTGTCCATCATAATTCTTATATTCATAGAGTAAACTATGAATACTTGAAAAAAGTAATTCATCGTAGGGTATAAGATTATTTTCAGGCAAAGTCTCTGGAACAATCAAATCAAAAAAAGGTCTTTTATACTCTACATAAGCACTGCTAAGCATTGATAAACAATAGGTAATTTCACTATTGGGTGAATTGTAAATAGAGAATCGACTTGGACTTATTTTAAAGACATCGGGAGAAATGGCTTGGGAAAATAGCGAAGAAACCGTCATTAATAATACAAATACAACTAAATTATTTTTCATTTTTTGTTATTAAATTGTATAACGTAAATAGCTATTGGATATTTTAATGGCTTAAAAAAATATTAGGCTAATTATTTGGGCGTTGGCCAGCATATTATGGAGCTGGAAGAGCGATGTTCTGGGTAGAGCGGTTTGTTTCTTATGGCGTAGCCGGAATCACTGGCTCACTTTAACACGGAATATGCAGGCGATGTTGCCTTGTGTTTCGCCTGCGGCAAGGCAATATTGCTTACACGCTGTCAGTAGTTGTATTACCTTGATAATTTAAATAGAAATCTATTATTTTAAGCATTCAATACATCCCAATTTCAAGATCTTTTTCATCTAAATTTTGCGGAGTTCTTTTAGTTATATCCTTGGAATGCACAGCTTCATTTCCTAAAACACGAATAGTGTGAAAATAACTTAAAATCCACTGTGAAAGTCCTATTGATTGATGAAGTGATTCAATTTTTTTTATAAGTTCAAATTGTTTTTTTGTATTGGGATTTAATTTCTCAATTATCTTTTCGATTGACTTCCTTGTTATTGCTCCAAACTCAAATGGTCTGAAATCAGAATTTAAAACTCTTTTTAAATCTTTAAATACATCATCTTTCTCATTTTTTTCAATTAATAATTCGATAACTCTATTTAAATCCTTTCTCAATAAATTTGCTAATTGTCCAGTGGGTGATTTAATTTTTACCCTGCCTAAGGAATCGTTCATTTGTTTATTAAAGGCAATAGCTTTTTCATTATTATATACTACAAAATAAATTTTATTTAGAAATCTTGAATATCGAAGAAAGTCTAAGGAAACATCGAGTAAAGATGAAATTACCAAATCTGAATTTATTGATTGATCTCCGGCACCAATCATAGGTAAAGCTATTGAAACATTCTCCTGGCCTTGAATTTCAAGTGCTGAGATAACCGCAAATAAATTTCTCACTGAAACAATAAATGAATTGTTTGATCCAGTAATTTCCACACAGATAATTCTCTTATAGGTTTTATATTGAAGTTGCTCAGAAACCCAAATACCTAAACTTTCTCTAAAGTCTAATGATGGCTTTTCAGAAAGCTTATTAACATTAATTCCTTTTTTATAAAGTTGCCCAATAATACTTGAATTTGTTGGCGTGTAGTCATCTTTAAATGCAGATAAACATAACAAATCTGTTTCAAAGGGAAGACTAGTAATATCTCCTTGAAATAATTCAAACTCTTTAATCCCCGTTTTGGTTTCTATTTGAACAAAGTTTAAGGTCATACTATATAACTGCTAACTCGCTTATACACCAAACAATCTTTCGTCTAGCCACTCATTTTACTATGTATTAGCGAAGGATCGTTTCTTTTTATTTCTAAATAAAGATATACTATTTAATTCATAAGGATTCATTTATACAAGTATTCCTTGACAACGTTATTTTCATTGAGTTACACCTGTATCTTGGTGCTGCCATCCTCAGTTTGGTAGATGATATATCGCTCATGGTCTGAATCAGGTTCAACTCGTCCGTTAATTCCTTGCGTATTTCAATACTTTTTAGCCGTTGGTTAATCCAACATTCTGTAAAGCCGAGTTTTACATATTGTTCCAGGGCTCTGTTAATACTCAGCTCAGGGTCTTCATTTTGTCCAATCGTTCGGCAGCTACTCAAGTTTTATACCTCTGCTTTTTTAATTAAAGCATTCAAAAAATCATCAGAAACATTAAATTTATCTCTAAAAACCTTGCTTACTATGTCAGGATTTAGTCCCTGTAAGGGTTGTAGCTCTTTGATGGTCGCAGTTTCTTTGATAAGAGGGAATTTATAAAAGTTTTCGGTTCCATCCTCCGCACACCGGTAGCTGAAAATCCAGCGAATATTGAGTTTGCTTCGCCAGTCTGCAATTGGCTCCTCCGCTTCGTTGTAAGTCGTAAACCAATCTGATATCTTCAACTGTGAAGAAGCCACAAAGGCCTCATCGAGGGCATCGAGTATGATGACTAAGTTACGAGAAGTATTATTACGAACAATTTTCAAATGATTGTCTAATAGTTTTTGTAACAGTGCAATTACATCAATATACTTGCTGGGTAATCGCTGTAGGCTTTGATTTACATCAGCATTTTCATCGTTCCACCAGCATGAATGTTTAGCTTGTAAAATATAATGGTACAAAACTGCCTGTAAGCTATTTTGTAAACCCGTACCGCAAAAATGGTATAGTG
>JAJTER010000127.1 GCA_021299835.1 Saprospiraceae bacterium | reverse complement strand
ATAAAGGGTTCCTACACTCAAACCTGTTATATTACTGGTAAAAGAACCCGTTCCTGTACCGTTAGTGGTACTTGAGGCTGAGGGAACTGTTGGACTTGGCGAAGTTCCCCAAACTACGCCTCTGGCTGTTATGGCATATCCTCCATCTGAAGAGATGTTCCCACCGCTGGAAGCGGAAGTAGTTGTTATTGAACCGATAGCTGAGGTAGAGGAAATACTTGGTGATGAGCCGACCAATGTAGTAAAAGATATTTCTGAACCATAAGTTGTTCCAGCTGGGTTAGTAGCGTAGGAACGAACGTAATATAGCGTGGTGGCAGATAACCCTGTTATATTACTCGTAAATGCACCCGTTCCAGTGCCATCGGAGGTGCTGAAAGCTGAGGGAACCGTTGGGTTCGTTGATGTAGCCCAAACGACTCCACGCACAGTACCTGGGTAACCTCCGTCAGAAGAAATATTTCCCCCGCTTGTTGCTGAGGTTGCTGTAATTGAGCCAGTACTTACCGTACTTCCTATGGTTGCAAGAGATCCAGTACCAGTAACAAAATTAATTTCTGTTCCATAAGTTGAACCTGAACTGTTTGAAACGTAAAATCTAACGTAATAAGTTGTTCCTGCGTTTAATCCCGTTATATTGCTCGTAAATGGTCCGACACCCGGGCCATCATTTGTCTTTGTACTAAGGGCAATCGTTGGATTTGGGCTTGTGCTCCAGATGATTCCTTTTGCAAGAACTGGAGATCCACCATCAGAAAGTATGTTTCCACTAAAGCTTGCAGTAGATGCAGTGATTACTCCCGTAGTTATAATGGAACTTATTGAAGGAGGGGTTGAACAGACGGTAACACAGGTCTCTAAAGCTAGTTTTTTCCAACGGACCTTTAATTCATCCATTGAAAATCTGTTCCTGTTGCTATTTGAAAGAGAATTAGTTTCTTTGGAAGATTGTCCTTGACCATTCAAAAAGGTCAGATGGAAACTAAAAAAAGTAAAAAGTAAAAACAATTTTACCCATTGGTTTCTTTTGAGATTGAAACAGTACATTCCTAAAATTAATTTGGTAATTAAAAATAATTAAATCATTAAGCGGTAACTTAATGAGACCAAAAAATTTAAGATGGGTGTAATATTAAAATCCCTGCGAAAATAATAAATAATTATAATTAACAAAAAATTTGGGGCAAAAAATGCGATAATTTTAGTTGGATATTCGATAAAATCAGGCTAAAAAAGGAGAAGGATGCATTGAAATTTTAATAAAGAAGTTGAAAATATGCTCCAGTAAGTTTATACGAAAAAATACATTTATGAATAAACATTATGCTTATAACGAAGACGTTCTCTTTAATCCTAAAAATCCTGTAAATCTTGATTCAGAACCGAGTGTTAAGGGTAAACTTTAGCTATAAAACCTATCGTTAAAAATCATCCATTTTGTATCTTTTGCCATCACAAAGACCTATTAGGCCAACGTATAAAGTAGCATAAAAAAAGAGGCTATCTTTTTAGACAGCCTCTTTTCCAGTATTATGTTAACTGATGCATTAAATGGATGGCAATCAATTACTAAATGTTAGATGAAAAATCATTATTTCACCACCTTTAATATCCCTCTCATCAATGTATGATGACCTGGATAGGTGCATACAATAGAATATTCGCCCGGTTTAGAGGGCGCCACAAAGTAAATGGTCTGTGATGCTTCCGGTTGCAGTAGGGTAGTATGAAAAAGAACTTTATTGCTATTAGGGACATAACTCATTTGAGAACCTTTTACACCCAGGGAGAAAGCAGACAGGCCAACTTCGTCAGCAGTACCTGGCTCAACGATGACCAGATTATGGGTCATGTCGTCATCTAGGTTATTGAAAGTGAGCTTTATCTTAGTTCCTGCCTTAACCTCTAGTTCTGTTACATCATATTTCATACCTGGAACAGTACCTATAACCAGGGTTTTATCGGGGGTTGCCCAATCGGAAGGCATGGTTGTCAGGTGTTTATTACTGTTTTTACTGTTTTTCTTTGTTGCTGGTTCCGCTGTTGTCTCCATTGGGACAGCAGCATGTTGATGACTTTCAGCAGGAGGGGGAGCGACTACTGCCATTTTATTTTTAGACAAATCTGCCGTCATTCCTGCTGGAATATTATTGAGGGTGTAATAGCCCACCTCGTGTAAAAGTAATTCTCCATTTACGGCTTTAACTCCTCTAGGTTTAATTTCATGAATATAAAACCGCCTGGCTTCATCGAGTACTAAACGCACTTTTGTATGATCATCAGAAATCAGAATGGCTTTGATTACGTGGGTTTTATTTTCAATAACAGGGCTACCATAAAAGTGATGATATTGGTAATTAAAGCTATTGATATCATAATTTGCTGCTTGAACTGCGGTGGAAACATCAACAGGTTTAGTAAAAGTGATTTCAAATCCATCGGACATGGCGTGTACTTCAGCCATTTCAAAAGGCGTTTCTCCACTCCATAACATCCTTTGAAGGCCGAATAAATCTTTACCTGTGGAACCCCATCCTCTTGAGGTCATTCCACCAAACATAGAGCCGTCATTTCCCCAGGACAAACGAAGTAAACCCGATTGCCAGCCTTCCCGGAAAGGGAAACAAATACCCTGATATTGACCATTTACTTTTTCCAGCATCATGCGCATCACCTTCGAATGTCCCTGGTCAGAGACAAAGTATTGACCTTTGAAAAAGGGACCCATATTTCCATTAACATCCTCAATCATATCAGCGGTGGAAATGCCCATCAAGGTGTGAGGATACCAAACAGCGGGCAGTTTCAGATTTTTCACTTTTTCAGCTGCTTTGTACATAGGCTCACTGTTATCGGGCACATCAGTAATTTGAGTGGTCATGGGTGAACCGGGCTCATTTGACCAAACCAGACTACTTGCGTGACCTGCAAAATCACCTTTCTCCAAATGGGTAATTCTACCTGAACCTACCCAATCCCCTTGATTTTCAGTATAAAAAATATCACCTGCGCTATTCATCATAACACCAGCAGGAGATCTTAAGCCAGAAGCAACGGGAGATAAGGTTCCGTCAGGAGAAACTTTTACCATCCAACCTCTCCATTTTGATAATTTAGCTTCACCAAAACCTACCCAGGCTACATTGAAGGTGAGATACATATTGTCCTGAGCATCAAAAACGGGGCCATAGGAATATTCATGATAATTTCCTTCTAATTCCCAATTGGCTATATTTTGGTAATGGTCGGCGGAACCATCTCCGTTTTGGTCGGTTAATTTGGTTAATTCACCCCGCTGAACGGCATACAAGGAACCTTTATGAAAATTCAAGCCGAGCACTTCGTGCATACCACTGGCAAATAGTCTATAAAATGGCGTAGCAGAATAGGGATTTTCAACCATCCATATTTCCCCCCGACGGGTACTCACCGCCAGTCTTCCATCGGGAATGGTGGCCATTCCGCCTACCTCCAGCGCTATATTATGGGGGATTGGTAAAGTTCTTAGCGGATAATATTCTGCTTCAGCCACCGCTTTCTGAGCTTTAAGCGCTTGAATAGTTAATATGGATAAACAAGCTATAAGAAATATATTTTTCATTGTCATTCGTTTTTTAAAATACAATCTGATAGGTGAAAGTGGTATTTTTAATATCTGAAATCAACCATTGTTGCCCATCCTTTTGAATAATAACGGGAACATTTGGCGAGTTGACTTTTATAAAATAGGCGGCATCATCCACAGAAAATAATCCGTCAGCTACTTTTTTTATTCCTTTTTTTGAGTTCGCCAGCAGAAAATGTTTGTCAGTGGGCAGAGCGGAAAATGAAATAAATCGGGTGAGCCCTTGACCGTTTGCGGAGGGTTGTAACCAATCTTTCAAGGTTATGTCCCCCATTTTCATAACATATTGGGGTGTTTTTTGCCCATCAACTTCAGTAAATTGCATTCCTTCATATCGGAAAGCGGCAGGTGAAACAAGTTGTTGACTTATTTTATCTATATATGGAAAGATACCGGTCATTTGTTGAGACATTCCAAGAGGTTCAGCGGTTTGTTCGGTACCACGGTCATGCCACATTTCAGTGGTATTTAAAAAGCGGCCACGCCATACATTTAATATCGCACCAGCTTTAGTGTCATAACTGTAGTGAACGGCCTGAGGAAAACCTACGTTGATAGCATGGGTTCTTTTTGAGCCGTCAAAGACGACGAAAGAACGTTGAAAAACAGGTTGGTTAGAAAGGTAAACTTCGTTCATCACTGTTTTAGAAAATTCCATCTCCGATTTTTTATCATGCAGCGTTTGCCATCCTTCACTTTCCCCCTCTGCTTTAACAGATAATCCGAAAGCACGGACACCCCTCTCCCAATCCCTGTGGGTATATCCAATCCGAAAGGTATGTTTGCCAGCTTCCAGCCTTTTTTTTCCAAGCACTTCCTCATTAAAACTCATTCCATACCATGGAACATTGACATCGGATAATACTAGTTCATTGTCAATCAATACGTTGGCATATCCATGATAATTTCCTTTGAATAAATAAACATTGGCTTTTGATACTTCAAAAGAACCTGTGATAACGTAATACTGGGTTCCACGTCTTGAAACGGAAACGTCTATTAACTCCGTTTCTCCAACCTTGACGGGCGTTAAGGTACTTAAATCTTTTTCTTTTGGAACCGTTTGTATATCCCCTTTCTTTTCACGCGTAAAAGCATTTTCATAAATTTTGTACTGAACAGGCGGGACAATCTTAACACTGGCATTTCCCATTTTTGTTATTCTGATATTTCTGAAGGCAATGGGTCCATGATCACCTTGAAACATGAGGGGCCCCATCGATTTTTCATCTTGAAAAGCCGCCGCTCTGGTTGGACCGAACAGTTCTACATTTTGATGTATGACCATTCCATTCCAGGATACTTTTAACATTTTGGCATTCGATATCTTTTGCCCGTTTACATCAAATTTTGGCGCTTGAAAACTTATGTCAACACGATTCCATAATCCGGGAGCTTTTACGGCATTAAAACGGGGCGGATGACCTTCAAAACCTTCGTTGTTTTTGCCCCTTTTTTCATCCCATCGTTGATAAATCCCTCCTGCATCGTCAAATGATGGTGTATTTTTTCCCCAACTGTCAAATACCTGAACCTCATACCTACCTTGCAGATAAATACCTGAATTAGAACCTTTTGGAATCATTACCTCTAGGGATAAATCAAGATCGCCATGTTCCATCAGGGTAATAAGATTGTCGCTTGCCTTGAAAGGCCCATTCTTTAATGCACAAACCAAGACGCCTTTTCCCTGTTTGGAAATAAGCGATTTTTCATTGGGATTACCCGTAACCTCACTTGCTTCCTGCCAGTTTGATGAAGGATTTCTGAATAAAGAAAGGTTGTCTAAGGATTCATAGGATTGCCCATGAAGTAGTATTGGAAGAAATAAAATGGGACATAGCCGAATAAGTAGCCCGCGGTGCATACCAGTAAAGAACATAGGGATAGGTTTGTAAATGTATTTTAATAGGTTCTTATCTCATGTTAAATATAAGGATTAAAATCGGATTATTACTTTAGGTATTTGTATTTAAATGATAAGACCTATTTAAATTTTACCTAATTTTCCGTGATAATATGAATTATGATCTTGAATGCCAGTCAAATTCGCGCCTGGGACGCATTTACTATCGAGCATGAACCCATTAAATCTATTGATTTAATGGAGCGTGCTGCATTAGCTTGCTTTCATTGGTTGGAAATGAGAGATTTAACTTCAAGATTTTTTCAGATTTTTTGTGGGAAAGGTAATAACGGGGGCGATGGACTGGCACTGGGTAGGATTCTTCTTCAGGCTGGCGCCAGGGTTGATATTTATTTTCTGTCCTCAGAAAACACGGGAACGGCTGACTTTCAATGTAATCTTCTAAGATGGAAGAATTATTCGAAAAGGGAAATCCATTGGTTGAATGAATCTAAAGACTTTCCTGCATTGGCATCAAATAGCCTGGTTATTGACGCTCTATTTGGTTCAGGATTAAATAGACCCTTGGAGGGCATCAACGCTCTGTTAATCAATTATCTGAATGAACATGCAAAGGAAATTATTTCCATTGACCTTCCATCGGGCTTAATGCCTGACACATTGAAAATAGGTATTCCCATAATTCAGGCTAACCATACGTTAAGTTTTCAGTCCCCTAAACTTGCTTTTTATTTTCCGGAAAATGAAAAATTCATAGGACAAATTCATCTGTTGGATATTGGTTTATCTCTGGGTTTTTTGCACCAGGTAGTTCCTGAGATCAGCCTTATTAATCAGGAGGTTATTGAGAAAATATATAAACAAAGGCAAAGGTTTTCACACAAAGGTACCTTCGGGCACGCCCTTTTACTTGCGGGTAGTTATGGTAAAACAGGCGCCGCATTACTTGCTGCAAAGGCCTGTATGCATAGCGGTGTAGGACTACTTACAGTGGGCGTACCTCAATGCGCTTACCTTGTTTTACAAGTGGGATTGCCGGAAGCTATGGTTACTTCCGATGAAAAAAAGAATAATTTAGCCACTATTATGCCTAATTATTCTGCATATCAGGCGGTGGGTATCGGACCTGGAATAGGTACAGAGAAAAGGACCAGGAAATGGCTTTTACATCAACTTTTAGTTATACAATGTCCGTTGGTTTTAGATGCCGATGCGTTAAATGCTATAGCTTATGAGGAAAAATGGCATTGTATTCCTAAAAATTCTATTTTAACGCCTCATCCGAAGGAATTTGACAGGCTATTTGGCGTATGTCAAAATAGTCAGGAAAGAATGCTTAAGGCCATTGAAAAGGCAAAAGAGTTGTCTTGTATTGTCGTTTTAAAAGGTCATCACACGCTCATTGCCACGGCTGAAGGGGAGGTTTGGTTTAATACCACAGGTAATGCCGGCATGGCTACAGGGGGTAGTGGGGATGTTTTAACAGGAATTATTACTGGTTTGTTGGCGCAGGGTTATGTCCCAAAAGATGCTGCGTTATTAGGGGTTTGGTTGCATGGAAAGTCAGGCGATATTGCCTCAAAAAGGCATGGACAAGAGGCTTTGGTGGCTAGCCATATTATCGAATTTTTGGGTGATACCTTTCTATTAATGACCAATCGATGAATCATAAATATGCCAGGTGGATTTTTATCATTCTGAGCCTTTCTTTTATTCTGAAATTTTATGCGGATAAAAATTTTTGGCGATCGATACAAGATTTTCCAGCACTAAATACCTGGTCGATTCCTTTATTTTGTATTATCATATTACTCATTCCGTTCAATTGGTTTTTGGAAGGTTTAAAGTGGCGTGTATTTATATCAAAGGATAAAAAACCCAGTTACACGGTAATGTTGAGGATTATTTTTGCAGGAGTCAGTTGTGCTATTTTAACGCCCAATAGGATGGGAGATTTTATAGGAAGAGGCTTGGTT
>JAJTER010000126.1 GCA_021299835.1 Saprospiraceae bacterium | reverse complement strand
TGACCACCCTCGGCCTGTAAATTTTCGGATGCGCGTTGTGCCAATGATTCATCGCGGTCATTTAAATAAACAACAGCTCCTACCTGAACCAATTGCTTAGCAATTTGCAGTCCAATGCCTTGACCCGCGCCGGTGATAAAGGCTACTTTCCCTTGAAAATTATTTGTCATTATCGATTAACTGATTTTAACAAATATCAACAATTTTCAATAACAATTTTCCTATTTCTAAAAATTGACATACAAATAATTGTCAAATTTTTTGCCAAACTTATGCACTACCGTGGTCTTACCCACTTGCCGGGCACCCCGTAAAATCAATGGCTTTCTACCCGGTTTAGCTGCCCACTTTTCTAACTCAACCTCTATTTGCCTGAAAAACATGTCTTACTATTTGATATTCAATCACTAATTTACAAATTTTAAATGGAAATGTTTCATTGCATAGGTATAATTACCCTATTTTTGTATCATTGCATAGGTAAAATGTTAGAAATATTGCATCATTGCATAGGTATAATCTATACAAGCCAATAAAAAAACAAAGCTAAAAGGATTATTTTTCCCTGAACCGAATCAGATTATTTATCATTCCCTCAAACAAAAAGACATGGAGGGGAAGCACAGCGAGCCAGTATAAACGGCCCATCATTCCCGTGGGTCTGAATGTAGCAGTTTGCTGTAAAAATGATTTTTGATTGCGTTCTACTATTTTAAATTCAAGCCAGGCCTCACCCGGCAGAATCATTTCCGCGTAAAGAAGTAACCTTTTCCTTGATTTATCGGCGGCTAAAACCCTCCAAAAATCGAGTGAATCACCATTATGAATAATACTAGGATGCGTTCTGCCTCTTCTCAACCCTACACCGCCCCATAATTTATCAATAAAACCACGAAACTTCCAAAGCCAATTTCCATAATACCAACCTCTTTCACCGCCAATTGACCATATATTAGTCAAAACGATATCCTCTAAACCCGTAATTTCCTTCTCTTTAAAATCAGTGTTGCAACCAAATTGGGGAACATTGGCATGATCGAGCAAATTATTATCCATACCACTGCTTGCCAAAGCGTCTTTCCAACTGGACACCACACTATTTTGCTCAATTCTCTCAAAAGCAAGTTCCACGGCCTGTTTATAGGTCATAGGTGTAATTCCTAATAACTTTTGCAACTTGCTATCTCTGGCAATCACCTCAATCTTCATACTACTTACCAGATTAACGGCCAAAGGATAAGAGGTAGAGGTAACAAAATACAGCCAATAAGACGATATTTTTGGGCTCATTACCGGAAGAGTGTAAATATACCTTTTCAATCCCCGGCAAGCAGCAAACTGCAATAACATTTCTTTATAGGTAAGGATATCGGGACCGCCGATATCAAAAACTTCATTAAAGGTTTCCTTTTTCATCATTACACCCTGAAGAAAGCGCATAACATCTCTAACACCAATAGGTTGGCATTTAGTCATTAACCATTTAGGGGTAACCATTATGGGTAATTTTTCTACAAGATCTCTTATTATTTCAAAGGATGCACTGCCAGAACCGACAATGATACCCGCTCTAATTACCGTGAGCGGAATATGACCCGCAGAGAGAACGGATTCGACATTTTTACGAGACTTTAAATGGTCAGATAATTCGTCTTCATTGGCAATACCCCCTAAATAAACTATTTGCTTCAACTGAGAAGTTTCTACCAACTTCATAAATTGAACCGCCGTTTTCTCTTCCAGCAAATCGAATCCCTTCGTTGTCGTTTGCATGGAGTGAATCAAATAATAGGCGACATCAATATCATTGTATGGCAGAGGAGGCAGAGAATCATTTAAAAAATCGATTTCCAGGAAAGTTATCGACGGATGATTAAACGGTTTTTCATCGGGAATACGATGTTTATCTCTTACACAACAGATTACTTCATGACCTTCCTCCAAAAGAAGTGGTAGTAATCTTTTTCCGATATAACCTGTTGTTCCCGTCAATAAAATTTTCATTACACGATATTTGTAAGGGAACAAAAAATCAGGCCAAGGGTTTAAACGGAACCAAATCCGCCACCACCCGGGGTTTCAATATGAAAAACCGTTCCCTTTTCTATTTTTTTATTAAAAATACCAGGCATGTCCTCTTTCATCCCATTGGGGAAAATAAAATATTGTTCCCCACACTGACCATTTTCACCCCCCATACAACCATAAGGAGGCACTTTCCTGTGTTGGCTGATAAAGGTGACAGAAAGAGGGGCTAAAAACTGAATCTCCCTAATGATTCCATCTCCCCCACGTGATTTTCCAGCACCCCCTGAACCCTTTCTGATTTCAAATTTATTTATCCGCACAGGATATCGACTTTCCATTTCTTCCAAATCAGTTAGTCGCGTATTTGTCATGTGTTGATGAACAGCCGAGCGTCCATTGGCCGTTGAAGTAGCCCCTGATCCTCCTCCAATGGTTTCGTAGTAACCAAATTGATCATTTCCAAACAGGAAATTATTCATGGTACCTTGACTACAAGCGGCCAGACCTAAGGCCTTTAGCAAGGTATCCGTTAATCTCTGACTAATCTCTGTGTTTCCACCTACCACGGCAGGACATTCTGCTTCATTTTTAGAAAATAGCGGGTGTAACAAGCTATTTTCAGGTAATATTATCTTAATTCCCCGCAAGAATCCTTCATTTAATGGTAAATCGCCCGGGCACAACAACCTTAGAACGTAAAGTACCGCGCTGTAAACGATAGAAATATTAGCATTTAAATTATTAGGATGCGGACCGTCTGTTCCGGTAAAATCAAAATTGAAATAATCCTTTTCCTTTGATATTCTCACTTTTATACTTAGACCATCATCCAGATATTCCTGAGCAAACAGAGGTTCCTGAATGACTTGTTCTAAAATGGGAGCAATTTGTTGGTGAGCAAAATCCTGCACTTTTTCCATATAACTGTGCACCATTTCTAAACTATATTGGTTTACCAGGGTCACAAGAGCCTGAGCACCATATTGTAAGGAGGCAATACCGGCGTGAATGTCAGCGAGGTTCTCCGATAAACTTCGGGTAGGATAGGTCGCGGTGTCGAGTTTTTCTATTAATTCCTCCCAATGCCAGACGCCATTTTTCGCCAGGTAAAAAGGAGCAATAACGACTCCCTCTTCCACAAGGAAACGGGCATCGGGCGGCATTGAACCAGGCGTTCTCCCCCCAATTTCAGCATGATGTGCTCTGTTTATAACATACCCAATGCGTTCTCCACGATCTGTAAAAACCCCTTGAATGAGGGTAATATCTGGTAAATGGGAACCTCCATAAGCAGGATGATTGGTAATAATTACATCTCCGGGTTCTAATGGCATTCGTTCAGAAACAAGTCGGGTACAAATACCTAAGGAACCAAGATGGACAGGAATATGAGGAGCATTGACCAATAAAAAGCCATTGGGGTCAACCAAAGCACAGCTAAAATCTAATCTTTCCTTCACATTTACCGAAAAAGCAGTCCGTTGTAGTTGAACGCCCATTTCTTCGGCAATGCTTTTAAATCGATTGGTAAAGAGAGTTAATGCTACTGACGCCATGGTCTGTTGATCGGTCTGATGAACTTCTTTGGTTTTTTTAAAAACCGCCAAGCCCATTTTATCTATACAACATTGCCAATATTCTGAAATAAATGCAGAAGAAGTAGGCGTCAATAAAATAGCTGGACCATCGATAGTAGCTCCCGGGTAAAGTTCATCCCTTAAAAAAACAGGATAATTTTCGTCTGAAAAAATAGCTTTTGAAAAATGATTTTCTTTTGGGAAATAAAGATTTTGATTTTCTTTAATTTCAGGTTCGGCCTCATCTAAGGTCGATAATCTAATCATTATCCTGACTAGTTCGATGGGTCTGTCAGCGGGAAAATACCCAAAAATATGTTTATACTGCTTTTTGAAAGCGGCTAACAAATCATTAAAATGAGAAGACTGGATCTCTAAGGCACTCTCTTGTCCTGAAAATCTAAGAAAATAAGAAATTTTCGGGGGCCCAATATCTTCTGATACTACCCCGGCCCGATGTAGATTCATTGTACAATCGGCCAATAACTCGTTCACCACCGATAAAGAATGATTTTCAGCAGACAGCAGAGGCATTCTTATTTCCCTTTCCGAGAACCTTTCTATACTGGCTTTTCCGATACCAAATGCACTCAAAATGCCGGCATCGTAGGGAATTAAAACAGTATTTATACCCAATAAATCAGCCATGGCACAGGCATGTAAACCACCAGCACCACCGAAGGAAAGTAAGGGATAATCCTTTGGATTAAAGCCCTTCGATAAGGAAATAGACCGAATGGCATCGGCCATTTTTTCATTTCCAATTCTTTCCAAACCCTTTAAAACATCAACAGGCTGGTGTTTAATTCCATAAAATAAATCTAGTTCCTTTACAAGCTGAAGGAATTTTTCCTTTGCCTTTTCTGGAAAAATGGGAATGGAGAAACAGAAAGGATCCATTTTTCCCAATAAAATATTCACATCACTCAGCGTCAGAGGACCTCCTGCACCATAACAAGCCGGGCCGGGAAAAGCGCCGGCACTTTTAGGACCTACCTGAAGCCTTCCATTTTCAAAAAAACAAATGGATCCACCTCCGGCAGCGACGGTTTCTATGGCCAGAACGGGACTTTGAAGTTCGAGTTCATCCAAAGTAGTACTATACCGATAATCATATTGCCCGTCAAATCGGGCAGTATCTGTACTCGTTCCGCCCATATCCAGGGTCAGTGTTTTATTGAAACCTGAGCGTTTAGCCAAGGTCGAGGCGCCAACAATACCACCGGCAGGGCCACTCAACAAACTATCCTTTGGGTGAAAAAGGGCAAGAGGAACCAAAGCTCCATCACTCGTCATTATTTGTAAAGTACTCTCATTGCTTCCAAGCAGCAAAGTACTTTCAATGCCTTTTAAATAGGACATCAATAAGGGTTTCAAATAGGCATCAATCAGGGCAGTATGCATCCTCGGTAACCATTTTAAGGCTGAACTCAAGGCTGAGGAACGCGAAACATGAAGAAAACCTGCATCCAATAATGCTTTTTCCATTTTTTCTTCATGGAGCGTCATTTTATAGGCGTGGAGGAAAGAAATGGCCACGGAGGTAGGTTCCGCACCTTTCAAGAGATCCAGGACTTTATGTATTTCCTCTTCCGACAGCGAAGTAATAACCTGACCATCAGCAGATAGTCTTTCATCCACCTCAATAACCCGGGTAAATGGAAGCCAGGGATTGGGTATATCCAATTGAAACAGATTAGGTCTTTGTTGCGTTCCGATAATGGGTAAATCAGCAAAACCTTTTGTCACTAAAAGGACCACATCGGCGCCATTTTTCTCTAATAAGGCATTTGTCCCTTTTGTAAATCCCAATCGCAACTGAATAGGTGGCAGCAAATCTCTTAGCTTAGACTGAGTTACTAAGCGCATAGCTAGTACAGGCGCCTCTTCCCTCGCGGTAATTTCAAACTCCATACCTTCACTTACCGAATGTGGCATATTATTCAAAAGGGTGATTTCACCTTTGGCAAGAAGAGTGCCTGTAATTTGGTGATATCCCCAATGAGGAAATGAAGGAAAGCAAAGCTCGTAGCCGTCGAAAATATCTGCCTTAACTTGCCATTGTTCACTAATGAGTAAAGTTTTTTCAGTTACCAAAGCCTTTACTTTTCCACGAAGGACTCCATTACTCAGTACTTTAAGCCTGGTTTCCCTTCCCTCTGAGCTGGTGGCCAGGCAGTCGGTAAATGTTCCTCCGGTATCAATCCAAATTTTCCAATGTTTCACGCTAAGACCTGATTAAATGGCTAAAAAACAAATCTAAAAAGAACCTGCGTATTCTTTCCTTTTATTTAGGTTGTATATTTACGCAAAAAAGGAAGATGTCTGCATCTACTCATGAAATGGTACCTGATAATGTTTTGCCCTGGTGGGAAAGTGCTTGTCAATATGACCAGGATGAGGATATTTATCATGCGGTAAAATTATTCCGACGTATTATTAAAGAAAATCCTGCGTGGATACCTCCTTATCTTCGACTGATTAACATTTATCTTCGGAGGTCTGAATGGAAACAAGTGTACGCATTTAGTAAAAGAGTGCTATCCTTAGATGCTACCTTAAAAGATATATGGTGGTATTTAGGTATTTCTGCTGAAAAAACGGGAAAATCAACGGTTGCTAAAAGAGTTTGGACAAAATTTGGCTTACTGGAAAAGACGAAGGAGCTCATTTGCCTTAGAATAAAATATGATAGCAGAGCTGAATTGATCTGGGCGTTGACCTGTGGACCAGCCAAAGCGCAAATTATAAATATTCCCTACCCAACCAGTAGATTATGTCATCAGGATATTGTATATTACCATAGAATTTCAACTGATTATCAAGTGGTAGGAAAAATGAAACATCCCATCTATGCTATTCTTTCAAAACAAAAATCTTCCTATTTCAACACGTACTCATGTATGTTGAGGGAAACGGAAGAAAAAGACCTTAAAAAACTGGAAAACTTGTGTCATCAGGCGGGTTTGGGCTTTGAAATTTGGTCTAACAGTACTCGTGCGTTGGAATTAAAAGAAGAAAATCCTACAAAGGAATTTTATTTTATTGATAATAATTTAAATGAAGGTGAATTTTTAATTAGTATTGCGGCAAGAAGAGAGGATCAGGTAAGGGAGATATTACAAACATGGGAAATTATTACCCTTAAAAATTTTACAGATTTCAAGATCCATGAGAACATGGGGAATATTATTTGGTAATAAATAAAAATGGAGCAGATTGTCATTGTAGGAGCAGGCGTTTCCGGTTTAGTAGCCGCCATTAATTGCGAAGCAGCAGGTTTTAGCCCTATTTTAATCGACGCTGACAAGAAAATTGGAGGAAGAACGCAGTCCAACGAATATGAAAACTTTATTTTAGACAAAGGATTTCAAGTTTTATTAACCGAATATGAATTTGTAAAAAAATACCGGAGAAAAAGGGCCTGAAGAAAAAATCAATGATTCGTTCACTAAAGCCGTATTCTCTTAAAAACTGTAAGGTTGTTTGATTACTTCCATTAAAAATAGTTGATTCTTTTTTGTTTTTTAAATGTTGGGATAATCTGAAAATAAGCCATTTATCTTTTATTGTGCCGATGCTGGAGAAAATCATTTCAGGGAGTTTCCACCATTCTCTAAATGGATCAGAAATTTCATAATCTTTCTTTGTGCTGAATACAAAAGCACCTGGACGGAAGTATTTTAATTGTAAAGATTTTAAGTCTAGATATTTCTTTACAAATTCATATTCGGTTAATAATACTTGAAATCCTTTGTCTAAAATAAAATTTTCATATTCGTTGGACTGCGTTCTTCCACCAATTTTCTTGTCAGCATCGATTAAAATAGGGCTAAAACCTGCCGCTTCGCAATTTATGGCGGCTACTAAACCGGAAACGCCTGCTCCTACAATGACAATCTGCTCCATTTTTATT
>JAJTER010000125.1 GCA_021299835.1 Saprospiraceae bacterium | reverse complement strand
CAAGCTTAAAAACAAATTCCCATTCCTGAAAATTTGCATCTGGAATACATCCGCCCTGAATGAGTTTATGTTGCATCAACCGGGACGGTTCTATTTACTTATTGAAGTTGAAAAAGAGGCTACTCAATCCATTTTCTACTTTTTGAGAGATGCTAAATATTCAGTTTTTATTGACCCCACAAGTGATATTTTAGAAAAATATTTACCAAGCGAGAAGGAATCGTTGATTATAAAGTCGCTTGTTTCTGAAGCTCCAATTCAAAATATAAAAGGAATTAATACTGCGCCATTAGAAAAAATGTTAGTAGATGTTTTTTGTGATGATGTACTTTTTTCAGCACAACAAGGCGGTGAAATGCGAACCCTTTTTAAAGAAGCGTTAAATAAATATTCGGTTAATGAAAACAGGATGCTTCGTTATGCAGACAGAAGGAGAAAAAAAGAAAGCCTAACTAAATACTTAAATTCAATAACAAATTTACGGCAGCAAAAGTAATTTGCTGCCAATTTATAGAAAATGATTAGTCAAAAAGAAATAACTATAGACTGGCTTAACTTGATATAAAATTTACGAATTAGCCATACAAGAAAAATAAATGAGTATTCCAAAAAACATAACGAAGTACCATATCGAAAAAGCCTTTTTTAAATAGTTAGGTCATAAAAATCACCGGAATCCAAATTGTATTTTATGCTTTGTAAATATTCGTCTTTGCCTTCAAATTGATTTTCCCAAAAGCTGCTAATATAGGCCCACATCAATTCTGCCACGTCTTCGTGCTGGGTTGCAAGGGTATCCAGATATAATTGGTATCGTTCCCGACAGAAATAGTCCTCCTCCAAATCTTCCTCTGGCCATTGCTTTTTTTCTGTTGGGAAGCCATTCACCAAGAGACCTTTATTCTCACAATAATCAATGATAAGATGCTCCGCTTCTAATTCTAAAAGTTCGGAATCTATGAAGTCATCTATATTATCACCGGTAGCTTTGTGCTTTTTAGCCAAGTCAAGCAACTGCGAAATTATTTCATCTATATGTAAGCCCATTCCTTTAAATCTTAATTGATATTTGATTTCTTTTGATAAAGATATTCTATTTGAATCAAAAATCTTTTCCTAAAGTAATTTGACTTTATCCAAAATAAAGGTGCACATTGAGTATTCCGGAGCAAACTGTGTTCTTCGTCACTTTTGGTGAAAATTTCTTATTTTGTTTTAATTAGAAAAATAGGAATGATCAAGAACTGGCTAATATTAACAGGAATCTTCATTAAAAAAGGTGTGATCGAAAAAATGTGAGCTTAATAAAATTAATGTATTCACCAACTATGGTGCAAATGTAAGATTTTTTATTTTGCAGTTTTAAGGTTTGCTATGGGTCGTTTTGGCGTTGAAGGGTTTAGACGATGTGACTCCATGGCTATTCCGGTTGAAAGTGAGCCATTCAAATAAAACTGACTCAACACAAAAATCTAACATTATGATGATATCCAGGGCTTTCTTATGAACTCCTTGTTGGCAGGGATTTCTAAATGAAGATCGGAAGGGTATTGGAGTAACATTGTCTGCACTATGATTTAATATTTCTAAATCATGTTCATCATTCAAATCAGATAAATCATGGTTCAGACGATTATCATTTGCATATTCAGGTAATATTTTCGGAATATATAGTGTAATCTGGTGAAATAGATTTCTATTTTTGGCATTTACCTGAAATAGTTAGAGCGCTAAAATTATGTTTTGTATCAGTAATGTTGGCTTAAAACCTACAAGATGGCTACGAAACATCATTTTTTAATTTTATTATTCGTATCTTTGTTGTTGGTAAAATGATAACAATTAAGATATGAAACATAAGTTGATATCAAGACAATCCAATAAGATTCTCACTTACTTCAATGAATTGGGGCAGGATAGCTTTGATTATTCCGATGCAGAAAAGGCCATTCCCTCATCAAAGGAGAGTAATTTAAGGAGCCTGTTGAGCGACATGGTAAAAAGGGGACTAATTATGCGATTGAAAAAGGGGGTGTTTTACGTCATACCTTATGAAAGAGAGCCAAAGACTTATATGCCCGACTGGCATCTTTTGGCTGAACCCTTAACCAAAGGGACCAATCATTATATTGGGTATTATTCAGCTATGCAAATCCATAATCTGATTTCGCAGCCTTCTTTGAAAGAGCAGATCGTGGTGGATAAGCAGGTGAAACCTTCTAGTCTTAGCATTAAGGATGTTCAGTTTCAGTTCATTTACCATAATAAGAAGCACTTTTTTGGCGCAAATAAGGTTTGGGCAGATAGTTTTAATAAGGTTTGGTGCTCAGATCTGGAAAAGACAATGGTTGACTGTTTGTTTAAGCCTAACTATGCTGGAGGTATTGTTGAGGTAGCAAAGGCAATATTCATAGCAAAGGATAAAATAAACTTCGATAAGCTCCTTGAATACACAGAAAAATTTGATTCTCAAGCTGTCACTAAACGCTTAGGATTTATTCTTGAATTACTAGAATTAGATTCAAAGTGTATAGAAAAACTTAAGAAATTAAAAAGGGATTCTTACGTTCTTCTTGATACAGAACTACCTAAAACAGGAAAATTTATTAGCCGCTGGGCTATTCAACAAAATATGGACACAGAAACCATTTTAGCTTCAATTTACACATGATTAAGTCGGGCGAAATACAAATTAATGCGAGAAAATTTGGTGTGCGTGACCAACAAATAGAAAAGGACTACATGCTTTCATGGATACTTCAGGGGATGGCACAACATAAGAGACTGTCAACATATATCCGGGAAGAAACCAATATTCCTCTTGCTGTCATTGAAAAATTGCCATGAAAAAAGCAACAACCCCTTTTACCAATGACCAGTATGAAATCCTTAAAAAGCAATTTATTGCCGATACTCTGGGGCAAATTCAAATTGTTTTAGATGATCGCCAAGAGAACGAGCCTTTAGAAAAGATGAACGAGAACTTCAATGAATATTTAAAGAGATTTATAACAGAAGATAAACAACGAATATTTAGGGCTATGCTGAAAGAAGCTTTGAAGGTGGACATATCTCATTTTCAAAAAATATGATGGAGAAGTCATAGAAATCGACCAATGACCAAGGGGTCATACATATATCTATAGTTGTTACTAAAAAAGTATCTATCTTCATGAAAATTTAAATGATTTGCAGAAAATAAAAGTTACTTGTGCTATCATACTGTTTAATAAGAAGATCTTGGTAGTTCAGAGAAGTGAAAATATGAAATTGCCTTTAAAATGGGAGTTCCCGGGCGGTAAAATTGAAAATGGAGAGGAAGAAGAAGATTGTATAAAGAGAGAGATTATGGAAGAATTAAACATAACCATTGATTTGATTACTAGGTTATCTCCTTCTCATTTTGATTATTCAACTTTTTCAATTGAATTGATACCCTTTGTTGCAAATTATCTGGCTGGCGAAATCAAACTAGCAGAACACAAACAATACCTTTTACTAGAAAAAGAAGATATAGCAAGTTTAGATTTGGCAGAAGCGGATATTCCGATACTCAACGAATTTTTAAAGTTATGAATGAAGGAATTTACGAAGAGCTGGTAACAAAATTGGTTTCTCGAAAGCTTGAGCAAATTGATAAAGATGCTTTTTTTATAAATAAATCCGTTTTAGATAAGCAGGAAGCTTCTTCCGTTTTGTCAACGCATCTAGCTCAAACTATTAGAACCGCTTTAAACTATGTCAAAGCCGAGAATCAAATTGAAGCTCAAATTGAAATTGCTAATAAAATTATAATATTTCTAAAAGAAGAACTAAAGAAAGAAGAATTCGAAAATGATTTGATTGTTATTGAGGGTGAAATTTTAAAAGCCGTATTCACCAGAATAGATGCGCACTTTTCAGATTTTAATTTACATCTTAAAGAAATTACACCATACACTAGATTGACTCACAGTGAATTATTCACCGGTGGCAATGTTGGACTCTCCCTGGAAAGTGAGCTAAAAAAGGAAATCCTGTCATCGAATCAAATCGATCTCCTTGTTTCCTTTATTAAATTTAAAGGAATTATAATTTTAGAAAAAGAACTGACGGAGTTTACTAAACGAGGTGGCCAATTAAGAGTAATTACAACTACTTATATGGGTGCCTCAGACTACAAAGCCATTCAGCTTCTTTCTAAATTAGTCAACACCCAAGTAAAAATATCGTATAATTCAGGAAATGAAAGGCTTCACGCAAAAGCATACTTATTTAAAAGAAATACTGGTTTTCATACTGGATATATAGGATCTTCAAACTTTTCACGTTCTGCATTAACAGACGGTTTGGAATGGAATTTAAAAATTACTACAAAAGAAGTTGGCCATATTATTGATAAATTCCAGAAGACCTTTGACTCATATTGGCAAAGCGATGATTTTGAGCTATTTGATGACTCAATACACAAAGAAAAGTTAATTCAATCCCTAAATCAAGGCAAATCCGGGCAAATCTTAGATTCGAACTTTTCTTTTTTTGATATAAAGCCATTTCCCTTTCAATCTGAAATTTTAGAGAAATTGGATGTTGAGCGGACTGTTCATCTCAGGAATAGGAATCTTGTAGTTGCTGCCACAGGCACTGGTAAAACAGTGATTTCTGCCTTTGATTTCAAAAGATTTAAGAAAGATAATCCATCTGCCAAACTGCTTTTTCTTGCCCATAGAAAAGAAATTTTAACCCAATCTATAACTATTTTCAGAGGCATTTTAAGAGATAATAATTTTGGAGCGTTATGGGTTGATGGTTTGGTACCTGATTCTTATGAAAATGTATTTGCATCTGTTCAAACCATCAATAACCAATTAGATAATATTGCTTTATCCCCAAAATATTATGATTTCATAATTATTGATGAGTGCCATCACCTAACCGCAAATAGTTATCGGGGAATACTTGTCTATTTTCAACCTCAAATTTTACTTGGTTTAACTGCAACGCCTGAAAGAATGGACGGGGGCGATATTCAAGAAGATTTTCATAACAGAATTGCCGCTGAAATCCGTTTGCCAGAAGCTTTAAATAGAAAACTTTTATGCCCATTTCAATACTTTGGCATTACAGATAGCATAGACCTATCAAAAGTCAAATGGTTAAGAGGGCGTTATGTGGCAAGTGAATTATCAGCCGTTTACACTGCCAATGACAGAAGGGTTAGAGAAATTATTGATGCTTTAGAAAAATATACCAAAGACCTACATGATGTTCGAACTATTGGATTTTGCGTAACCATGGAACACGCAAAATTTATGGCAGAAAAATTTTGTTTAGCAGGTCTTAAAGCAGATTATTTAACGAGTGATAATAATCAAAATAGAGCTAACGTAAGAAGCCAACTACTTAAAAAAGAAATCAATTATTTATTTGTAGTAGATATATTCAACGAAGGTGTTGATATTCCAGAAATTGATACTGTTCTCTTTTTAAGGCCCACTGAAAGTTTAACTATTTTCTTACAGCAGCTGGGTAGAGGTTTGCGATTATCAGAAAACAAAGATTGTTTAACTGTTTTAGACTTTGTAGGAAATGCCAGACCTGAATACAATTTTGAAAATAAATTCAGGGCATTAATTGGGAAAACAGCCACCACCGTAAAGAAGGAAATAGAAGATAACTTCCCTCATTTGCCTCTTGGGTGCTCTATTATATTAGAAAAGAAAGCTAAACAGAGTATTCTGGAAAATATTACAGCTGCTACTTCATTTAATCGAAATCAATTAATTTTAAAGATTCAAAATTTTCAGCATCAAACCACTTTGGCTTTAACCTTGAATAATTTTGTAACGTTTAATAATATTCCCCTCCAAATGATATATAAAAGAGGAGGTTGGAAGAGACTTTGTTTTGATGCGGGAAAAATCGAAAAATTTGACGCCACGCATGAAAATGAAATTGTTAAATCCATTTTGAACAAATGGATATCCTGCAGTTCAACTAGCTATTTTAACTTTATTCTCAGCCTTGCAAAAAAGGAATTTAAAATTTCAATAAACGAATGTAATGAATCTGAAAAATTAATGCTCTTAATGTTACATTATGATGTATGGCAAAAAGCAGGCGGCTTTGATTCTTTAGAATCAAGTATTAAAGAAATAGGTCGAAATAAAGTACTGCTGTCAGAAATTATTGAAGTATTAGAATTGTTAATTGACAGAATTAATTATAAAGAAATAGACATAAATTTACCCTACACGCAACCGCTTAAAATTCATGCTCGCTATACAAGAGATCAGATTTTAGCTGCCTTTGGGTTAAGTACTTTCGAAAGAAAATCTCCAAGTCGAGAAGGTGTTGCCGAAAATCAAGCCTTAAATACGGAGCTTCTTTTTATAAATTTAATCAAGTCGGAAGAAAATTTTTCTCCCACGACGATGTATGATGATTATGCAATCAATGAAATATTATTTCACTGGCAAAGTCAGAATTCAGCAGGTCCGGAAACTCCTAAAGGCTTATCATATATTAAACATTTAGAGGAAGGGAAAAAAATCATGCTTTTTGTGCGAGAAAGAAATAAGGATGAATTTGACCATACTATGGGTTATGTTTTTCTAGGAGAGGGATACTTAAGAGAACATTATGGAGCAAAACCCATGAATATAAAATGGGAATTAAACGAACCAATACCCCATTATTTATGGCATGATGCAGCAAAATTACAAGTGGGGTAAAAAAGCGTAGGATATAAAAACCATAACAGATCAAGTATCGGATTGGCTATGACCAAAAAAGAAACGCAAAAAATCAATGTGGGCGGAGCAATTCTCTAAACCGCTAAATGATTTGGATTTACCGCGAATGTGTGGTAAATTGAAGAATGAGGGCGAGGAAAGTCCAAGCAGATATTGGAAATAAGCTCAATTGGTGGTGCATTCCTGTTGCTAAATATGGTGCATTCTTATTTACCAAAATTGGTGCAGTTGTAATTACCAATTACATATAACTTTAGGAACAGTATTAAAAGTGATGAATGCCCTAAAAGCAAAAGTTAGCTTTGAACAGTTTTCGCTATCGTTCATCCGTCAAATAGCCTTGATGGTAAGCTGAAACAACAACAGCTTGTTTTTATGGAAATTGTAGAGGACAGACATGGCAGAAATGCAACCATTTATGCATCCTAGCTGCCCGTGGCTTCGTGGTTCGACATCATCACAGAGGAAACAATGGCAGATGCAATACTTGACAGCATTGCACCCACTTATTGCAAAATTCAGTTAACGGGGGAAAGTCATTGAAAAAATCGGTAATTTTGACATTCTTGAACAAGGAAACCTTCCAAAATATCAGGGGGGGGTCATCCATTAAAAGAGGGATTAAGTGCTATTGCGCTCAAAACGGATCAAAAGGTGGTCTAAACCCTCCACTTGCCGGCAGGTGCGGTTCAGGAACTTGTTCGGACGAAGTTCAGCCGATGATTTCTTTGACATGAAAAAAATTTAGGTCTGAAATTTACTATATTTGGGTAATAAAAATTCCATAGGTTTCGTTCAACAACAGTTTGGCGTAATGGCGGGTGACGCTCTTCGTATCAACATTT
>JAJTER010000124.1 GCA_021299835.1 Saprospiraceae bacterium | reverse complement strand
GGGTATTTCGCAAACTCCTTCTACCTTGAATTATGACTTATGGTGCGGACCGGCTCCAATGCGTCCTTTCTCTAAAAATTATGTTCATTATAACTGGCACTGGCATTGGGATTATGGCAACGGGGATGTTGGAAACCAAGGAGTACACGAAACGGATTTATGTATGTGGGGCTTAGGTGTTGATAAGTTGCCGGAAAGAATAACGTCGATGGGGGGTAAGTTTTTATGGGACGATTGTAAAGAAGTTCCTGAGGTTTTAACCTCGATTTATCACTATCCAAAAGAGAAAAAGATCATTCAGTTTGAGGTTAGGCATTGGCATACCAATCTGGAAGGTGGTGCAGGCGTTGGCAATATTTTTTATGGCGATAAGGGATATATGGTTATAAAAGGTTATGGAACTTATGAGACTTTTCTTGGAAAAGATAATGAAAAAGGGCCAAGTAGATCGGAAAAAGGAGAGCTTGGGTTGCATTTTGAAAATTGGATAGAAGCTATTAGAGCGCGGGATATGAGCATCCAAAATGGACCAGTACAATCAGGACATTTAGCTTCGGGTCTGGCTCATTTGGGTAATATATCTTATCGCCTGGGACGGCAGCTTGAATTTGACCCTATTGCGGAAAGATTTATCGGCGAAGGAGAGAATGAGGCTAATGCAATGACATCAAGAAATTACAGAGCACCGTATATTGTGCCGGAAATTATATAAAAATGAACGAAAATTTAACAAAAGAAGAACTAAAGGCCCATTTATTGAAATCAATTACTGATTTCAATAGCCTGGTTGAATCATTGGATAAGCAGGAATTCGAATCACAACCGGGAGGTAAATGGTCAGCCGGGCAGGATTTAAATCACCTGGTAAAATCGAACCGTACGTTTGGTTTGGTATTTAGCTTACCCCTGTTTTTATTGAATTTCATGTATGGAAAAGCGAACAGACCAAGCAGAAGCTTGTCGGCATTAAAAACGAAATATGCTGAAAAGGCAAATAATTCAGGCCTGCAAGCCCCCGGTTATTTAAAACCTGGCAAGATATACGCAGAGGAAAAGGAGGTTTGGATTCGCAAACACAATGCTTCAGGTGAATATTTGTTAAAATGCCTGGATAAGTATTCCGAGTCAGCTTTAGACAAAAATATAATGGGTCATCCTTTATTTGGAAAAGTTACTGTGCGTGAAATGTTTATGAGTATTTTCATGCATATTGACCATCATCATGAAATACTTCTCAAAAAATTAGGAAAGTCAGCGTAAGATTATTCCAGCAAAGCTCTAAAATAAGCGTTTATATCATACTTTAAATAGGGTGATATAGACGCTTGTTTTTGAGGAATATATTTAGCCAGGTTTTTTGCTTTGGCATTATTTGCCTTCTTAAAAACCAGATTATTCCATTCATTAGGGTCTTTAATCAGGTGATATAATTCCTGAGATTTATCTTCATATTGAATTAACTGGTGGTTATCTTTTACAACCGACACATTGTTAGGTCCATAAAAGGTCAGCGCAGGGTGTGGCCATTTTTTAGACTGTGGCTGTTGAATTAATGGAAGGAGAGAATGTCCGTCATTATCCTTGTTTTGAGCAATGCCAGCCAAATCAAGAATCGTCGGATAAATATCAACGAGTTGAACGGGAGCGTCACATTTTTTTCCTGCAGAGGTATTTGCCGCTGTTTTAATGATTAACACAGACTGAATAGCTTTTTTCCACAGCGCTTGTTTTGCAAATCTATCTTTTTCCCCCAGATGATAACCATGATCAGACAGTAAAATGATGTGAGTATTACCGGCATATTTACTGTTATTTAAAGCATCCAGTATTTTACCAATTTGTGCATCAGCAAAATGTACACAAGCTAAATAAGCTTGAATCACTTCATTCCATCTACCTTGCTCCAGGAGTTCCTTCGTTGTAGGCATCATAGGAGCGGAAGAAATCTGTATGCCTAAAGGAGGAATATCATCCATATCATTTGGCAAATAGGGAGGAAGGGACAAGTTGTTTTTTGGAAAAATGTCATACCATTTTTGAGGAACATACCATGGAACATGTGGGCGAACGAGCCCAACGGCCAAAAAAAATGGCTTATCCTGGGTTTTATTTAGTTGATTAATAGCCCATTCAGCAGAAAAAACATCGGGCATTTCCTCATCCTTTTGAGGGAAAGCGCCCCAATCGGTAGAAGTACCAGTGGGTTTGCCATACCAAAGTGGATCATAATTCATACGGTCCTTCGGACTGGGACCATATTTACCAGACCAACCACCAAATAAATCAAATACTTTGGCATCGTCCCCGTTATGGAAAAGTTTTCCAACACCTAAGGTTTGATATCCAAATTTTTCCATATAGTCGGGTAGCATAACAGAAGCAGCAGAAACCGCATTACTTTTCTTTAGATCCTTATCTGGTACTTGAAGATAGTTTCCAGTTTTGGATGGATACATACCTGAAAAAAGAGCGGCCCTTGAAGGAGCACAAATGGGAGCCTGACAATAAGCCTGGGAAAATACGATACCCTGACTGGCCAGTTTATTCAGGTTGGGTGTAAGGGTTTGGGGGTGACCTTTTAGAGGTTCAATCCAGTCGTTCAGGTCGTCCACAATTATGACCAAAAAATTTGGCTTTTCCTGTGCCAATATATAGGTAGGCATAACCGAAAGAATCAAAGAAAAGAATAAAAGAAGACCCTTCATAGATGCAGTTTATTTTAATTGGATTTTTTTCTTAAATGTAGTATTAACTCGGCGAAAATACCCAAATAAAGACCCAATAACATTTTTCACCCCCTAAAAGTAGATTTTTATAACACCGACAAATCCTTTATTTGCAATACATAAAGTGGAAAAGTAAATTTCTTTTAAAATTAAAGTTTAGTCTATGTGGTTTAAAGTTGGCGTTCTTTTTGTTTTGTTCTATTTAGTTATTGGAAATATTTCAGGCTATAGTCAAAACAATCTGGTAAAGGGAAAGGTACTGGATGCGGAAATGAATTCACCATTGCCTGGTGCAAATGTATTTTTAAAGGGCAATTCCACCATCGGTGCAACGACTGATCTGGATGGGAATTTCCTTATAAAAATTCCATCTGGAGATCAAATTTTAGTCTTTTCATACTTAGGATTTAAAGATCTGGAAAAGGAGATTAAAGGTGGAAAGGATGAAAATATTTCATTGGTGATTAAAATGGAATCTGATGCAGTAATGGGTCAGGAAGTAGTAATTACTGGTCAGTTATTAGGACAGGCAAAAGCGATTAATCAACAATTAAGTGCAGAATCTATTGCAAACATCGTTTCCTCTGATAGAATTCAGGAATTACCCGATGTAAATGCCGCAGAAGCCATTGCAAGACTTCCAGGTGTAGCCATAAACAGAAGTGGAGGTGAAGGAACTAAGATTGTTATCAGGGGATTGGAACCAAAATTTAATGCCATAACGGTAAATGGGGTCAGAATGCCTGCCAATTCTGCTAATGACAGATCTGTTGACTTGTCATTAATTTCACCTGAAATGTTGGACGGTATTGAGGTATTTAAATCCCCTCTACCAGATATGGACGGCGAAGCGATAGGTGGAACAGTCAATTTAAAACTTAGAAAAGCACCCTCTGGATTAAAAATGTTGGGTAAACTGTTGGGTGGCTATAATGATTTGAATAATGACCTTAAAGATTATAAAGGTGTATTTCAGGTAAGTGACCGTGTTTTTAATAAAAATCTGGGCATTGTTGCACAGGGAAGTGCAGAAAGATTTAACAGAGGGGGAGATATTGTCAGTTATTCCTGGAGACAAGGCAGAACAGATCCGGCTACGGGGAATACCGCCATTGACGGAAATACTTTGGCTTTTGAAGACGGCCGTGAGATTAGAGAGAGGTTAAACGGTAGTGTAAATCTTGATTATACCTTGAAAAAGCATACCTTTTCTCTTTTTGGAATATATAGTCAAACAGACAGGAATCAATTTAGCCTTAGAAATTCTTATAATCCTGTTACTTCCAGTATCAATTATGAGAGTTCAGCCACAGATAATTCATTGAAAATGAATTCTGTGGCATTGAGTGCTACCCATCCAGTAGGCAAATTATTGATTGACTGGAGTTTATCAAATGCAGTTACGTTAGGAAAAACACCTTATGATTTTTCCATGAGATTTGTGGATGAGGCCAATCAATTTGATCCATCATTAAACAGGATGGGACACCCTCGAACCTTTTTTGATGCCGCCAATCCAGATTTGAATTCTTCCTTTTTAAGGAGTAATGATTATGTGAACAGTCAGACAAAAGAAAATTCTAAAACAGCTTTTGTCAATTTTAAATTACCGGTTTCCATTGGTAAATGGTTAGGTGGTTATCTAAAAGCCGGAGGTAAATACTACTCAAGTGACCGTGATAGAAATTACGATTTACTTTCTGAGGGATTTTATTATTTAGGGTCTGCGGAAGCCAGACGAGCTGCAAATCAGTATAAAGAACCTTTGATTTATTCTTCTTTAAATGGTAACCTCATAAGTATTAAAAACTTTTTGGAAACCAATAATAATCAAGAGAATTTCTATGGGGAAAATGGCGAGCCTATCAATTTTGACGCGAAGATTTCTCCTGAAATAATGCGTAAATGGTTTGATTCTCAATTACCCATTTTGAATAAAGACCGTAGTGGTATAGTTAATAATTATAAATTAAAGGAAACAGTATCAGCCGCTTATGCTATGATTAAGCTGGAAATTGGTAAAAAATTAACCATTATTCCTGGTTTCCGCTATGAATATTCCAATAATACCTACAGCGCAGGCTTTACCAATATAAGCGGAAGATACGGAGTGAATGGTGAATATAAAGATACTACCACTTATAGGAAGTACGGTGAATTCTTACCTCATTTGCATATAAAACTTCAACCATTATCTTGGTTGGATATCAGAGGATCAATGGCTGCAACTTTGGCAAGACCTGACTATAATTTCATTACGCCCAGAGCTTTGATTGACGATAACGATACTAACATCAATGCAGGTAATCCAAATTTAGAGCATGCAAAAGCAATGAATTACGATTTGAATGTATCAGCTTATAAAGGCGGATTGGGATTAATAACATTTGGAGTATTTTATAAAGATGTTAAAAACATCTTTGTTCCCTGGAACATTCAATTGACAGATAAGGCAATGGCTGCAGCAAATGGTTGGGCGGGTTATTCTGGCTATGAGCTGAACTCCTACACCAACCTACCAAAATCGAGTGTTTGGGGTTACGAAGCTGATATACAGACGAACCTTAGTTTTTTACCCAAACCGTTTAATGGGGTGGTATTTAACTTAAATTATTCCAGATTATATTCTGAGACGGAGGTATTCTTCCTGACTTCGGAAACGGTTTTAATAAGACCTTTCCCTCCTATTTTCCAAACAACATACACCAGTCAGGTTAGAAAGGTAAATATGCCTAGTCAGGCACCACATATCTTTAATATGAGTGTTGGTTATGATTTGAAATCATTTTCTGCCAGGGTATCCGCTGTATTTCAGGGAACAAAGCCAAGTAGCTATTCTTTGAATAAGGATTTTGATAGGTTCAATCTTCAATTTTGGCGTTGGGATGCCTCTGTCAGACAGGGTATAGGAAGTAACTGGAGCTTATTTTTAAATCTCAATAATTTCAGTAATCAGCAGGATATTTCTTTCACCAGAAATATCGAATACCTTAATTCTATACAAACTTATGGTTTTACAGGAACCGTTGGCTTCCAATATAGGCTTTGATTTTATTACTTACACAAAACGGATTTTTATGAAAAAAACATTACCAATTTTATTTTTACTAGCTTTCACGCTATGTTCAGTGAGCATTTTTGCTCAAAGAATTGTGGTGATTGATCCAAGCACGGATTTAACGAAACCAAAGGATATTTATCCGGTTATAATGGGCGACACGCTAGCTGGCGGTGTTAGAAAAGATGTAAATACCATTTATAAGTTAAAAAATGGATCTGTTTATGTTTTGTCGGCACCATTAGTCAATAAATCGACATGGACTTTGCATATTGAAGCTACTGATTTGGCTAATGTAAAGATTAAACCTTACTTAACCCGAATTCCCAACGCATCGGGAGCCTATCCTAATTATATTCTTTCAGAAGGAAATTTAATTTTGAAGAATTTATGGATGGTTACGGCAGAGAGAGGTCCTGCAGAAGAACATGAGAATGCAAAGTTCATTATTTCAGGTGCCAATACCAGAGTTATCATTGATAATTGTATCATAGAGAAAGATAGGGGTGGATTGGTTCGTTTGGGAGCTAACAACACCAAAGTTTATGTAACAAATTGTCAGTTAAGAAATGGTGGAAACAGGAAAATTTTCCAGGGAAATGGTAGGGCTGTTGATGCCAGAACCTTTTATTTTGACACCTTAATTATCAAAAATACCCTTATGCACAATTTGGTGGACAGGGTTTTCAGATCAATGGGTGCTACTGCACGACATAATTACTTAGAATTTGACCAAAATACCGTTTTTAATATTGGTGGACGTCACGGTTCTTTTCAATTTGGAAAAGTGAAAGAAGTTAAATTCACTAACAACTTACTGATAAACCCTTTAATGATGGGGACGGTTAAATCGCAATTAGATGAACAAACCCAACCAGACAAAGAAGCAAAGAAAATCTTTACTATAGATACTCTTTACACAGATGCCAAATTTACTTTTGCCAGTAATAATATTTTCTTTACTGAAGATGTATTAAATATTTTCAATGCAAACGATACGGTTGACAGACCAGCTGTCTATTCTAAGTTATTGCTTGACAAACTAGGTAGCTCAGCAGCCTCCACTTATTTTGAGGAACCATTAAAATTGAATAATGTTCCGATAAATATCACACAATTAATCATTGATATTTACAAGGATATTACCTCAAAAAATATGTTCGATTTTATTGTTGAGGATATAGCCTATAAAGGTACTCCATGGGATTTTGGCAATCTCTTTGACTTTTCAAAATTAGATCCATGCGTACCTTCCACAACTAAATCTGCCAAAGCAAGTACGACAGGCGGTCCAATTGGCGTTTTAAACTTTTGTGCCGTTGCTACATCCAATGAAGAATTGGCTTGGAATAATTGGTTAAAATTATCCATAAATCCTAATCCAATATCAGGAAGTGGATTTATAGAATATGAATTACCAGCAGCAACACAGGTTGATTTATCTATCTATAACCTAATGGGGCAGCGAGTGTTGAATATTGTGAATCAAAGACAAGATGCAGGTTCACACAAAGTTAACTTTTCTATTCCAACACAATTTAGTGCTGGTATGTATATTGGTAGATTAGTAACTGAAAAAGGAACTATGTCTTCGCAAATTATAGTTCGTTAATATTTTGAATAATATGGAAGAGAATGTAATTCTATTACATTCTCTTTCATAAACATCCTTTACCACATGTTTTTAAAATTTAGTTCGCCTGTATTTTATGGGCTAGGCACTTTTTTTGCCTTGATATTAGGCATTTTATGGATTCATCCAGTAAAAAGTAATTGGGTAGAAAAAGAATTAAACCGTATCTATGATAAAGCGGTGAGGGATCTACCCAAC
>JAJTER010000002.1:7163-106584 GCA_021299835.1 Saprospiraceae bacterium | reverse complement strand
TTATTGGTCCGGCAGTTAAGTAATGAAGATGTCGGTAGTTTTCATGTTGGTACTCATTTGACAACAGGTGGTTGGGACGGTAAAGATACTTTCGGAGATGTACTCGCCAATGGTGTTTATATCTATAAACTGGCATGGTTAAATCATCATATTATGGGTAAAATGGTGTTAATTAGTCCATAAATGGTAAGTGTTATCATCCCCGTGTACAATGCTGAAAAAACACTAGGTAGAGCTATAAAATCTGTGCTTAATCAAGCTTTTGTCAGTCAGTTAATTATCGTAAATGATGCGTCCACCGACGATAGTCTTTCTATTATTGCTTTTTTTCGGACTACTTATTTTTTTCCAAACGGGACCATAAAACTGGATTTACGTAGTCTGGACGA
This sequence comes from Saprospiraceae bacterium, assembly GCA_021299835.1. Taxonomy (GTDB): domain Bacteria; phylum Bacteroidota; class Bacteroidia; order Chitinophagales; family Saprospiraceae; genus BJGN01. The sequence continues at coordinate 106,195 of JAJTER010000002.1, read as the reverse complement.
TAATAAAGGAGTTTCTACGGCAAGAAATATAGGTTTGGAATGGGTCACTTCTCCTTTGGTCTCCTTCCTTGATGCAGATGACGAATTTTTACCAGGAAGATTTTATGAAAATGTCCTTCAACTTATTGAAAATATAGAGATTGAAGGTATTTATTCGCCTGTTCAGGTGAAATATGAAGGTGTGTCGGCAAAGGAAAATCATCAAAAAATGAGTAACGAAAAGGAAATTATTGGAGATATAGGTAAACTTAACGACAGATTGTTTTCTAATTTTTTGGGTTGTTCAGAAAAATATTTCTTGCTATCCGGATTATTAATCCGACGAAAAAGTATTTTAAACATTGGCTTTTTTGACCCGGATTACGCCTATTGTCAAGATACAGATTGGTTGCTGCGCATTACTTCTACCTTAGCATTATCACCCTCAAAAAGTAAATATCCCTTGGTAATTATTTGGAGGCATGCTGAAAATAGAATTTTGGATGGTTCAGCAGCTTCCGTTTTTAGATATGCCTTGCTGAAAAAATGGTTGCCGTATGTTCTCACCCGCAAAGATTTTTCTTTTAAGCAGAAGCTGTTTTTTATTAATAGTTTGTTGGATTCTCCAATAAAGCCTGGCGGACATAAAATTTTCAAGATTTTAACAGCCTTTGAAATGTGTATTAGAAATCCTAGAATACTTAGCTGGCTGATTAAACAATGAAAATATTATATTTTTCTCCTACTTATTCCCCGATAACGCATGGTCCAGCCTTAACAGCTCAAATTATAGCTAGCATACCTTCTGATGAACATTCCATAGAGATAAGAATGGTGTCGGAATCTTTTGAGTTTGATGCTCCGCCCAATGCCTATTTGATAGATATTCATATAAAAAGAGTTTTTCACGCCTGGGGGAAATGGATAAGAATGTGGCGCTATTACCAAAAGGCCGTTGAAATTTATAAAGATTATCCTTTTGATTATTTGTTGTTTAATGATGCTTTACTAGGCTTTTTTTCGGCGCTGTGGTGGCGATCTTCAACTGTTCAGATTTGGGGTTTTTGTAACGATTGTGCTTACATGAGTTTATCTTCTAATGTAAATAAATGGAAGCTTAGTTTTTTGATGGAATGTTTGCACACCTTAGCGGAACGTGGTACGATGAAACTGGCGGACGGTATTTTTACCTGTTCGCAGGATTTAAGGAATATGGCAATGCATGTCTATGGAATCAAATCGGATAAGATAAAATGTTTATATCCTGGCATTCATCTTTCCTTTTGGACATATAAATTCCGTTGCTTTAAAGACTTAGGAGAAATGGAGGAAATTTTATTTGTGAAGAGTGATTATAAAAATGGAGGTTTATTGGTCCTCCTAAATGCTCTTACCAGGTTATCGCATCTTTCTTTTCGTTTACATATTGTGGGAACGCCATCCAGTCAACTAGGTAATCTACAAATAGTACTAAATAAATATCCAAAACTGAATATCGTCCTTTATGGACAAGTTTCTCCTGTTAAAGTGCGGGAGCTTATGTATCAATGTGATATGCTTTGTATCCCTTCTATAAATGAAGGATTTGGTATTGCTAACATTGAAGGATTAGCGACAGGTATCTCTGTCGTCAGTTCCAGCGCTGGGGGAATCCCTGAGGTTTTACCGATGGATAAATTTGGATGGACGGTTCCGCCTAATGATGATATTTATCTGGCAAGGTCAATTGAATATTGTTGGCGAAATAAGATGGAGCGATCAAGACGCTCCCAGGCAGGCCGCGCCATGGTTGAATTACAGTTTACAAGCCAACAGTTGCAAGAAAAATTCATACAATGCCTTATCAAAAAGTAACTAAAATTGCCCTTTTTGAACCTGAATTACATCATGAAGTATTAGAAATATTTTTAGCTTATTACGTTCATATTGCTGAGAATATATCGATTTTAACATATAGTGAAAATATAGAATACATCAATGAGACATTACGTTTTCAGCCCAATGTAACTTGGTGCACTTTTGGAAATAGGAAAAAAGATGAACGGTTAATAAAACAATGGATATCGGAGCAGTCCGATGTTGATTTATTTGTCTGGATTACATTATCTCCTTTATGGTTAAATTTTAACATCGAAAAATTACCAGTGAATTCAATGCTTGTTATTCATAATTATCATTTTTGGTTTGATTATGAGAAACACAAAGCACCTTTATTTCATCATTTAAAAACAATTTGGCATCAATGGATTTACTTTTTTAGTTATCGACATAAGCAGAAAAGATGGCTTTCAAGATTTCGCTATTGGAACAGTTTGGTATCTTTTCCATTTCTTCCCCCTCAGCGGATTCCTCCTCAGCATTCTACCACTAAAAATAATTTATCGGTAGTGATTCCGGGCGGCATCAGGGAAAATGGAAGAGATTATGGCTTAGTTATTCAATTAATTGAAAGATTACCCTCCATCATGGCGATTGAACTTGTATTTCTGGGAGATGCAAGCAGTCTTTTTGCCCAACAATTTCTAAAATCGATTTTTAAAATCAAACCTATAACAGTCATAATCGTACACTTTAACCATTATGTACCAGAAGATCTTTTTACGTTTTACATGCAACGGGCTACCTTTCTTTGGCTGCCACTTCGACCATTCAGGTATTATGGTGGTGTGATAGAAAAAGTTGGTTTTTCTGCTATAACCGGAGGTCTTATGGATGCGTGGAAATTTCAACGAAAATGTTTTCTTCCCCAATGGTATCCCATTCCTGCAAGCATGAAAAAATTAGTATTTCCCTACCATCATATAGATGAAATTATTTCCCAACTTTCAGGCAGTAAACGGCATGTTAGTTAGATTTACTGTTGAGATTTTATGTCATTTAGAGAAAAACAAGTTTTTTCAATGATACAGTAAGTTGGAATTTCAAACACATTGTAAATGTATTTAAAATAAGGGAGTATAATGCTGTAAATCTAAAGTTGGGTTATTAACAAATTGACATCCGTTCACCTAAAGTTATTGTAAGTTATGAAGAATAAAAATAAAATAATTAAAGATTTCAAGGCTGTAAAATTTGTGCATAAAGTTCGAGATAAAATTGGCAACGATGTAAAAGATATGAACTTTGAGCAGCTAAAAGAGTACTTTGAAGAGCGGAAATTAAAGAGAAAGGTAGTCGAGAAATAAATAAATTCTTAGTTGTTTAATCGCGAATTTCCTTTTTGAGTAGTAACGTATTTTTGGTTCCGATCTTTAGAATTTTCTTTTTTTGTATATTCTATCAAGTTTTGTTCTATTAAAGGTAAAATATGTCTTTTGAAGTTATAAAAATGGTTTGATATACCCATAATAGAAAGTACTTCCAATCTTGACTTTGGTGTTTTACAATACTTTAAAACTTTTTCTATTTGGTCAACTACTTGGTCACTTACTTGGTCACTTACTTGGTCACTTACTTGGTCACTCCGTACTTTTTTTTCTAACATGAACGTTTCGTTTATATGGAATTCACTAATGAAAAAGGTACGTTCTGGTTCATTAGCATCAAAAAGTGGCTTTGGTGAGCCATTTTCTTCTAATACTTTTAAAATAGTTGGAATACCTGTGCCTTTTCCTTCGGTTAGTTTTAAATCCTTCAAAAACTCTCCAATTCGTCTGTTTCGGTATCTTCTGGCACGAACTATTCCTTTATCAAAATCTGATTGCTTTAAAGAAGGGTCAACACCATTGAAACTGATTATTTCTAGAGCTAACGGAAGAATTCTAACTTCTATAGGGTCCAGTAGTTCATAGTTTCTGTGGTAAATGGCATTTGCTAATGCTTCTTCAATAGCTTCAAAAGGGTAACTAAAAACTCGGTCTGATTCAGCTCTATCTTGGTATTTAGTAACTTTTTCTTTGATGATATTCATTTTTATGTAGGACAAAACATCAACCAATTGTTGCTGAATAGCACCTTTGAAAATTTTTTCTGTAAAAAATTTACCTGCAATTCCCTCTTGAAATTCAACTAAATCAATTTGTGCTCCTTTAAAATATTTTTGAGGTTCTGAGCTAAACATTAATAGTCCGACATTTTTGGGGAACAGGTGTTCATTCGTACCTTGACACAAATTCATTTGTTGTGCTAATTCTTCCACAGTCATTCGGGCACTTTCATTAAAAAGTTTACTTTTAGTTTTTTCCAGGTGCTCTCGCATTAAAGCAAAGCTCAAATCACTTATTTTTGCAAGTTGATTTACTCTATCATCGAAAGGAATTTTTGCTGTTAGTTGTACTAATTCTGCTTCTTGTTCTGGATTTGGAATAATGGTGCTTGAATATTGTCGAATGCGGTAATTGTAGATTTTATGTTTAGATAAAACATCTTCAGGTACTTTATATGGACGATTGGTTCCTGCCGGAACCCATATTGCAAGAATGTGCCTCCCATCAATTTCTTCTAATGAAAGATTGGGGAAATAGGTAGGTTGGATAAGATTACAATAGCCAATCATTTCTTTTTGTATTGTCTCAAAATCATCGGGATTAAATCCTTTTACAGGTCGAATGGGTTTCCCGTTTTCTTCTGCTGCACCTACAATAATATAACCGCTTCCTTCATTTTCAAAATCGTTGGCAAAAGCACAAATTGTTCGCATAATTGATTTTGGATTCCATCCTTCTTTCAATTCCATACGAGAACCCTCGATAATAGCACCTGATAATAATTCTTCTATACTGACTAATAAGCTCATGTTTTCAATTTTTGTGTAATAAGTTTTGTAAAATAGGTTGATTTGTATCTGCGTAGTAAACTGCCAAACCCCTGGGCTTGATAAAGAAAAAATCGACGCATCCTGGCAATGGGTTTTTAACTATTTGCATGGCTGCATCCACGGAAATAGGGGGGCTCAATACATTTTTTGAGGAGCAAAGTAGCAGGTGATGGGGTAATAATGCTTTTAAATGCTGCAAAATGAACTGGGTATTTGAAGCAAATAAAGGGAGGTTTGCCTCAAAGCAAAGGAAGGGTAGGTCTAGATCTATCGATTTAATAATCTCCCATTCCATCCCTTCAACATCAATTTTAATTAAATCTGGAAGGCCATGTTGTTGAAAAATGTCCGTTATGGGCACCATATTTGCCTCCAGAATTTTAGAATCAGTCAATACATGTTTATGGTACCAGTCGAACACAAAGGTATTGTAGCCAGAATGGGGGCTAATCTGGTAAAAGGGAAATGGACCTGTTTTATCCCCTAATGCCACCTGAATAAGATCTACTTTTTTGCTTTTTGCAAACCGAAAGCAGAGTATTTTAAATGCTTCTGGGTCTGGTTCTATAGCGATGATGCGCTTTGCCTTCATGTTGAGAAAATATTGGGTAGTAAAACCTTCATTTGCACCAATATCATAGACAAGGGTGGGTGGTTCGTCGCTGTAATATTTCCACGCTTGCTTAAAGACTTGTTCTTCCCGTTTCAAATAACTGTTTAAACTCGGATGAACCTTTAGGTGTATCCAGTCTATAATGGGGTGATACCTTAATTTTCCGGGAATTATTCTTCGCAGAAATGAAACCATTTTTTGTTTGAATAGCACTCTTTTTCTTTTAATCAGGTAGCCTGAATGTTATAAATTTTTAGCCACTTTTGAAGAGAGTTTATTCTCCATGCCAAAGCTGGATATTGATGGAAAAGCTGAATAGGTTCGCGCGTTGGAAGGAAAAAATGGCTATCCTGGGAGATAAATTCCTTTAGATCGGACAAAAAATCCGTTTTTTCACGCTGATTTGGTTCCGGCATTTTAGCCGGAAATCCTTTTTTTATATAATGGTGCAGGGTACTTTTTGGTAATAAATCTTCTCCTATCGCCCGTAATATCCATTTTTGTTTTCCTTGGTGAATAGAATAACTTGCGGGTAATTTTCTGGCAAAGACCAAAAACTGACTGTCTAAAAAAGGAACTCTGGCTTCTATATTATTCGCCAGACTATGCCTGTCTTCTGCATGAAGTAAATAGGGTAGATTACTGTTGAACAAGGCATTATCCCTTTTAAGATTTATCGGAACTGATGCTGATGAAGATGGTTCTTTTTGCCAGCGTTTCAAAAAATGCAAGCCGTATGGGTACAAATCTTTGCGTAAAAAGGAGGTCCACAAAACTTCAGAAATTAAATTTTTAAATTTTTTGCCTGTGTAAAGTTCTGCCCAGTAGGATTTTACGAATCCGGGGTATCCCATAAACAGCTCATCGGCACCTTGTCCGGAAAGCATGATTTTTATCCCAATATTTTTGGCAAAAGTATAAATATTGAAATGATATACCACATTGGGGCCTGGTAAAGGTCCTTCGCTTAAAGAAATTATTTTTTCATGGGTTTGTTGAAATACTTCCCATGAGGGAACAGGAATGGAGTAATAATCAGCAGTAAAATGATTTTTCAAGACATTTATTTCCTTGTTTTCTATTTCTGAATACGAAATGACACCTGGTATTTTCTGTGGATGTAGATATTTCAAAAAGGAAAGTATCAGGGAGCTATCCAAACCTCCAGATAAGGAAAGGCCAACCGGTCCATTACCTGAAATATGAGTATTTAGGGCATTTTCGAAAAGTAATCTACCCTGGATGGTCGCTTCCTTAAAAGATAAAGGCTTAGGAGGTAAATCAAAAAGGTCAGATTTTTTATTTTTGTCCGCTTCTATGGTCAGATGAAAATGGCGGGAACATTGATAACTTATTATAAAAGTGTAGCCAACAGGCACCGCTTTAGCCTTTTTCCAAAATGGATCGCCCTTTATTTCTCTTTCGCCGGTGGTTAAAAAAAGCAATATTTTTTCATTTTCCACTTCATACGACCAGTCAGGAAAATGAAAAAATGATTTGGTTTCAGAGGAAAAAGCAAGGTAACCGTTTAAGTACGCGAAGTATAAAGGTTTTATACCTAATGGATCCCGCCTTATCCAAACCACTTTTTCCTGAGAATCATAAAAAATAAAGGAGTACATTCCCTCCCACTCAAACAGGTTATTTAATCCAAAATGTATTAGCCAGCTAAAAGCGATTTCGGTATCGGAGGAGGTATGAACGGGTATATTTTTGGCCTTTAATTTTTCGGCCAATGTTTTATAATTGTATAAAGTGCCATTAAATACAAAATGATATCTTTCCTTGAAATGCATAGGTTGGTGTCCCTCATTTTTCTCTCCAATAATGTGAAGTCTTCTGTTTGATAGACCAATATCACGGTCTATAAATACTCCTTGACTATCGGAACCCCTATGCTTTATGGCCAGATTCATGCCCAAAAGTAGGGATGGATCAATAGACAGGCCACTCAGATGGATTAAACCGGTTATTCCGCACATAATTTCAATTTTTTTAAAAACGAAAGATGCGCCAATTGTACATGGATGTCAAATGTCAGAAATTGCTGTATTTTTACGGTTTATAGTGTATTTTGTCCTTATGAAAATAATAAAAGACAAGTTTGAATATATAAGGCAGTCTCTTGGTTTGCCCCTTTTCTATCAAGCGAATTGGTGGGATGCAAATTGTGGGGAAAATGGGTGGATACCTGCTGTTATCATTGATCATAACGGGGAAATTGTCGCCGTTTGGCCTTATAAATTGACCCGTAAACTAGGTTTCAATCTTTTGTTGCCTATCCCTTTTACTCCCTGGAATGGTCCCTGGCTTTTACCTTTAAAAAATGAAAAAGAGGGAACGAGAGCGATTAGAGAGAGAAAAATTATCGCGGAACTGTCCAAAATTATATGCCTGGAAGCTGACCTTATTATTTTTCGCTGGCCGCCACATTTTCAAAATACGCAGGTATGGAAAGAAGGAGGTTTTTTTCAAAGCACTCATTTTACACGGCAGTTTAAAAACTTAGATAGTATCCAACATATTCGTGCGCAATTTTCAGCGGACGTTGAGAACGACCTTAAAGCTGCCGAAAATATATTTCGCCTTTCGGAACAAGATGCAGCTAGTGCCAATGCCTTATTAAATAATCAACGTTTTTTTCTCGCAGAAAAAAATATTTCATTTACATGGGATCTTCCTACTTTCGAAAATATTCAAAAAAGTATTCGGAAATCCGGTGGAATCGATGTATTAATTGAGGCAAAAGATGAATTGGGGCGAGTTCACGGTAGAAGTTGGACCGTTACTGATAAACATACTGCCTGGTTATTAATTCAGGTTTCAGAGAAAAAAATAAGACACAGGGGAACCATGATCTGGTTAATTTGGCAAAGTATGGTATCCCTTCAAGGAAAAGTTAGTGTTTTTGATTTAGAAGGTAGTATGATTCCTTCCGTTTCCAAAAAATATGAGGCTACCGGTGCATCACAGGTTCCGTTACAAATGCTAATTGGGGGTAAATATGCTGTTTGGTATATTATTTATCAGTATTTAGTCAAGAAATTTAAAGTTAAATAATTGAATTTCAATTAATTAATAAATACATTTCCATTGTTTTATACTTCTTAGCTGCACGTAAAACAGTTGATTCTGTCCTATCTAATCTCGTCGAATCAGGTGATATTGCCTAAAAATAGGAATGGAACCGCTTTACATAAATAATCTTTGGAATGGAATTATAGAATTAACGGAAATGGTATTTTCGGAGACCGATCTATTTCCATTAAATGAAAGAGCATGCCTGTTATGTAAGGATTTGAGAATGGACGTGATATTTATAGCGTCTAAATTTGCAAATACAGTGGAAGGACAGGTGTCGCCTGAAAACTTACTTCCTTTCTTCCTGATCGATGAAAGATTATCTCGAATGGAGCGTAATTTATTAGATTGTTATGAAGAAAAATGGGTCGTTATTGCCAAATATTACTTCATAAAACAACTCATGGAAAATATTAGAGGCCAGATTGTTTTTAGAATAGACCAATTTTCTATTCAGCCTTTTATATTCCTGTTTCCAATAAATCATCACCAATATAAATTGACAGGAATATGAAGGTCATATATTTGAGGTTTTTCCTTCTTTTTTCGTCAGTATATATACCTGTAAACCATATTTATGGGCAGCTGGCATCCTGGAATTTTGAAAACGTATCAGGACCTATTCCAAGTATTCCTATTTTACCTTCAGCATTGGGTGCGGGTATCGCCTCGGGTGGTGGCAGTCTAAGTGGCGCTCAAAACAGTGGAAGCCCTACCACCTGCGCCAGTCCGGAAACCTGGGCTACTAATTTTTGGCCTACTACTGCCGCAAGAAATACAAGTTCCTATATGTCTTTTATGGTAACCGCTTCAGAGGGATACAGGGCAAATATTTCGGGGGTTAGTTTTATGCTATCAAGGTCGTCGTCGAGCGCTCCCAGTGATTATTATGTTTCTGTTTTCCGTTGGGGTATCGAGACATTTATAAGCTCGGGCGTTGTTCCCATTTTAGGTTGTAATAACTTTAGTGGTACTTGTAATGTTTCAGGTACCAGCGGGGGCTCTTTAGAGGTTAGAATCTATCTTTCCAGGCAAAATAATGCCGCAATGACAGCAACCATGCGCATTGATAATGTTTCGTTATCGGGTACCACAGAAGTGGCTCTGCCCGTATCATTGGGCTATTTTTCAGGTCATTGCAATGAACAAAATTTTCCTAAACTAACCTGGGAAACCCATTCAGAAAGTAAAAATCATGGATTTTGGGTGCAAGAAGCTCTCCCCGACTTAGTATTTAGGGATGTTTTTTTTGTTACCGGCTACGGGGAAAGTCAATCCAAAAGACAATATAACTGGAGGGATTTTCAAGAAAGGAGAGGTCTCATTTACTATCGGTTAAAACAAATAGATTATGATGGCGTTTTTGCTTATTCTAAAATTATACCAGTAAGCTGCGAGCAGGGAGAATTACTCGTTACGCAACAAGACAACGCAAGCGTAAGCATTTTTTTGGGGAATCAAACGGGATATTTTGAAGAATGGACGTTGTTACACTCCGGGGGGAATAGAATTCAGGCAGGTAAAATCGGCATAAATAATCGACAAATAAAAATAACCTGTCCTAACATTAGGACAGGTATTTATATTTTATTGCTTTCAGGAAAAAGTGGTAACGTCGTTAAAAAAATAAGTTGGGTTGAATAACCACTTATATTTTATAAACTACTGTAACCTTGAACAAGCAATGAGATTTCATTATTAAGTACTTCAACGAACCCCGTAGAAATATTAAATTGTATTTGTTTTCCTACTTCATTGGCGACTTGTATGGCATTTTCATTGGCATTCCAATAAGAAAAATCACCTTCTCCAGTCACAATCTGTACGGAACCACTGGCAAGCGCCGCTACTAAGGGAGCATGTTGATTAAGAATTTGAAATTTACCGTCAACACCAGGAAGTTTAGTAGAGGTAACATTTCCACGGAATATTTCCTTTTCAGGAGTAAGCACTGTTATTTTCATCTTAGTGAGACGGATTAATTTAAAATTAAAACAGATTAAGCTAGTTCAGCAAGCATTTTCTTTCCAGTCTCGATCACTTCGTCAATCGATCCCTTCAGGTTGAAAGCAGCTTCAGGATACTCATCCACTTCACCGTCCATAATCATGTTGAATCCACGAATGGTTTCTTCGATAGGCACTAAAACACCTGGAATACCAGTGAATTGTTCCGCCACGTGGAAAGGTTGAGATAAGAAACGCTGAACACGGCGTGCACGGTGAACAATCATTTTATCTTCGTCGGACAATTCCTCCATACCTAAGATGGCAATAATGTCCAATAACTCGTTATAACGCTGAAGAATATTTTTTACGTCTTGGGCACACTTATAATGTACATCCCCAACAATGAGTGGATCTAATATTCTGGAAGTAGAATCTAATGGATCTACCGCAGGATAAATACCCAGGGCCGCAATTTTTCTACTTAAAACGGTCGTTGCGTCTAAGTGAGCAAACGTGGTTGCCGGAGCAGGGTCTGTCAAGTCATCGGCAGGAACGTAAACGGCCTGTACAGAAGTAATTGAACCTCTGCGGGTTGAAGTAATACGCTCTTGCATTAAGCCCATTTCAGTGGCCAATGTTGGTTGGTAACCCACAGCAGATGGCATACGACCCAAAAGAGCCGAAACTTCAGAACCTGCTTGGGTGAAACGGAAGATATTATCAATGAAGAAAAGGATATCCTTTCCACCACTCGGATCTGTAAGATCACCATCTCTGTAATATTCAGCAACAGTCAATCCTGAAAGAGCTACTCTGGCTCTTGCACCCGGCGGCTCATTCATTTGACCAAAAACGAAAGTCGCTTTAGATTCTTCTAATGCCTTCATGTCCACCTGGCTTAAATCCCAACCTCCTTCTTCCATAGAATGCATGAATTTATCGCCATAGCGAATAATGCCTGCCTCTAACATTTCTCTCATTAAATCGTTTCCTTCACGAGTACGTTCACCAACGCCCGCGAAAACGGAAATACCATCGTAACCTTTGGCAATATTATTAATTAACTCTTGGATAAGTACGGTTTTTCCTACACCGGCACCACCAAATAAACCAATTTTTCCACCCTTCATGTAGGGCTCAATTAAATCGATTACCTTGATACCAGTGTAAAGAATTTCTTTTTCTGTCGATAGATCTTCATAAGCTGGTGGCTTTCTATGAATTGGGTAGGTATTATCCTTATTCACCGGACCTATTCCGTCAATAGCTTCACCAACAACATTAAATAACCTGCCGCGGATATGCATACCAACAGGCATGGTGATGGTTTCACCTGTGTCAACCACTTTGGCACCTCGGGTAAGTCCATCTGTTGAATCCATGGCAATGGCACGAACGCTATCTTCACCAAGGTGTTGTTGAACTTCTAATACTAAGGTATCAGCACCTGGTCTTTCGATTTCCAATGCATGAAAAATTTCAGGAAGTGAACCAGCGTTTGGAAAAGAAACGTCCACGATTGGACCGATAACTTGTTTTACGTGACCTACATTTGCCATATCTGCTTATCTTTACAAAATTTAAATAAGTGCTTTTAAAAATTGGCACAAAGTTAGCCTTTTTGAATTAATATTCTTATTTTTTACTTTAAATTTTTATCCATTGATTGATAAAGCGGTTATTCTCGCCGGCGGGCTTGGAACTCGGTTGAAAGGTCTTTTAGGTGAATTGCCTAAACCAATGGCGCCTATAAATAAACTTCCATTCCTTCATTATTTATTGAATTATTTGTCTAATCAAGGTGTCAAAGAGGTTTTTCTTTGTGTGGGTTTTCAACACGAGGTTATCACCAGGTATTTCGGAGACCATTTTAGGGACATAAAAATTTTCTATACCATAGAAAAAGAACTTTTAGGTACAGGTGGTGCCATTATGCCCGTATTGGAAAAATGGAGTGAACCGTTTTTTCTCCTCAATGGGGATACTTTTTTTGAAGCTAATCTAACATCTTTTTCGGAGGCCTTTTTTAAGTTGAGTCCCCTGGCTTCTCTTTCTCTTAAACCTGTATTTAACCAGGATCGTTATGGTGCTGTCCAACTGGAAGGAGACAGAATTTCGTCTTTTACGGAGAAGAAATTCCTCGCTTCAGGGTTTATAAATGCAGGGGTCAGTATCCTCACGCCTGAAATTTTTGAAGGTAAATTTCCCGGAGATGTTTTCTCCTACGAAAAGGACCTATTTGAGAAAAAAGCGGCTACTCACTTTTTGCATGGCTTTGTGCAGGATGAATATTTTATAGATATCGGCATTCCCGAAGATTATGAAAGGGCTCAAAGGGAAATTCCCATGCGATTTTTCACCAAGACCCTTTCAGCTAAATTTCTTTTTTTAGATAGAGACGGAGTCATAAATAAACATCTGCCAGGTGATTATGTCAAAAATGTTGAGCAATTCGAATTTTTACCAGGGGTGTTAGAGGCGCTGGTTCAATTTTCTGCTTATTTTACTCATATTGTTGTCGTTACTAATCAACAAGGTATCGGAAAAGGACTTTATTCGGAGGAAGATTTGAATGGGGTACATACTTTCATGATTGAGAAAATAACGGAAGCTGGAGGTCATTTAGATGCAGTTTATTTCTGCCCCTCCCTGGAAAAAAATAATGATCAATGCCGAAAACCCAATGTGGGTATGGGACTACAAGCTCAACGGGATTTTCCTGATATTGATTTCAAACAATCTGTCATGATTGGTGACTCCATGTCTGATATGCAGTTTGGAAGAAATCTTGGGATGTTTACTATATGGATTTCTTCAGACGAGGGAAAAGAATTTAATCCAGATTTAATTGATCTGAGGATGGATGGTCTAAAGGAGGTGGCAAACTTGCTTCAATAAAAAAGAGGCTGTCTTTTTTAGACAGCCTCCCAGCAAATATATTTATAAACTTAACACATTAATCCTTTCCCGATATAGAAATTTTTGATTTGGCATCCATTTTCAATCCAGTATTTGTTTCATAAATCTTTAAGTATTTCGCATGAAATGGGCCAACGTACTTCTTCCCATCAATTTTTAGATAGCTCGCCGTCAGAACCAACTGGAAATTATTATCGTCAGCAATCACCTGATCTTTAACTAATTGTTTGATAATGGCAGATTTTACGTTGTCCTGACGAAAAGAGACATTGTCAATGGAAAAATTAATGCTATCAGCAACGAATAATGCCTTTCCTCCTATAAACTTGTTTCCAGGCATTCCATTAACGATGATGACTTCTTCCCCATTCGCTGATTTCCGGACATCAATGGTTTTTATATCTTCATTGTTATTTGTGATATTCTTCTCTGTAGTGATTACTGTCACTTTGGTTTCAGATTTTTGACCTTTCGGTGATTTTCTGACATCAATGGATTGAATAGTGGCAGGGTCAATATCGTCAATATTGACATTATTACCTTTTTCGTCTTTCCATATCATCTTTTCCTCCGATTGGATAGTTTGGCCTTCACTTTTAACGGTTACTACCTTATGCTGGGTAAATTTATGGGAGATGCCATCTTTTGTAACAATAATCATGTAATCCTCATTGGTATTTTTAGAGGGTTGCCCTTCATTCCAAATCATTGGCGGCGGAGGAGGTGCTATTCCTGGAGGAGGTGGTGGAGGAGGTATTCCCGGCGGTGGCGGTGGGGGCATTTCACTCAAAATCTTCTTAACCTCCGATTCGTATTTGGGAAAGTCACTTTCAGGTATCGTGTTACCGTCTTTCTTCAACGAAACAATTTTTCCATCCTTCAGATTGATATTCCAGGTTTCACCGTTTTTATTGAGGTTGAGTTGAATAGTCCCTTTAGGAAGGGTGTCTGTTACCTCTGTTCGTATGGTTTTAAATGTGGAGTTATTGGCAAAAATTGGTTTTTGTTGCCAAAACATACCAAGGGCAAGTCCTAACATCAGGATTCCCAGCGTTGTTTTTTCCATGAAATTTACATTTTTTGAAGGTTCTAAAATTCTTTTGATTCTGAGATACATTTCAGATGGTTTCTTGGCGAATGCCAGAGAACCGATACCTGAAATGGTATTATTTTCCTGTATTATCAATAATGCCTTTGCATAAGATAATTTTTGATTGAGTTCTTTTCCAGCCGCTTCATCATCACAAATATGTTCCCTTTCCCTTTTTATGATGCTTGTCAGCCACCAGGTTACAGGGTGAAAATAGAAAACCACCTCAATAAATATTTGAAAAATATTTAATATGTAGTCGTTTCTTTTTATATGAGCTAATTCATGAAGTATAACTGCTTCTATTTGCTCGGGAGTAAGTTTTGAAAGTAAGGCAAAGGGGAAAAGCAGAATGGGTTTGAAATGGCCAAATACAATAGGGCTTTGAATCTGTGTGGATAACTTCCCGATGATTCTTTTTACGCCGGCTTCTTTTCGTTTCAGCTCCAAAAACAAGTTCATTTCCGGTGGAAGTGGGTCCGTACTTACCTTGTTTAACCAAATTAAATAAGAAAAGCCTCCCATCATTCTCAAGGTCATGAAGCTTACGCCTATTAACCAAATCCAGGAGACCCAATCAATGTATTGGCTAGGCAGATTAAGTAATTTTTCAAGCAGAGAGGTTTGAACAGCCACCGTTTCATTGCCTGATAAATAGAAATGATTTTGAATACCTGACTCCTGGTTTATTGCAGGTTCAAATCTGTTGGCAAATTCGTTCCATATATAACAAAAAGTACAGACGGAAGTAAGTAATTGTATGAACAAGGTGGTCCATGCTGCGTTAAATCGGGCTTTGGCACTTTTAAAACTTTGGGTAGTAAGCAGTATATAAAATACCAGTCCAATGATAGCCCCTTGCCATATTGCATGGAATACGGTCCAGCCTAACACATCAATCAGATTTTGAGGAAATTCTATGAAATTTTTCACGGCAATACCTTTAAATATTAAATAATTTGATGGGTGGAATCTTGATCTTCTAATTGGGAAATCAATTTTTTTATCTCCTCCAACTCAGAGGCGGATGCAGCTGCATTTCCTAAAACTTGCATAACTAATTGATGCGAAGATCCTTGAAAAGTATTGATTACAAACTTTTGCACTAGTTTTTCTTTTGTAGTTTGCTCGGAAATAGTCGCCTGATAAAGATGAATTCTTGCAGATTCATCTCTTTGGACCAATTTCTTCTCCAGCATTATTTGCAATTGCTTGAGTATGGTGGTATAGCCAACTTCCCTTTTTTCTTGCAAAAGTCCATGTACTTGCTTGACAGAACAAGGTCCTATCTGCCATAGTGTTTGCAGAATTTCCAGTTCCGCTTCCGTTGGATTGGGTAAATTTATCATGTCTTACATTTATCTACGATTAACTTCGTAGTGCAATGTAAGACACATTTATGGAACATCCAAATGATGTACGATATTTTTCGTACTAATTTTTTTGATTATTCAATCCAGGTACGAAACTTAAGCTTAATAGATTCATAAGGCCTTTCCAATTTTATAGCAGCTTCATTGAACGATGGGCTTTTCCACTTGGGAAACACATCATTTGAAAATGCGTAAGCCTCTGTTGGAATACCTAAAATATTTTTATCTATTTTTTTATTGCCATTTACATCTTGATAGGCAGCAACCAAATATTTTCCTTCGGGAAGTCCTTCAAACTTAATTATTTGTGTAGCGTTTTTTCCTACGGACACTACTTGGGCATGATTAGGATTTGCCTCATCTTTGAAGGCAGCCGCAGAATTATACAGACCAATTCGGATGGTTCCCTTTTCTGGAATCAATCCTTCCATTTTAATTTCTAAAGTAATAGGCGGATTGAAGAGGGAGAAAAAAAAGGAATAGAAAATAATATGGAGCATTCTTATTAATTTTAATAACTAAATTGAAATAGACTGGATTAGGTTTAATTTTTTTGCATATTTTATAAACCATAAACCTTTATCTTTTCATTTTTGTTGTATTATTGTAGCGAAATTTCGCTAAAAATAAAATTATGGAATCAGCAGCTGTTAAGTCACAACTAAAAGGAGGTGAATTTCTATTGAAGGAAAGCACCATTGAGGATATTTTTATCCCGGAAGATTTCAATGAGGAACAGAAAATGATACGGCAGACGGCTTATGATTTTCTGGTTCAGGAAGTTTTACCCCATGCAAAAAAAATTGACAAACAGGAAGATAATACTTTATTGGATGTCCTTGGTAAGTTTGCTGAACTTGGTTTTTTGGGTACACACATGCCTACAGAATATGGAGGTTTAGACTTTGATAACCATACTAATACCTTGATTAGCGAGGTTATGGGACCTTCCGGATCCTTCACGGTTGCTTATGCAGCTCACATTGGTATCGGTATGTTGCCCATTTTATATTTTGGGACGGAAGAACAGAAATCTCATTATCTTCCCCGACTTATTTTGGGGGAATTAAAAGCTTCTTACTGTTTAACTGAACCCGGTTCAGGTTCCGATGCCTTAGCAGCTAAAACAAGGGCTGATTTAAGCGAGGATGGAACGAAATACATTTTAAACGGGCAGAAAATGTGGATTTCCAATGCCGGTTTTGCTGATATTTTCATTGTTTTTGCCAAAATTGGAGGAGAAAAATTCACCGGATTTATAGTAGAAAGAAATACCCCAGGGCTAACTTTTGGGGAAGAGGAAGAGAAAATGGGGATTAAGGGTTCTTCTACAAGACAGGTGTTTTTTGAAAATGTGGCTGTTCCCGTCGAAAATTTATTGGGCGATATTGGAAAGGGACATTTAATTGCCTTTAATGTGCTGAATATCGGTCGATATAAATTGGGCGCTTTATGTCTGGGTGGTGCACAAGGAAGTGCGGATACCGCCATTAAATATGCCAATGAAAGAGTTCAATTTGGACAGGCCATTGCTAATTTTGGTGCCATTAAATATAAGATTGCAGAACAAGCGATTCGCATTTTTTCCGGACAAAGTGCCTTATACAGGGTTTCCCATTTGTTGCAAAAAAAGAGAGAGGAATTAGCTGCAGAAGGGGTGCCATTTGCTAAAGCTAAATTGGAGGGGGCAGAAGAATATGCAATTGAGTGTTCTATTCTAAAGATTGTAGGTTCGGAAGTGGTTGATTATGTGGTAGATGAAACCTTACAAATTCACGGCGGCATGGGCTTCTCAGAGGAAGGAACTGCGGCAAGAGGCTATAGGGATTCAAGAATAAATAGAATCTACGAGGGAACGAATGAAATAAACAGAATGTTGATGGTCGACCAACTCTTTAAAAGGGCACTGAAGGGAGAACTTGATTTAGTAGGTCCCGCCTGGGCAGTTCAAAAGGAGTTAGCTTCCATGCCAGTATTGGAAAATGTATCTGGTCCTTATGCAGAAGAGAAAAAAGCCATTACCGATTTTAAGAAAATTTTACTGATGGTAGCAGGTGCTGCTGCAAAATCTCAAATGGACGGTAAGATTAATTTGAAGGAGGAACAAGAGGTTTTATTTAATCTTTCTGATATGCTTACCGATTTGTTTTTAGCCGAATCTACCCTGCTTCGCGTAGAAAAGCTTTCTATAAAAGCGGACAAGCAAATAAATCAAGAGGTGTATGATGCCATTTTAAGAGTGTTTTTACACGATGCATCTTTTAGAATGCAAAAAAATGCTACCGACGCTTTATCGTCATTCTCAGAAGGTGATCTCCTTAAAACTTTTTTAATGGGTGTGAAGAGATTCTCAAAATATCCGATTCAACCTGTTAAGGAAGCAAGAAGAATGGTGGCAGATTGTTTAATTGCGGCTAATGCTTATGTTTTAGGCGCCTAAGGATGAAATTTTTTAACTATTTTTGTAAAAATTAAATGTTATGAGCGAGTATAAAGAAATAGTTAAAGACGGAGTAAAAAATATAGGAAATAGAATGAAGAAATTTTTTCTTTACGTTATCGGGTTTATTCTCTTCGGTTTTATCAGCTATCTGGTAATCTGTAATTTTACTTATAGCAATGGAACCCGTTCCGGCTATTTAGTGAAAATTACTAAAAAAGGATACATTTTTAAAACTTACGAAGGAACCTTGGGAATTGCTGGTATGGCTCAAACTAAACAAGGTTTTATGTCCACCAATTGGGATTTTTCTGTAAGAAATAAAAAGGTTTATCATGCTCTGGACTCACTTCAGGGTGTTCCCGTTAAACTTTATTACAAGGAAAAACTTAAAGCAATGCCCTGGCAAGGGGATACCCCATATTTTGTTTATGCTGCGGAAAGGGTTAAATAATAGACCTAAAAATAACTTTTAGGTATAAAATACAGACCATTCCAAAGGCCGAAAATGGTGACTTTTTTGTTCTCGCTAAATGCAACGAGATCCCATTTTTCATCATAATCAGGTACTGTCTCAATGGCAGTACCTGATTCATCTAATAGAATCAGTGACTTTTCATTCATAACCGTTAGCTCGCTTATAAATCCTGGAAATTCCTCTAAAAGGAAATTTCGCTTGAAGGCCATTCTATAGGATTCGAAAAAAGAATGCCAGTCTTTATAATCTGTTGGAAAAGAAGCGATTTTACCTGATTCTCTTTCACTTATTTGTAAAATAGCTCTTTGAGGAAATCCTGAAGGGTAATAATGTACATTGCCTTTTACCCGGGTGTGCAATTCGTACTCATCTTCCCATTTTTCTCCCCGCCAGCTGAAAGAAATTACCTGTGCATACCGCCCTGTTGAGCGTCCAAACAACCAAATAAACCGTGCATTCAGATCATTACTAATCTGTTTATATTCAAGGGAGCAAACAAACCATTCGTCGGTTACTGGTGGTTCACTAAGCACTACTTCTTTTTTAATGGTAGCCCCACCATACACTAATAAATCTTGTTGATTTTCGCTGGTAAAATCATCCCATTTTTGAAAGGCCTCGCAAAAAAGAATAATTTCACCGAGTTGCTTGGTGGCGATTTGTATCCAGTTTTCATTATTTCGTTGATAAAAAAGGGGAAGTAATCGAGAGCTAATGCCATTTAACTTAAAGTCAGTCAGTCTGGTAACGATGGATTCCCAAAAGGAGTAGGGCTGTTCTCTTAATCGTGCCAGACCCATTTTCAAACAATCTTCAAGCCAAAGGGTTAATATTAAACACCCCTGAAGCATTTCTGCCTGTCTTTTTATTTGGTTTTTTTCTCTTAATCGTTGGTTTTCTGCTTCTTTTTCCAGTATTTCTGCCTCACTTAATGGTTTCTTTGAAACATAAGTTATCACCCAGGAAGGGATTTCTTCAAAAGTGGGAAATGCCATTGGATTTTTACAATAGTAAAATGCGAGGGCTAAGGTATATTTATCTGGTTTTGGATGTATCGGAGAATTAGAAGCAGAAATTAAGGTTTCCAACTGCCAGCAAACCTGGTAAAAAGAAGCCCCTGAAGTTTTTATTTTACCCCAAATATAGCCTTCTGCTACACCAATATCTTTTAGATATCGTTGAGATGCTAAACGATAACATCGTTCCAGGGTAGCGGGATCGGGGGATAATTTTTCAATATCCTCCCAAAGAGGTAATAGAGACATGTGTTATGTAGAAAAAATCAATCGTCATCTTCTTCAGTCAGAAAACCCAACTCAATCATCGCTTTTTCAGAAGCGGCTTGCTCTGCACTTTTTTTATTGAAATCGTCAGCGGTGGCTATGCGTTGATTATTTACAAAAACACCGACTTTGAAACGATCGCGTTTTTCAAATTTATATCTTGAAATAAGTTTATAGGAAATTGTTTTTCCATGTTTCTGGCACCACTCAAGGAGCTGACTCTTATAATTGTCATCGTAATTTTCCAGTTCATGAATATCCAGATACCGGCGTAAAATATTTTCTACGATATATTTTTGTGTAAATGCGTAGCCGGCATCGAGGTAAATAGCACCAACCAGTGCCTCTACTGCATTTCCGAGCATAGACCTGCTTAGTCTGGTATTATTAAATTCCTGTAAAACGCCATCGAGTTCCATCTTATCACCAATTCGGTTTAAGGTTTTCCTTTTTACGATTTTAGAACGCATTTTGGTCAGGAAACCTTCATTGCTATCTGGATATTTTTTAAATAAGTATTCTGCAACGATAGTACCCAGTACTGCATCTCCAAGATACTCTAACCTCTCATTATTTTGAGAGAGGACAGATTTTTCATTTTGGGAAGATTTATGAGAAAAGGCAAGTTTATAGATAGTTATGTTACCTGGAACAAAGCCAAGAACATCGAACATGCGTCGAGCGAAATATTTATCTTTAGACAGATAAAAGTTAAACAATTTGAATAGTAATCGCAATAGACTATTAGTTATACAAATTTTTTAAAGATAACACACGCATTGTGACCTCCAAACCCAAAAGTATTGCTTAATGCTGCTTTTACCTCTCTGGGTTGAGCTTCATTAAAAGTAAAATTAAGCTTTGCATCTAATGCAGGGTCATCTGTAAAATGATTGATTGTGGGAGGTACAAATTTATGTATAATAGAAAGAATAGAGGCAACGGATTCAACGGCACCGGCAGCACCAAGCAAATGGCCCGTCATGGATTTTGTTGAACTAATATTCATATTATAAGCATGGTCGCCAAAAACATTCATTATAGCTTTTGTTTCAGCAATATCACCTAATGGCGTGGAAGTTCCATGGACATTCACATAATCAATATCTGATTTATTGAGACCTGCATCTTTCAATGCAATTTTCATAACATTAGTAGCACCCAGACCCTCCGGATGAGGTGCAGTGAGATGATATGCATCAGCGGTAGCGCCGCCACCGGCAATTTCTGCAAGAATAGTGGCACCTCTTTTTTGAGCATGTTCCAAAGATTCCAAAATAATGCAAGCACCACCTTCACCAAGAACGAACCCATCGCGATCTTTATCGAACGGACGGGAAGCAGTTAAATAATCATCATTTCTGGTGGAAAGCGCCTTCATAGCACTAAAGCCGCCCATACCCGCGACGGTTACGGTGGCTTCGGAACCTCCTGTGACAACGATATCATTCCTACCCAAGCGGATAGCATCCATAGCATTGATGATGGCGTGAGTGGCTGAAGCGCAGGCAGAGACTGTGGCATAATTTATACCACGAAGACCATATCTCATAGATATGTGTCCAGCGGCAATATCAGAAATCATTTTAGGAATCATAAAAGGACTGAATCTGGGCGTTCCATCGCCCTTCATAAATTCCTTTATTTCTTCCTCTAAACTACTAAGACCCCCAATACCTGAACCCCAGATGACACCTATGCGGTCGTGATCTAATGAGGTATCCCCTTCGAAATCGAGGCCTGAATTTTTAACAGCTTCCGCGGCACAACAAATAGCAATTTGAGCGAAACGGTCTAACCTTCTGACTTCTTTACGGTCAATATGCAATTCAGGATTGAAGTCTTTGACTTCACAAGCAAAGCGCGTTTTAAAAAGAGCTGGATCAAAAAGAGAAATTAGGTTTGCACCACTGACTCCATTTTGAAGGCTGGAGGTAAAGGAATTAATATCATTACCAATGGGCGTAATCGCCCCGATACCAGTTACAACAACTCTTTTCATCTGATCCATTTCAACGTTTTAAAAACCACAAGCCTGACATTTAACAGACTTGTGGTTTGCACTTTAGTTACACAAGATTTACTTTGCAGCTAACTGATCTTCTAGATATTTAACGGCGTCGCCAACAGTTTGAATCTTTTCCGCTTGCTCATCTGGAATAGAGACTTCGAATTCTTTTTCAAAAGCCATTATTAGCTCAACCGTATCCAAAGAATCGGCTCCTAAATCACCGGTGAAACTTGCACCAGGATTTACATCTGCTTCGTCAACTCCCAAATTTTTAACGATAATCTTGCTTACTCTTTCTGCAATGCTAGACATAGGGAAATTATTAGTGGTTTATTAAAATAAGGTGCAAAGTAAAGCAGAACTACCTTTAAAATCAAAGTTTTTTCTTATTTTTTTGCTTTAATCCATTCTTTCTTTCATTTTTTCACATATTTTAACCCCTTTTTGCAATATTATTGCTTATTTCGCCCTTACATTTATTAGAATGTTAAATGTGATATACCCAAAAAAATGCATAACAAAGTTAACAAAAACACAAAGATAGTAGCTACCGTTGGTCCTGCTTGTAGCTCCATTGAGAATCTTCGCGCCTTAGCCGATGCCGGGGTGAATATTTTTCGACTCAATTTTTCTCATAGTCGACACAATGAGCATCTTGAAGTGATTCAACGTATTACTGAGTTAAATGAAAAATTTGGCTATCATATTGGCATTCTTGCCGACCTTCAGGGACCTAAACTTAGGGTTGGTCAAATCGAAAATAATGCGTTGGAACTTGCAGAAGGAGACGTTATTACGCTGATTAATAAACCCTGTATTGGTAACAGGGACGCTATTTATATGAGCTATCAGGATTTTGCATCCGATGTTAAGGTAGGTGAAAAAGTTCTCGTAGATGACGGTAAACTGGTTTTCGAAGTGATAGAAACAAATTTTAAAGATACAGTTAGATTAGTTACGCTATTCGGTGGTGTTTTGTCCTCAAATAAAGGAGTGAATCTTCCCAATACAAAAATTTCTCTTCCTTCTTTACCCGAAAAGGATCTTATTGATCTGGAATTTATTCTTACTCAGCCTGTTAACTGGATCGCCCTTTCTTTCGTCCGTTCAGCTAAAGATGTTAAGGAATTAAGAGTTAAAATCGACGCTAAGAATCACCCGGCTAAAATTATCTCTAAAATTGAGAAACCTGAGGCTGTTGAAAAAATTGATAAAATTATTAAGGCTTCTAACGCCATTATGGTGGCCCGTGGTGACCTAGGCATTGAAATTCCTATTGAGCAAGTGCCTGTTGTTCAAAAAAAAATTATCCAAAAGTGTATTCGTAGATCCAGACCTGTTATTGTGGCTACCCAGATGATGGATTCCATGATTACTAATCCATCACCAACGCGCGCTGAAGCTACCGATGTAGCTAATGCCGTATTTGACGGTGCCGATGCCGTTATGTTGAGTGCAGAGACTTCCGTTGGTAGACATCCCATTAAAGTGGTTGAAGCCATGGTGAGAATTATTCAAGAGGCCGAAAAAGTATTCGAAATTGGGGATAAAAGACCAATCCCTTCTGCAAAGTCACGTACTTTCCTTTCTGATGTTGTATGTCAACAGGCAGTTCATACCGCTGAAAGTATCAAAGCTACCGCTATTATTGGTATGACCAGTTCAGGTTATACTGCCTTTAAAGTGTCAAGTTTTAGACCCGATATCAATATCAAAACGTATATTTTTTGTGATAAAATCCACATGCTCGCCACGCTAAGTCTTGTGTGGGGCGTCGAATGCTTTTATTATGATCGTTATGCTACCACTGATGACACCATTCAGGATGTAGTCGATTTGTTAAAAGAAAAATCGGTCCTTCAAAAAGGGGATGTCGTGGTGAATACCGGTACCATGCCGTTGATGAGAAAACACCGCACCAACATGCTTAAAATTACCGTTATTGACTAATAATCTTTATATCTTTTCATGAAAATTATCTGGTTTTGTCTTTCTTTCTTGTCGTTAAGTCTTGCGGTAGTGGGGCAGCCAGTGCAGGTTTCTGCGAATGATTTATTGGTAGAAACGGCTTTAATCGAAGGCGCTAAAGAGAAATTTTTACGCAATACAGACAAGGCAGTAGCTATTTATCAGAAATTGTTGAAGGATTATCCGTCAAATGATTTGGCTGACTATTATTTGGCATTGATTTATCAGGATAGTGCACAATGGGAAAAAGCGATTTTTTACGCTCTTTCAGCCACTAAAAAATCACCTGATAATCGTTGGTTTCAACAGAAACTAGCAGATTTTTATATGCAGAATAGTCAATTTAATCTGGCTATTCCTGTACTACAAAAATGTATCACGCTGGATCCCAAAGGAGTTGATTTTTATCAGTCATTGATGGTTTGTCACCAAAAAACTAATGACTGGAATGCTGCATTTAAAGTGTTAGATTTGTTAGAATCTACCTGGGGTGTTTCTCCTAAGACGATTATTCAACGAAAAGAGCTATTTCATCTATCAGGTAATATTCCAAAAGCAAAAAAAGAACTGATTAGCCTGATTAGTTTATTCCCCTCGGAAGAGAATCATTTTTATCTGGCATCTGATTATTTTATTAAGCATAATGATTCGGAAGGAGCATCAAAAATTTTAAGGCAATTATTATACTTACGGCCTGATGCCGCGCGCGCAAAATTTGAGCTAAGTCAACTTGAAAATAATTCTGGAGCTACTTCACTTTTAGCATTAAATTCATTTTTTTCTGATAATCAAATTGATACCGAAAAGAAAAGGGCTCGATTGATGCCTGAAATTGATAAACTGGTTATTTCTAAAGAGGTTTCTCTGAAGGAACAATTATTGGTGCTTTGTGCTTCAATGGAAGTAGCTCATCCTTCTGATGCCGCTCCTTTGGCGCTCCAGGCTGAAATTTATCGTATCATGGGGGTAGTTGATACGGCCGTGATGAAGTATAAAGCCGCGCTAAAAAAGGAAGAATCTATTTTTTTCGTTTGGGAAAATTATTTGAATCTCCTTTGGACTACCGGTCAATCTGTTTCCTTAACTAAAGAAGCTTTGTTTGCCTGGGATATTTTTCCTAATAATCCAAAGATTCCTTTTTATGCAGCTTACGGTTATTTATTTCAGGGTAAAACGGCGGAAGCCTTACCTTTAATGGAGGAGGCTTTTCTTCAAAGTTCCAAAGATGAGCAGCTTACCAACCATTTAATGGCTTTAAAAGCGCTTTCCCTATCGCTACAAGGTGAAAAAGTAGCTGCAAATGATATTTTTTTATCTTTAAAAGGAAAAGATAAAAAATCTTACCTATGGGCACTGCAAATATTATCAGGGGGTGAAATACCTCTGCCTTTGACAAATATCGGTTTGGATGATATGTATAATGAGGCGCTTGTCATACATGCTAAAGCTTTTGCAGCATTTAAGGCCAATCAACTTGATGCAGCATTAAAGTTATTTGTTGAGGGGTCAAAATGGGGAACACCTTTGTTATTTGAACATTGGGGAGACGCATTTCTTTCTGCAAAGAATACATTGGAGGCCCAAAATGCTTACAAAAAATCACTGGAATTGGGTAACACAGGAAAAAGTTTATCCTTAAAATTGAGTAAGTTTTAATAAGATGAATAAATTAGTTTTTTCTTCTTTTCTGCTCTTTGTCTTTCTTTCCTGCTCACCTAAAATTATTAAAAAAGGAGGATTGGCTGAAGATGATAACCCTTCTTTATTTCTTAAAAAAGCGGTCTTAGCTCCAGAGTGGATGGAGGGGAAATGTCAACTGCAAATGGAATCAGAAGATTCAAATTTGAGCGGACAAGGTATTATTCGGATTCGCAGGGATAGTGCCATTTGGGTTTCTTTGCGAAAATTAGGGTTCGAAGTGGGAAGAGCATTGATTTTAAAAGATTCTTTTTTTTACTTAAACAGGCTCAATAATGTATTTGAAGCTCATCCTATCTCTTTCATAAAGGAAAAATATCAACTGCCTGGTGATTTTTTACATCTTCAGGCACTCCTTTTGGGAAATGCTCCTTTAGACGATATATCTGATTTTACGGTGACTAATAAAGAATCATTTGAGTGGCAGTTGCAAAAATCAATGGATAATGGTATCTTGTCTTTAGGCTGGGATTTTAATAATAAAAGGATTTCTGCTATAGATTGGGGTCAGCCTTCAAGCAACAAATACTTTAAAATGAAGTTTGGAGATTATAAAGCATTAGAAAGCAAGCAACAATTTTCTTATTTTCGTGATTTGAATATACAAAGTGCCGAAACTGGAAACCTACATGTCGTTCTATCATTCAATCAGGTTCAATTCAATTTGCCTGTCAGCCTTCGCTTCGATATCCCGCAAAGGTATTCTGGTAGCTATTAATTTTCTTTTTTTATTCGCCTTAATCGTCCCTTCCTATAGTCAATCGCGAAAGGAATTAGAGGAACGAAGGAAGGATTTGTTGAAAAATATTGAACAAACAACCAAGGAACTTCAACAAACCAGAGAGGATAAAGAAAAATCTCTACAACACTATCTTAATCTTCAAACACAGGTATTGAACAGGCAACAACTGGTAAATAATCTTAAAAGTGAAATTATTTACACGGAGTCGAGAATATATCGAACGAGAGACGTTCTGGCATCCCTTCAGTTAGATATTGATCGTTTACAGATGGAATACAAGCAAATGGTGAGGGCAGCTTTGAGAAATAAGTTAAATCGAAATCTGGATGCTTTTCTGTTTTCAGCTGAAAATCTCAATCAATTTTATAAACGCTTTGTTCTGGTAAAACAATACGAGAGTTATCGGCGAAGACAGGTTTCCCTAATTCATGCTACGCAAACAACTTTGAAAAAGAAAACGGTTCAGCTTACCGCCTCGTTGGCAGAAAAGGAATCTATTTTACTGGCAATAAAGGGACAAGAACAACAGTTAGGGCAGGAAATGAAGGTCAAAAATAAGGTATTGACTACGCTAAAGGATAATGAACAGAAATTAGCCACCTCATTGGAAGATCAGTTGCGGCAAAGACTTAAATTGGATAATTCCATAGAAAGGGTGATTCGAACAGAGATGGAGGCGATAGCTAAAAGGAATGTAATAGCGCCAAAATCAGATAAAAAATCAATGCCTGCCTCCACCGCGTCTCATTTTCAACAAGCAAAAGGAAGTCTTCCCTGGCCCGTCGAGAACGGACAGGTAGTCAAATCCTTTGGTACGCAACAACACCCTGATTTTAAAGATGTGAAAACAGTGAATAATGGAATTGACATCTTAACCTCCCCGAAAGCATCTGTAAAAGTTGTTTTTCCGGGAAAAGTGGTTGGTACTCAAGTTGTTCCAGGCTACCAATATACAGTGATTGTGCAACACGATAATTTTTATACCGTATATGCCAATATGGAGACGATTAGTGTTAAAAGGGGGGATGTACTGTCGGTTAATCAATCTATTGGGTCTTTAGGTGATGAAAAACCTGAGATTCATTTTGAATTATGGAAGGAAAAGCAGAGACTTAATCCTTCGGATTGGATACAATAATTATGTTAATATGAGTAATGGTTGGAATGTTGGTGAAAAGGCTCAAAAAGGTGTTCTTTTAGAACCGGAATTTGCCGTTTTAGTGGGACTAATCCAAAAAGGAGAAACGGAGGAACAAGTAAATGAATATTTAGACGAATTAGCCTTTTTAGCCCTCACTGCAGGTGCGACATGTCTAAAGCGTTTTACTCAAAAATTGATTCATCCCGATAGTAAAACGTTTATCGGAAAGGGTAAATTAGAGGAAATTCAAGCCTATGTCCAAAGCCACGAAAATGTAAATATGGTCATTTTTGATGACGATCTTACAGGCAAACAGGTCAATATCCTGGAGGCTTTCCTTAAAGTAAAAATCATTGATCGTTCTACCTTAATTTTAGATATTTTCGCGTCAAGGGCACAAACGGCTCAAGCAAAAACTCAGGTTGAATTGGCTCAAATGCAGTATCTATTGCCCAGATTAAGAGGACTTTGGACGCATTTGGAAAGGCAAAAAGGGGGTATCGGTATGAGAGGTCCCGGTGAAAAGGAAATTGAAACAGACCGTCGTATCGTTAGAGATAAAGTTACTTTGCTTAGAAAGAAACTGGAAAAAATTTCTTTGCAAAATGAAACACAACGTAAAAGTCGCGGAGATCTTATTCGTGTAGCCCTCGTAGGTTATACCAATGTGGGAAAGTCAACCCTGATGAATTTACTGAGTAAATCAGATGTGTTTGCCGAAAATAAACTTTTTGCAACCCTCGACACTACCGTACGCAAGGTAGTATTGGAAGACGTACCTTTTTTATTGTCCGATACCGTAGGATTTATTAGAAAGTTACCCCACCATCTGGTTGAAAGTTTTAAATCAACACTGGACGAAGTAAGAGAAAGTGATATTCTTCTTCATGTAGTCGATATCGCCCATCCACAGCATGAAGATCATATACGCACAGTGAATCAAACGTTGCTCGATCTGGGCGTTGCCGAAAAGCCAACCTGGCTGATTCTTAATAAATTTGATCTCTATCGCGAAAAATATTTTGACGAACTTCTCGATGAGGAAGGTAAAACGGAGGTCGTTTCCAGTATGATGACAAAATGGGTGCAAGGTGAACTCATTGAACCTCTCCTTATTTCTGCTGAAAAAAAGGAAAATATGGATGTTTTTCGACAAAGATTACTGGGTCTCGTCAAGGATCAATATAAAATCCGCTATCCCTATCAGTCAAAACAATGGTAGTAGTTAGGAAAATGAATGCTTTTCCCGTTGAGTTCCCATGATTCTTTCTTTACACATTATCATCGGATAATATTTTAAGGGATTGATAATCAAATAAATTGATTTTTTTAGAAAATATTTAAAGTAAAACTTGTATAATTTATTTACCTTTTTACACTATATTGCATTCGAAAATTTTTTCCCGGTTTTTCTCAAGGTGGTCTTGGTAAATCCGAAACCCAGAATACACACAAAAAGTGAATAGGAATATAGCCTTTTTGGAACTCAAATATGGTAATATCTACGGTGGATATCCCAATTTTTATGCTATTAGTGAAATTGCTTTTTTAGTTTTCGAAATTGGTTCTAAAAAGCTTTTCCTCGAAAGTTGGATTAATAACGCTCCCGTTGATATTGTAAATGTCTATTCTGAAGTAAATGAATTGGGTCATACGCTCTCAAGAAATAAAGAGGTTTTTAATCTAAATACTGGTCAATCCAGACCCTTCGATGAAAATTTTAAGTTATCAGAAGATCAGCTTTTTTTCGAATTTAATAAGTTAAAAAACGCTAAACTGCATATTAGAAACTTTCTTGAGAAGAATTTTCACAAATATGAATTTGATGATTTAGTGGTATTTGATGGGCGTCGGGATCTTTTTCTATGTGAACGATGTGGCGCTGATTTCTCAGGTTGGAATGTGATTGATTTACAAAAAGAGTTAAATAAAACGACGGAATATTTGTTTTCACTAAACAAATTATCTGTTATTATAAACTACAGGTTAGACAAATCGCATTTAAAAAGTAACAATCTTGAATATTGGCTTCACCCCATTGCCGCCAGACAAATTGTACCCAAATCTGCCGCATGGGATGCTGCTAGACTTATGATGATATATAACGAGTGGAATAATCATCACGCTGATTTTCTTATAAAAGCTCAGTTACTCCTTAATAAAATTCAAACTTCCAAATAGGTCTTTTTTACAGGACAAATTCTTGACCTGACGAAGGAATTACAGCTTCAGGCAATCCATATTGGTGAAGCAGTGTTGAAAAGGCTTTCTTTGCCTCGTGTTCTCCATGAACGAGGAATAATTTTTTTACGTGACCTTTCTGGTTTTTTAAATAATCAAGCATTTCTAGTTTATCGCCATGAGCGGAAAAAGAGTCCAAAATTTCAACATTGGCTCTAACTTCCATTTTATGTCCTAATAAGTAAATGCTTTTGTCGCCAGCCCGCAGCTTTCCACCTGGCGTAAAAGGGGAACAATATCCAACAATCAAAATAGTATTATTCGGGTTTTCAATATTGTGTGCCACATGGTGTTTTATCCTTCCTGCATTAATCATTCCCGAAGCACTAATAATAATCGCAGGCCCTTTTAGTTCATTTAGAGCCATTGAATCGGATTGTTTGCGCAAGTATTTTAGCCTTTTAAAACCAAACGGATTTTCATCAAGGAGTAAATATTCGGTCAAATCTTCATCGAAACATTCGGGATGAGAGGCATAAACCATCGTTGCATTTACCGCTAAAGGACTATCAACAAATACCGGAACCTGGGGCAATTTCCCTTCATTTTCTAACTGATCCAGGATAAATAAGAGTTCCTGAGTTCTTCCGACACTAAAAGCAGGGATAATTACTTTTCCTCCCTTTTCAACACAGGTTTCAGTTAAAATCTGCAAAAACCTTTCTCTTTCTTTAGGATTAGCGTCGTGTTCTTTATTGCCGTAGGTCGATTCAGATATCAAGAAATCAACAGGTGGCAACGGTTTAGGATTTCTTAAAATAGGTCGTTCGGGTCTACCAATATCTCCAGTGAAGCCTAATAATTTTTCCGTTTTATTTTCAATGACACGCAGGGTTACTCCGGCACTCCCGAGAATATGACCTGCATCGGAAAATTGAAAGGTGACCTGTTCGTTGATGTTTATCCAACGGTCGTAACCAACCGTGACAAATTGTTCTAAAGCTATGGGTACATCTTTGCTTCTATACAAAGGCTCTTGAAAATCACGATCTTGATAATCAGCATTCCGAGATCTTTTCTTATGAAAAAACTCAGCATCTTTTTCTTGAATAAAGGCACTGTCCAACAATAGAATATGAGCAAGATCACGGGTGGCATGAGTGCAATATATGTTACCTTTAAACCCGTCCTTTACTAATTTAGGAATTCTTCCACAGTGGTCAATATGGGCATGGGAAAGTATAAGGCAATCGATAGATTGAGGGTCGAACAACCATTCCTGATTGAAATTTTCCATATCGGGGCGATTTCCCTGGTATAAACCGCAATCTAATAAAATGGTAAACCCACTGTCCAGCGTAACCAAATGACTACTCCCGGTTACGTCCTGAACACCGCCACAAAAGGTTAATTTCATAATTTTTTATTTATTCCAATATACGATTTTTTTTCAAGGTCTATGGTATAAATGACCACCTTATTTATTTAATCGTACCAATCCATCTTTTGCATCTTTGTAATCAGGGGCTAATCGAAGAGCTAGTTGGTAATGTTTCTTCGCTTTTTGATTATCTCCTAACCATTCAGCGCTTAATCCGCAATAAAATTGACCTTCGATGAGGAGTGGATTCAATGTAATGGCCTGGTCAAATTGGCTTGATGCCTGTTCAATGGAATCTACATCGAGAAGGATTAAGCCTGCATTGAAAAAGGGATCTGCATTTTCTGGTTCAATACTTTGCAACTTCCTAAAAATACGAAGAGCGGAAAGTAAATCATTATTTTTAGCGAGAAAATTAGCTTTGGCCATTAAAGCCTGTTTATTGGAAGGATTCCTCTGAAGGGCTGTTTCATAATACCTTTTTGCTATAGCATTTCCCTTTGCCTCTTGAAGCTGACCTAAAATAATCCATGCATCTTCAATATCAGCATCCCCCTCTATCGCCTCCTGTAAACTATTTATGGCCCTGGCGGTATCACCTATTTCTTTGAAAAATATACCCGTTAAAAAAGCGGTTTCCGGCATACCTTCTCCAATATTTCTTGCTTTTTCCAACGTTTTGAATCCTTCGTCATATTGTTTTAGCATAAGCTGAAGTTTGGCAAGATGCCTCATTGTTGATGCTGATTTGGGGAATTTTTCTCCAGCTTTTATTAAAATTTGAAGTGCTTCATAAGACTTAAAATAGGCTAAATAGGTGTCAGATAGTTTGTGAAGTGCTTCCGGATGGGTTGAGTCTAATTTCCACGCTTGCATAAAATCAAGAACTGCTTCCTCAAATTTTTCATTTTCAAGGTAAAAACTTCCCCTTGCAAGGTATAAACTATCTTCGTCAGGGGTACTTCCAATGGCCTCGTTCATGTTTTTAAGGGTTTGGTCAAAATCAGACAGAGATACTTCGTTAAAGGGCTTATCTTTATTTTTACAACCATATAAAAATAATATAGCCAGTAAAATAAACTTGCTTAGGCCTTTTTCCATTTTAACTATATTGAACATTGGATTAATTTAAATTATGGACAGCAAATTACAGCAATTTTTAAGAATTATATCTGTTATCGCACTGGTCCTATGTGTAAAAAATAATTCAACCACCGCACAGGTTCTTGATATACCTTATTATGTTTCTATCAAAGGGGACATTGAAGTGATGTCGTTTTTTAAAAATACGGGTGGCGACACACTGATGGCGGGTAATTACAGAGGTTCCTGGAATGATATGAATAGGGTGTGGACGTCGGCTGGCGAAAATGATCTGTTCTTAGGCAAATGGATGCAAGGTCAGTTTAAGGTCTTACTCTCTTGGGGAGGTGCGAGAAATGATGTTTTGTTCGATGCAAAAAATCTGGCAAATGGGGATATTATCTTGTCGGGAAGCTTTACCGAACGAATACAGATTAACCAACAAATATTTACAACAGAGGGAAATTCGAAAGCTATTTTTATAGCCAGAATAAATGAGAAAGGTGACTTACTATGGATCTCTCTAATTCAAGGTAGTAGCTGGCAGGAGTGGGGTCAAATGCATTTGGACGAAGCTGGAAATGAACTTATTTTATGTGGTAGTTTTCAAGATAATATAACTTTTGATAATGGACAAACTCTTTATGGTACAGGGGAATCTTCGGTTTTTACAGGAATATTTTCTTTGAATACAGGAAAAGTAAAACAATTAAAGGCCTTTTCCGGTAGCCTCCCGAACAATCAAATGCAAGCCATTTCTTTATTTGTACGCGGAAATTCAATAGGTATTGGAGGTAATTTTGATCGCGATGTTTTAGTCGATTCACTATCTGTTGTAGCCTTAACCCGCGATTGGGATGTTTTCTTAGTGTATCTGCGAAGAGAGGATTTAAGGGCAGAAAAACTGGTAAAATTTGGGGGTGTTTATGAGCAAAGATTACTTTCCTCCTTTATGGATATTAAAAGTGGTGATATTTATCTGTCCGGTTCTCTTGCGGGGGTAATGAAAATAGGGGAGAATACAACCTTACAATCACAAGACGGATTATCAGATATTTTTTTATTGAAAATAGCTTTTGGAGGAAATGCACATTGGGCTACCATGTTAGGTGGTGAGAATGTCCAGGCTCCTTTAGTTGTGTACAAAACTGACGGAAATGTTTGGTTAAGTGGATATTCATTAGGGAAACTACGTTGGCAGGGTGCCCCTGCGGAGACATTTTCATCCTTTCATTCCTTTATTTCAACGTGGACTTCAGCAGACGGAAAGCCTCAGAATATGTTAACATTTTCGGGGGACGGAACGGCCTTTCCTTCGCAGTTCAGACAGTTTGACGGGCATTCTTTGCTATTCTCCGGGGCCTATCGCGGAAAAGTATCCATAGCAAATGTCAATTTACCCTTTACTTCTAACTATAGTGGATTTTTGGGTTTTATCCCTTTAACGGTCACCCGTCTTACAGAGAAATGGGTGGTTCCCCCATTTAATATATTCCCAAATCCAGGAGATGGACGCTTTTATTTAAATGGTATTTCAGAAAATGGCGAGGTTTCCGTTTGGTTTGGCGAAAAAAAAGTTTTTAGAGGATTAATTAATAAGGGGGATAATTTTGTCTCTTTGCCCTTTACATTGCCAAAAGGAACCTATCTGGTGGTTGTTACCCTTGCAGATGGTCGTACGCAAACTATGATGTACCTGAAAATTTGAAAAGGTCATTCTAAGGGTTAATGCTTTTAAACAAGGTTTGAAATTGATTGAATTCTTTAGGTATTTATCTGAAAAAGGAGGAATTTAGATGTAATATTGATTTAAAAAATTAATCTTTTAAAAATTATGGCATAATTCAAAAGATATCGATTATTTTTGTCGTTCTTATTAAAAACAAATTACAATGATTAGAATATTTTTGTTTTCCCTACTTATAGTTTCCTCTGTTGGACTAAATGCTCAGCGTTATGGTCACATGAACTTTAATGCTTTTTTGACTTCATTAACAGACACCCGCAAGGCAGACATTGATCTGGAGGAATACCAAAACACCCTGGTAGCTGAAGGTCAGGCTATGGCTGAGAAATTTAAAAATAATTATATTGCCTTTATGAAGGAGCAGCAATCTGGCAATCTTGCTCCTATAAAAGAAAAAGAGCAACAGGAGTTACTTCAAAAAGAACAAGAAGGAATTCAAGCTTTTGAACAACAAATACAACAAAAGCTCCAGGTAAAAAGGGAGGAACTGTTAAAACCTATTGTGGACAAAATAACCGCAAAAATTAAAGAGGTTTGTACAGAAAACAAATTCGTTATGGTTTTTGATACGAGTTCTTTTAATGCTCTTTTGTTTACCCCTGATTCAGAGGATATTACAGCGCTTGTAAGAACAAAAATGTTGGTTGTTCCTGCAACGAAATAATTACCTGATACTTCTATAAATTATAAAAAGGGCGAAATGGATTTCATTTCGCCCTTTTTTGTTCTTTATAGCGTGATTTTAACAAATCAGGTTATGTTAATTTATTTTGACCATTAAGTTCTTATAATTGACCTTGCTATTAGGGTCATGGCCTTGAATAGCAATGGTTCCACTACTTAAAATTCTCTGAAGTTGTCCTTCTTTTCTCAGAGGTGTTTTAGGTTCGGTATAATCAACGATAGTAACGCCATTTATTTGTGTTATGATTCTTTTTCCCTTAACGGTTACATGTAGTTCAAACCATTCATTGTCAGGGGTATTTACTTCAGCAACATCCACTATATTGTATAGGCTGGCCGTTCTCCTCCAATCACTTTGTGAATTATTAACTTGTATTTCGTACCCTTTTGCCGGCCAGGCTTTTTCCAAAAACTCGGTATGAATATAAAGGCCAGAATTGGCCTGAGGAAAAGTCATAATCTGCACTTTTAATTCAAAATCTTTGAAATTATGATTTGCAAGAGGCCCGTCGTAAAAAAGGTGAGCTCTGGGGCCATGAACGGTTAAGGTTCCCTCCGTCAGATTGAAAGTTTCAGGGTTTTCGCTTGCTTTCCATGCTTTTAAATGTTCACCTTCGAACAATTTTACCCACTGGGCATTCATCGTCATATTTACACTGAATACGACCCAGAGGAGGAGCATTATTTTTTTCATTTTTTGCTTTTTAGGTTATTAAGTTACTAAATATAATTCTTTTGGATTAAATTAAGGTGAAATCATTCAATTATATTGGTAAAACGAGAACAGGGATATAAAACACGAAGTAAATCTATGTTTTATATCCCTGTCAGGTAAACTATAAATAGAAAAAGCTTAAGCTTTAGCGCTGGCTTCTTTAGAATTCATTTCTACAGTGAACTCATCTACTAAAATTCTGCCACAATGCTCACAAGCCATAATATTTTTACAAGTAAAAATCTCTAATTTAACCTGTGGTGGAATTTTATTGAAACAACCTCCACAGGAATCTCTTTGAATAGTTACTACAGCGAGACCATTTCTATAAGATTTTCTTATTTTGTCATAAGACTTTAACAATCTTTCTTCGATACCATTTCTAGCTTTTACAGATCGTTTACGAAGAGCATTTTCTTCGTCATTTGTTTTAGAAATAATGTCGTCGAGTTCAATTTTTTTCTGCTCTAATTCTTTTTGTTTTACATCTCTTTTTGAAATGCTGGTGGTCAGGGCTTCTTTTTTATTTTCAATTTCAATGACAACATTCTTTTTTCTTCTTTCAGATAGCTGAATTTCAAGTTTTTGAAGTTCTAACTCTTTGGTAAGGGCTTCAAATTCTCTATTATTTTTGACGTTATCAAGCTGAGTTTGATAGCGGGCAATCAAACTTTCAGATTCTTTAATTGAGGCATCATATTGAGCTGCATTGCGAACATGCTCTTCTACAATGAACTTTGCTTTTTCGATACGCGTATCAAGGCCGACGATTTCATCTTCCAAGTCGCTTACCTCTATGGGTAATTCGCCTCTAAGTACGGCAATCTGGTCTATTTTAGAGTCTATTTGTTGAAGCTCGTAGAGCATTTTCAACTTTTCAGCTACTGTTTTTTCAACGGCCATGTTGGGCAGGTTTATGATATATTCGAAATTATTGGTGATAATACACCGGATTGGTAACTACGGTTGTTGACCGAATGGCAAAATTAGTAAATTTTTCAGAAATAATTTGCATTATTAAGTTAATGGCACATACTTCTGATTCATAATGACCAATATCGGCGATTATAATTTTATTATTTGCCTCCTGAAACTGGTGGTATTTGTAATCGGAGGTGACAAATACATCAGCTTCTGCCCGAATAGCGTCAGTTAATAAAAAGCTCCCACTCCCGCCACAGATTGCTACCTTATGAATTTTATCCTTGCAAAGAAAAGTATGTTTAATAACTTTGAGAGATAAGGCGTTTTTTAATAAGTCTAAGAAATCAACAGGGGACATTGGCTGATCGAGATATCCAACCATTCCTGCACCAACCAGGTGAGAAGTGTTTTTCACCTCTGTAATTTCTTTAAAAGGTTTTTTTTCTGTGGATGAATCAATCATTTGACATGCTTCGGAAAGTTGATGATTAAGAAGAACGATTGATAATTTACCTTCTGACATATTGGCTTTTCCAGCTTGATAAGAAAAAGAATGAGGCTTTAATAAATTTAATTGAGGTAGTATTGTATTTGCTTCATTCTCTGAAAGGACACATTGAAGCTGTGATAATAAGCCCTGTTTTTCTTGCAGAATGGATCTATTATTAAGCCCTATGATTTTCGCTAAAGTTTCATTTATGCCTCTGTGATAGGCGTTATCCAGATTGGTATGAATAACATAAATGGCTATATCATTTTTTATGGCTTTAAGAAGAATATTTTCAACAAAACCTCCCTGTGATAATTTTTTTAATGGCTTAAAAATGATAGGGTGGTGCGAAACGATCAAATTGGCTCCATTTTGAATTGTTTCATTAATAACTTCGAGGGTCACGTCCAGGCAGGTCGTAATACCCGTTATGACAGTTTGTTGGTCGCCAACTAATAGCCCACAATTATCATAATCTTCCTGCCAGCTTAAAGGAGCATGCGAAGAAAGAACACGAATAACATCTTGTATTTTAGTTTGCATCCGGGGTATTTTTTTTAATCATAAAATCGGCAATTTTTGTGGACGATATATCTGGTAACAAAGGAATTCGAACCACTTCACCCTTATTTTCTAAAACAAAAGCTGCGCCGACTATATTTTCAAGGGTATAATCGCTGCCTTTTGCGAGTACATCAGGAATAATGGTCTGAATTATATTTTCAGGATTTAATTCAGAGAAGGGAATGACCAGATCGACTGCCTGAAGAGAGGCTAAAACAAAAGCTCTTGAACTCAGATTATTAAAAGGCCGGTTTTTTCCTTTTAATTTGTGTACAGAGGAATCGTCATTCAGGCCAACAATTAGTTTCGTTCCATACTTAGCAGCATCGGCTAATGAATGGGCGTGCCCGGCATGGAAAAGATCGAAACACCCGTTGGTAAATACTATTTTTTCTTTGTTATTCTTCCAGGTGGAAATAATGTCGAGCGCATCTTCCAAATGGGTCATTATTTTATTTTCAATGTTTTCCTTTACACTCATTTTTATAAGGTAACCGTTGGCTTATAACCTCTATTTATTAGTGGCAGGCAGATGAGCGAAATAGTACCAAACAGCAGAGTACCTCCAATCTGAATGGTGAAAAAGGAAATATTAGCCCATGAAAAACCATCTTCAAAACTAATACCATACACGGCAAGGCCAATTTGGGTCATAAAATGGTAGGTTCCCATCCCGCCTGGAGAAGGTACTACAATGCCCCAACCACCCAATATAAAAACGAATAATGCCGCTGATACTGTTAAATTTTCTGTAACATGGAATGAAAGCAGGGTAAGGTAAGTCATTAAAAAATACATAGTCCAAATGATGACAGTATGTAACAAAAACCTACGTTTACTGGGAATTTCTTTTATGCTTTTTAGCCCACTGACAAAACCGTCGAAGAGATGTCGGATGGTATTAAAAATAGACCAGGTACTCATTTTTTTTCTAAATTTCCAGGCAAACAGCGTCATTATAATCATTGCTGAAAGCAAGAAAACGACTAAGCCTATTTTCTCCCCAAAGCGTTCATTGGGATTAATATATTTTACGGCGATGGCTGAAATTTTATCAAATTCGATGATAAACCCCAGTAAGGTAATGGCTAAAATCATGAAGAGATCGGCAATTCTGTCCACGACAATAGTACCAATAGCTTTTTCCACAGGGATTCTCTCATATTTGGCGATAGATCCTGCTCTGGCAACTTCTCCAAAACGAGGAAGGGCTAAATTTGCAAGATAGCCTACTATGGTAGTGAAAAACGCATTGCTCAATTTTGGGTGATACCCCATGGGGTGTAACAGCATTTTCCAACGTATGGCTCTGCTAAGATTTGAAATGCCGTAACAAAAAAGGCTTGCGTAAATCCAAAGATAATTGACCCCAGAGAAATCATTCTTCAGTTTATCCCAAAGGCTACATTGAGCAGCTGGAATATTCTTTAATCCACAATCTTCTAAATAGGCCTGCTGTTGATTACTATACAAAAGCCAAAGCAACAGGAATCCAAAAGCGAAAAAAAGGACCAATTGCAGACCGGTTAACAATGTCTTTTTCATATAAAACAGGTATCTAAATTTGGCTATTGACAACAGACAAATGGCAAATATAATGGAATAGCTAAAAGGAAGGCATTGTTATGTTGTTATTTTTCCTATTTGTCGTAAAATTTTCGTACTTTTGTAAATTATTTTGGAAATCTTCCCTAATAGAATAGTACAAAAGTAAGTCAATGGGTAAAATAAAAGTCTTGATTGTAACCCAAGAAATGGAACCTTATACACTTGGTTCTGAAATTGCCAAACTTTCCAGGAAGTTGCCGCAATACCTTCAGGAAAAGGGGATGGAGGTGAGGGTTTTAATGCCTAAATTTGGATGTATTAATGAGCGCAGACATAGATTACATGAAGTAGTCCGCTTATCTGGCATGAATATTATCGTTGATGATGATGATTTTCCATTGATTATAAAAGTTGCATCGCTTCCGGATATCCGAATGCAGGTTTATTTTTTAGATAATGACGATTTCTTCAAAGGCAGGGAAATTTTTCACGATGTAAAAGACGTTGAATATGATGATAACTCTGACAGAATGATTTTTTTCTGTAAAGGGGTCATTGAAACGGTAAGGAAGTTCGGTTGGTCACCTGATATTGTTCATTGCCAGGGATGGATGACCAGTCTGGTTCCTTTTTACCTTAAAACGGCCTACAAAAATGATCCTCTATTCAGTAAAGTGAAGGTGATATATTCAGTTTTTAAAGATACCTTAGAGAAATCATTTGATACTAAATTTTTTACAAAGGCAAGTATCAATAATTTGCAAGAGGCTGATCTTTCGGCTTTTCGCTCCGGTGATGATATCGTTTTGCATCAGGGAGCAATAGTTTACGCTGATGCTGTAATTCAAGCGGAGGAATTACTAGATGAGTCTCTTCAAAGTGCCATTGACGAAATCAAGGATAAGCCTTTGTTGAAAATGGAAGGAGAGGATTTATTTTCAGGTATTCCAGATTTTTATAGGGCAATGCTTCCGGAGGTAGAAAATTAGGATGTTAAACAACCCTATGTATCTTTTTTACCTCTTTTTTCCTATTAACGAATTGTATTAAGTTTAGTATTATGAAATATTTCAGGGAATTTGCCCTCTATTCAATCCTTGCCCTTTTGTTAGGTGCTTGTAATGATTCTACTTCATTTGGCTTGGATCTTTTATCGGAAGATACCACAAAA
The DNA here is from genome assembly GCA_021299835.1 of Saprospiraceae bacterium. Taxonomy (GTDB): domain Bacteria; phylum Bacteroidota; class Bacteroidia; order Chitinophagales; family Saprospiraceae; genus BJGN01. Next base: position 66,186 of record JAJTER010000002.1, on the reverse strand, counting down.
GTTGGATTTTCTGATACCCTGCTTGTACAGTCAACTACGGTGTCGGGCGATTTAGTTGAAGTTTATTCTCCATTCACTGCAGCAAGTGCTTATTTATGTGGACGTTTAAATGATCCTATTTTTGGTAAATCTGATGCCTCTATCTATATGCAGGTATTACCGCAACAAGGACTTTTTTATGATTTTAAAGGTAAGGAGGTTGATTCTATTGTCTGGGTTTTACCTTATGATACCACCGCTTTTTATGGAAATTTATCAGCTCCTATCACCTTTAATATCTATCCTTTGGCAGAGCAAATGGATAGGACAAATACCTATAATTCAAATACTAATTTTGCGACAGAAGCATTACCCATAGGTAGTGTTACCGTTACGCCAACTTTTGCATCTACTCAGGTTTTTGATTATCGTCAGGGAACCATTGATACCTTGAGGTTTCCACAGATTAGAATACCTATTAATAAAGCTACCTTTTTAAAGCCATTTGCTCAGGCTGATAGTACAAACTACACCTCTGATGCCGATTTCTTTAAGCTTTTCAAGGGAGCCGTTCTAAAGCCTGCTAATAATGCACAAGCTATAGTGGGCATAAATCTTCAAAGTAATTATGCCGGCTTATATTTTTATTATAATGGTTCTACTAGCCCAGGGCAATTTCAGTATGTTACCAATGGCTATTCTGCTAAATTATCCTCTTTTAGTCACGATTTATCGTCGTCAAAACTTAAAACTACGCTTGATAAACCTTTTTCGGCTGACGGTTCTACTATATACACCCAGGCTATGGCGGGTGTTTTAGGTGCTATAAGAATTCCGGAAATTACGAAATTAAAAGGAAAAATAATCAATTTTGCAGAATTAGAGTTTCACATTGAAGCACTTAAAGAAGATAATACTACTTATTTTCCTCCAGCCTCGCAGATTATTTTGTTCTACAAAAATACAGCAGGGAATTATGTTGTTACCTCTGATGTATTGGTTGCTGGAGAAGAAGTTTTCAAGTTAGTCGGCGGAAATCCTTTATTCGCTGCAGACGGAAGTCCTGGTAAATACAGAGTCAATTTAAGCACGCATTTAAATAGGATGGTAGATGGAAAAGTTCCTCCTGAAATTTTTATTCGCGTTTTTCCAAGAAGTGAACGTGCCGCAAGATCCGTATTATATGGAGCCGGACACCCTAAATATGGAGCTAAGTTAAAGGTAACCTTTACAGAACTGCCTAAATAGGAGGTTTATATTGTTATCTAAAGTTTTTGGACAAATTGAACCTGGTAAGCTTTTGGGCTTAATATTTCTTTTTAAATGTTTTAATTAAAATATTTGAAACTGATGTTCTTACATCAACCTCAATTTTTAATAAATACCTTAAAACTTATTAGTTACACTCAAAAATTTTGTTTATTTTATTGAATATCAGGTTTTTAGTAACACTGAACGCTAAGGTATTAGTAGTAAAAATATATATTAAAAACTTGTAGCGTCGAGCTAAAAAAACCACAAATAAGAAATATTATTGTTTATTGCTGCTTTTAGTTCCCTTATTTTTTCCGAAATTAGGTATGTTTATATTATGAATCCCAGGGATACCTTACTTCGGTAAGCGTCAATCCTTCGGCAGGAACTGATAATCCTTGTTTTATGAAACTTTGATTTTCGAGGGCGTATTCAAGTTCCCCGAGGCTCATTTTTTTTATTCCAACTTGTATTAGTGCCCCTACAATTAATCGTACCATACCTCTTAGGAAGCGATTGGCAGAAATTTTATAGGTGGCTGTTTGTTTTTCTTCATCGAAAATCCAGGTGCTTTCATAAATTTGGCAAATCATACTTTGCGCACTATGGCCTGTTTTACAAAAAGGGGTAAAATCATGGTATTTAGCTATTAATAGTGCTGCCTTTTGCATAAGTAAAAAGTCAGGTTTCAGGACAAAGCCATATTTCCAGGTATTGTGAAGAACGAAAGGATTTTTTTGAAAGGTAATATGGTATTCATATGTTCTACGGCAAGCCTGGAAACGCGCATGCCTGGACAAGTCATCTTGAAGAATTAATTGTTTAATGGCTATATCCTTAGGAAGTAATCTGTTAATGGTTTGCAAAAAATGGATTGGAAGTTCTTTATCTATATCAAAATGGCAGAAGTATTGACTGGCATGAACCCCCGTATCCGTTCTACCACAGCCAAAAACGGTTATAGTATTACGCAAAACGGTTGAAAATGCATTTTCAACCGTTTCCTGAACACTTATTTTATTCGGTTGACGCTGCCAACCGTGGTAGTGAGTACCTAAGTACGAAAGTTCTACGAAATATCTTTTAACATCAGATGCCATAATTTGAACACTAGGCCGCGTGTTGGGAAGCTATTTTAGATCTGTTGAGTTTTTCCATGGCGTAGGAAAGATCCAGGTCAAAAGTTTTCTTGTCTTTTTGAGAGGGTAATTCAAACATAGCATCGGTTAGAATAGCTTCACAAATAGAACGAAGACCACGCGCGCCCAATTTAAATTCCATTGCTTTTGTGGCAATAAAAGAAATTACCTCGGCAGAAAAATTTAATTCAACACCCTCATAACTAAATAATTTTTGATATTGCTTTACCAAAGAATTTTTAGGTTCTGTCATTATTCTGACTAACGCATCGTGATCCAAAGGATCCAGATAGGTAAGAACCGGTAATCTTCCAATAAGCTCTGGAATAAGACCAAATGATTTTATGTCCTGTTGAGAAACGTATTGTAATAAATTTTCCTTATCAAAAGACTTATCACCTTCCTTTTTGAAGCCTATAACCTGCGTGTTTACTCGTCGGGCAATAAGTTTTTCAATACCATCGAAAGCACCACCACATATAAAAAGGATATTTTCAGAATTAACCTTCACCATTTTTTGCTCAGGATGCTTTCTGCCACCTTGAGGGGGAACATTTATATCGGTACCTTCAAGCATTTTTAATAAAGCCTGTTGAACGCCTTCACCAGAGACATCACGGGTAATAGAAGGATTATCACTTTTTCTGGCAATTTTGTCTATTTCGTCTATATAAACAATCCCTCTTTCTGCTGCACTCACATTGTAATCACAAACCTGAAGTAACCGGCTTAAAATACTTTCCACGTCTTCACCAACATACCCTGCTTCGGTAAAAACAGTAGCATCAACAATAGCGAAAGGAACATTTAGCATACGTGCTATGGTTTTAGCAAGTAAGGTTTTTCCTGTTCCAGTGCGACCTATAAGAAGAATATTTGATTTTTCAATTTCAACATCATCTTCTTTAGGTTGTTGAAGTCTTTTATAGTGATTATAAACAGCAACAGAAAGATACTTTTTTGCTTCGTCCTGACCAATAATATACTGGTCTAACTTAGCTTTCATCTCCATAGGAGAAAGAATATGATTATCAGAAGAATCTTGCTTATCTGAAGAGAGATTAGAATTTCCCGCTCCTTTCGTACGCACGCCATTTTTCATGCCACCATACAGTTCTTCCTGAACAATATCATGAGCTTGCTCAACACATACTTCACATACATGGGCATTAATACCCGCTATGAGCATGAGAGTCTCCGACTTATCTTTTCCACAAAATGAGCAGTGGAACGATGTTTTATTTTTTGCCATTTATTTCAATGAAGAATTAAGCTTCTTTCTTTTTTTCTTTGTTGCTCTTATCCAGGACCTCGTCTAATAATCCATAAGATACAGCTTCTTTGGAGGTCATCCAATTATCTCTGTCACAGTCCTTTTCAATAGTCTCATAAGTCTGACCAGTATGATTGCTAAGGATATCGTATAATGATTTTTGTTGCTCTTTAACTAAAGTGTAGTAAATTTCCATATCAGATACCTGTCCTTGCATGCCACCTAATGGTTGGTGAATCATAACACGGCTATGTGGAAGACCAGATCTTTTTCCTTTGGTACCCGCTGCCAGAAGCACTGCACCCATTGACGCTGCCATACCTGTACAGATAGTTGCTACGTCGGGGCTTATGTACTGCATCGTATCATAGATACCCAATCCGGCTATAACAGAACCTCCGGGACTATTAAGAAACATCTGAACGTCCCTTTTAGAATCTGTAGATTCTAAAAACAGTAATTGAGCTTGAATTACATTAGCAACATATTCATCAATGGCAAGACCAAGGAAAATAATCCTATCCATCATCAGCCTTGAGAACACGTCTAAACCAACGATATTCATCGATCTTTCCTCGATAACATTGGGGGTAAACGCTCTGATATCAGGGATAAAGGATCCTGATTTTTGTGCATATTTATCCAAGTGCATGCCGCTCATTCCTAAATGTTGAACAGCGTATTTACGGAACTCATCTTTTTGAATCATGGTTTAAGTTTATTTACTAGAGAAACAACCAAAATAAAATAGGGTTTTAATTACTCAGGAATAAATTAATTAAAAATTACTCTGCTACTATTTCCTCTTCACTATTTTCTCCTTCAAGACTTTCTTGCTTATTAAATATTTTTGTCTTTTCTTCAAAAGCCTCTTTTGTCAGAACTATTTCATTTAGACTAACAGCCTCTTGAATTTTGAACATCATCATAGAATTTTCCAATTCGTCGTATGCTTGATTAACCTGTTTTTCGTCGTCCATCATTTTCTCAACCATATTTTGAATAAATGATTCCATTCCGGCAACCTGCTGTCCAAAATAACCTCTAATTTTACTGGATAGGTGGCTTTGAACCATTTCCTTAGTCACCTGAACGTTCAATGCGCCCAATAAAAGCGATTTTAAGTAGCTCCATTTGATAGACGAAATAACATTTGGAAATTCAATATCCAGTTTTTCAGCCGTTAAATTCTTGTCAGATTCAAGTAAATACCTTTTGATAAAAGTTTCAGGCAACTGGATTTCATGTGAGGTCATGAGTTTTTCCTGAATATCTCTGAATAGAAGACCATTTGAATAACTTAAGGTCTCATTACCTATATGTTTTCTTATAACCTCTTTTCCTTCAGCAGTATTCGTTACATTGTTTGTTCCAAATGCTTTTTGGAAAAATGCTTCATCTTCTGTGGCCGGCAGGATTCTTTTAGCTTCGAGTATTTTCAAGCTAAACTTATCTGAAAAAGTACTGTCGTCGCTATCGTCTAATTTAAGAATATGCTTTCTAAATAACTTTTCCTCTAATCTGGCGTCAAGATCAGTAACTTTATCGATAGTAAACGAATCACCTACGGAAAGTTTTTTTAGTTGTTCTTTTATAGCTTCACTTACATCATCGAAACTGATGATATTATTTACTCTGAGTGAATCAGCTTTTTCCTCACCGTCAATGAGTTCGGTAAGATCACAGGTTAATAAATCTCCCAGCGTAAATTCTTTTTCAACAGGAGAGGGTTCACCTAAATCTTTTAACAAATTTTGGTAAGCTTCCTCTACTTTATCACCTGGAACTTCCTGAACAAAATAATCATAGGTAGTATCTTTGTCAAGACCCAATAATTTGACTTCAGGATAAAGGCCTACATCAAAAAGGAAATCCATCGCTTCTAAATGAAAAACATCGAAGTCATAAATAACTTGTTTTTCATTAATGAGAGGCTCGCCAAACAGCAGAAGTTTTTCATCCCTTATAAAATTCGAAAGACCTTCTTTTACTTCATTATTAACAATATCGAGAAGTACAGACTGGCCATACAACTTTTTTACGTAGCTCTCAGGGGTTTTTCCTTTCCTAAAGCCTTTGATTTGAGCTTTTTGGGCATACTTTTTTAGCTCGGCGTTTAACTTAGGCAGATAATCATCTGGTGCAAGTTTAACAGTAAGAACGGCACTCAATTCATCCACATTTTCTCTGACGACAGTTGGCATAAGGCTGAATTATTTGATTTAATGAAATGGGTAAGACTAAAAAAATTTTGCAGTTACCCAAGAAGGATAACTGCAAATATAACATTTGTACGGGTGAAGGGACTCGAACCCCCACGCCTCGCGGCACCAGATCCTAAGTCTGGCACGTCTACCAATTTCGCCACACCCGCGTACAATCAATAAATTAAGCTGAAATTCAGCTTTTAAATAAATTGAGCGCAAATATAAGTTAATTTATACTCAATAAAAAATATAATTTGAATCTTAGGCGTATTTTTTTTTAGAAAAATTAAATGATGGTTAAATGGGACAAAATGAGTATTTTAGTCGTTAAGTAATAGTTGATTACAATCATTGTTGTTAAAAGAGTATGGAAACATTTTTGGTTGGTGTTCAGGAAGAACTTAAAATAGTAGAAACAGCTTACCAGGGGCTTATTCAATCTATCAGGGTTTCTATGGATGAAAAGGATCGGAAAAATATCAGAGAAGCTTACGAAATTGCCCTGAAAGCCCATGCTAATCAAAGAAGGAAATCTGGCGATCCTTATATTTTACACCCCATAGCCGTAGCAAGAATTTGTGCTGAAGAAATCGGCTTGGGACCCACAGGCATCATTTGTGCCCTTTTACACGACGTCGTAGAGGATACAGAAATTACTTTATCTGAAATTGAAAATAAATTTGGCGTTCGGGTAGCTAAAATCGTAGATGGCCTCACAAAGCTTGATGCTGCGTACAATGCAGAAAGTCACCAGGCGGAAAATTTCAAGAAGGTGCTTTCTACTTTGATTGATGATGTCAGAGTAGTGCTAATTAAAATGGCCGACAGATTGCATAATATGCGAACCCTCGGGTTTATGGAACGTCATAAACAACTGAAAATAGCTGCAGAAACAAGTTATATTTATGCTCCTTTGGCTCACAGACTGGGACTATACAACTTTAAAACAGAGTTTTTAGACCTTTGTATGAAGATAACAGATTCTGAGGTCTATCAGAATATAGCTAAAAAGCTTAATGAGACAAAAAAAGACAGAGAAAATTATATCAATAAATTTATTGCCCCGTTAAAGGAAAAACTAAATGAACTTGGTTTTGCCTATCGAATTTTTGGTCGGCCTAAATCTATTTATTCCATCTGGAATAAAATCAGAACTAAAAAGGTAGAGTTTGAAGAGGTTTATGATTTATTCGCCGTACGAATCATCATTGATGTGCCATCTGAAAAAGAACGTATTAGTTGTTGGCAAGCATATTCAGTAGTAACCGATGTTCATACGCCTATCGCTGATAGATTAAAAGACTGGATTACCACACCGAAATCAAATGGATACGAGTCATTGCACACTACAGTGATTGGGCCTAATGGTCGTTTTGTTGAGGTCCAGATTCGTACAGAACGAATGGACGAAATTTCAGAAAAGGGCTACGCTGCACATTGGAAATATAAGGGAATATCCTCTCAGCCTGATGTTTATGAGCGCTGGTTAGATTCGGTAAGGGAAACCATTGAAAATCCTTCGGCTAATGCTATTGAGTTTTTAGTAGATTTTCGTGCAAATAGTCTTTTTAAGGAAGAAGTTTATATTTATACGCCTAAAGGGGACGTTCAATTACTTCCGGCAGGTTCAACAGCGCTTGATTTTGCCTTCCATATTCATACCGATATTGGCTATCATTGTACTTCAATAAGGGTAAATAATAAATTGGTTCCTTTTGGAAAAGTATTAAAAAATGGGGATCAGATACAAGTTCATACTTCAAAAAATCAGAAACCTTCGGAAGATTGGTTGAAGATGACCACCACGGGCAAAGCGCAGGCCAAAATAAGGTCTGCAATGAAGGAGGAAAGAAAAAGGAAAGGTGAAATAGGAAAGGAATATTTAGAAAGAAAGTTAAAAAACCTGAAAGTTGAATTTGAGGAATCTTTAGAGCTTATTTTAAAGGTGTTCGACTACAAATCGTCGGTTGATCTTTATTTCGATATAGCGACTGAAACCAGAGATATTCAGGATATTTTTAAACGTTTTCACGTTGACGCCGGAAAATTAAAGGAAATTTCAGTCCCTTTTGTTTTTCCCGAGTTGGATAAACAAAGCGCGGAAAAGAAAACGCCTATTAAGCCGTCGGAGAAACCAAAGCTATTGGTAAATGGGGAATCAGCAGAACAATATGAATATAGCCTGGCAAATTGTTGCAATCCACTCCCAGGTGATGATATTTTTGCCTTTCTGACTCATAATGTCGGACTTAAAATTCACAGAAGTTCCTGCCCTAATGCCGCTCATTTAATGGTGAATTATGGTTATAGAATTTTATCTGCATCCTGGCAACAAACTACTAACGAGGTTAATTTTATTGCAGAAATTAAAATAACAGGTATTGATAGCGGACCAGGTGTAATTGAGCAGCTTTCTCACCAGATTTCTTCCCAATTAGGCCTGAATATTCGCTCTATGGCCATTGAAGGTGACGAGGGTTACTTTGAATGTAGGCTAAAAATAATTATTAAAAATACGGACCAGCTTCACATGGTTATTAAATCTCTGCAGGCGCTCGATAATATTTCTTCGGTGGTTAGGCTAGATTGATTAAATTTGTAGAATAATACAAAGGTTATGGTTGAGACAAAAACTACGAATGAAGTTTTTACAGAGGTAAAAAAAATATTTACCGCATTTCTGGAACAGCAGAATCAGCGGAAGACTCCAGAAAGATTCGCTATTTTAGAGGAAATTTATCATAGAACGGATCATTTTGATGCCGAAGCTCTCTATATCCACATGAAAAATCAAAGTTATAGGGTGAGTAGAGCTACAGTTTATAATACCCTGGAACTATTGGTTCATTGCGATCTGGTGAAGCGTCATCAGTTTGGTAAAAATCTCGCTCAATACGAAAAATCTTTTGGCTTCAAACAACATGATCACTTAATCTGTCTGGATTGTAGTAAGGTGCTTGAGTTTTGTGACCCAAGAATTCAACAAATAAAAACGATGATGGGCGAACTTCTTCACTTTAAAATTGCGCATCATTCCCTAAATCTTTATGGACATTGTGATGGCGCTTGTGATAAAAACAAGAAAAACTCACTTACTCCGACTTAGATAAACACCAAATAAAATCAAAAACATTCCGGCAAAATTCCACCAACCCAATATCTCTCCGTCTAAAAATCCCCACATCATAGCAACTAATGGCATCATATAAGCTACCATAGAGCCAAAAAGGGGAGAGGTTTGCTGAATGAGCTCGAAAAATATAACAGAAGCTAATACGGTGCTTACTAATGATAAAAAGAAAATGTAACCCACCGCTTGCCATGCTCCCGGTTGGACACTTAAAATTTCTGTGAAATTGGTGAATCCAATGAGATAAACAAACAGGGGCACGCCAGTTAACCCAAAAGAGTAAATACTAATCTGAAAACTTGGCATCCCTTTCAGTTTTGTACCCACTACGTTCGTTCCAGTACCGTATAATAAAGCGGCAAGAACCACTAATATTCCCCAGCGTATTTCTCCTTCTGGTATAAAAATCGACCCTTGTGTGAGCAATAAATAGGCACCGGCAAGACCCAGTATTACGCCAAATATTCTGAGCCAGGCAAAAGGTAAATTGAAAAATAAAATACCCAGAAATAAAGTAAATAAAGGAGTCAGTGAATTTAAAATACCAGCCATGGACGAACTGATATGCATTTGTGCATTGGCAAACAAAAATGCCGGTATTGTACTACTTGCCAGGCCAACAAAAATAATAAGATGAACTTTACTCCAGTCAAATTTTTTAAACTGTAAGATCATAAAAGGCAAAAATATTAATCCTGACATCCCCATACGCAAGCTGGCAACCTGTTCGGGTGGAAAAACACTCAGACCTTTTTTTATTAATATGAAGGACGTCCCCCAAATCAAACTTAGAATAAATAACGTCAGGTAGGCTCTACCTTTCGAAATCGTAGTGGGAAATAATATCCTTTTCATAAATTTTGAAGAAATTTGCCGCAAATTAACTTTTCTTTGCAGATGTTGTTAACTTTTAAACCTTTTAATGGTTCATTCTGTTTCGGCATTCCTTTTTATTAGACAATTATATTTATGAAAGTAACTGATTATTTAAAAAAAGCAGGCAATAATACGCTGATCTCCTTTGAAGTTTTGCCGCCGCTGAAAGGGAGTGGTATGCAAGATATTTTTAATCTTTTAGATCCGTTAATGGAGTTTAAGCCTCCTTTTATTGATGTGACATATCATAGGGAGGAATATATCTATAAAAAGCAGGATTCGGGCTATTACGAGAAAACGGCTATAAGAAAAAGACCCGGAACGGTGGGTATCTGTGCTGCCATAATGCATAGATATGATGTAGATGCCGTTCCACATCTCATCTGTGGTGGCTTTAACAGGGAGGATACTGAAAATGCACTCATTGATTTGAATTTTCTTGAAATAAATAATGTTCTTGCTTTGCGAGGTGACGCACTGCAATTTGACTCTAAATTTGTCCCGGAACCAGGTGGAAATGCATACGCACTCGATTTAGTTAAGCAAATTGATGATATGAATCATGGTCGATATTTAGATGAAAATATTGAAAATGGGCAAAAAACTAACTTTTGTATTGGCATTGCCGGCTATCCTGAAAAACATTTTGAGGCTCCAAATATGGAAAGTGATCTCGCTTTTATAAAACAAAAGGTCGAGGCTGGTGCTGAATATATCGTTACTCAAATGTTCTTCGATAACAAAAAATATTTTGAATATGTAGAAAGTTGCAGAAATGCTGGTATTCATATTCCCATTGTACCAGGTTTAAAACCGCTTACGAAAATGTATCAGCTTAGCTCAATTCCCCGTCATTTTTATATTAATCTTCCTGAAGATTTAGTTTCAGCTTTTCTTTCAGCAAAAACGATGGAGGCAAAACGTCAGGTGGGCATCGAGTGGTGTATAGCGCAAAGTCAGGAACTTAAGGCAGCAGGAGTACCTTGCCTGCATTACTACACTATGGGTGATGTGGATACTATTAAAAAAATTGCGGAATCCGTATTTTAATATTATTTTAGTCTGTTCTATTAATTCATCTTCCTAATTACTGTTTTATGTCATTTATTCGACCTTTTATGCTGAAGTGTATCATCTCTTTTCTTTTTATTTTAGGGATAAATGCTTCGCTTTTCTCACAGCTAAAATCGCCATATAATTTCCTTTCTAATCGATTTGGAGAAGAGTTTACGCCGCATGAATCTCTGGTTGAGTATGTTAAACACGTGGCTGACAATAGTTCTCAGGTAAAACTAATAGAATACGGTCGTTCTACAGAGAATAGACCCTTATTGTTGACTTTTATTTCAACGCCTGAAAATCTGGCTAACCTGGAACAAATTAGGACTAATAATCAGAGAAGAGCGGGATTACTCCCTGGGAAAACAGATCCTAAATGGGACAATCTTTCCATTGTTTGGTTAAGTTTTGGTGTCCATGGAAATGAGGCATCATGTTCTGAAACGGCCATGATCACTCTTTTTGAATTGGCCAGTGCCGCAGATGATAATATTAAGAAACAACTGAAAAATACGCTGGTTATCATAGACCCGAGCTTGAATCCGGATGGGTATTCAAGATATACCCATTGGTATAAACAAATAGCTGGTAAAACACCCGATGTACGGCCAGAAAGTAGGGAACATCAGGAACCCTGGCCAAGAGGCAGGCCAAATCATTATTATTTTGATCTTAACAGAGATTGGGCCTGGCAAACACAATTGGAAACGCAGCAGCGCGCCGTACAATATTTGAGTTGGATGCCACAAATTCATGCCGATTTTCACGAACAAGGCTATTCCAGTCCTTATTATTTTGCTCCGGCAGCTAATCCATATCATAGTTATGTGACAAAATGGCAAAAAGATTTTCAATTTCAAATTGGTAAAAATCACGCCAGGTACTTCGATGCAAATGGATGGCTTTATTTTACCAGAGAAGTTTTTGACTTACTATATCCAAGTTATGGCGATACTTATCCAACGTATAACGGAGCCATCGGAATGACCTACGAACAAGGGGGCATTGGGGCAGGTCTGGCTATCCTTCTGCCAAATGGCGATACCTTGAGATTGTCTGATCGAATAGCTCATCATAAAACAACGGCCCTTTCTACCGTTGAAATGGCCGCAAACAATGCAGCCAGGTTAAATGCAGAATTCGCCGCTTTCTTTAAAAAATCGTCGGAGAATCCTACAGGGATGTATAAAACTTATGTAATAAAAAAGTCGGCCGTCCCGGATCGGTTAAAAAGATTCTGTGCTTTGCTCGATAAAAATGGCATCAGTTACGGCACTGCTACAAAGAAAATGAATGTGTCGGCTTATCAATATGAAACTGGTAAGAATACTTCCCTGGAAATAGCATCGGGAGATTTGATGATCAATGCTTGTCAACCAAGAGGTATGATGGCGCAAATTTTACTCGACCCAGAAGTGGAGGTACAAGATTCAAATACTTACGATATCACGGCCTGGTCTCTTATTTATGCTTATGGACTACCTGGGTTTGCCACTCAAACCTGTATCGAGCCAGAGGTGAAAGGTTTTGTTTTCGATAAACCAGCTGAACTCAACACAAAAAGTAATTATGCCTATTTGGTGAAATGGGAATCCTTGGAGCAAGCGGTATTTTTAACTAAGGTCCTTAAAAAGGGGGTTCAGGTTAGAGTGGCCAATGAACCTTTTTTAGTTGAAGATCAGTCTTACGATAGGGGTACTTTAGTTATAACCAGAGGAGATAATCCTAAAATATCTAATTTAGCAGATATAATTTCTGCTACGGCCAGTGAAAATAAAATCAAAGTAACTTCTGTTGCCACGGGCTTTGCCAACGCAGGAAGTGATCTGGGTTCCAGTAATTTTCAGTTACTGAAATCGCCCAATGTAGCTGTTTTAGGTGGTGAACAGGCTAATGCTAATGATTTGGGGCATCTTTGGTTCTATTTAGAACAGGAATTGAATATGTCTGTGGCTATTTTGGATGCTGCAAGAATGGACAGATATAATTTAGATGCTTATAATGTTATCATCGTTCCCGAGGGTTATTTCCGATTTTCAGATAATATGCTAGGTTCTTTTTCCACGTGGGTAAGAAAAGGGGGAAGATTAATTATTCTGGGCGATGCCTTGTCCCTCGTAAGTGGTAAATCGGGATTTGCACTAAAAAATAATGAGGAGGATGCTTCAAAATCAACGGGTAAAAATATAGTATTGTCTGATTATACAGGGGATGATCGCAGGGAATTAAGCGAAGGCACTCCGGGAGCTATCTTTAAAGTAAAATTAGATAATTCTCACCCTTTAGCTTACGGGCAGTCAGATGCCTATTTTTCATTGAAGACGACGAATGCTACGTTTAAACTGAGCGGTGAAAATACCTATAACATAGGTATTACAGATAAGTCATTCAAACCAAGTGGCTATGTAGGCTATAAGGCGTTGGAAAAGTTTAAAGAATCTTTGGTTATAGGTGCTGAGTCAGTAGGGCAGGGCAGTATGGTTTATTATGTTGATAATCTGCTTTTCAGGGATTTCTGGGATAATGGGAAATTTTTATTCAGTAATGCTTTGTTTTTTAGGTTCTAAAAAATGGGGCTTTCTCTTCGTGGCTGTTTTTTCAGGTGGTTTATTGTTTTCTCAAAAACTACCTGAAAAAACCATGCCTTTAGGTAAATTGTCCATTGAAACCGTTAAACCCGTCAGATTTCCAAAAGTAGATAATCAAAAATTACTTGCAGAAGAATTAGAAAAACGAAAGAAGGGACTAAATCCTTCTTTTGCTATTACCAGAAATACTTCTCTAAAGCCCTCTGCGCACGGTGAATGGACGACCTCAAAGGATGGTCTGAACGAAATATGGAGGCTGCGTATTCAATCGGCAGGCGCATTATCCTTGAATTTGGGCATATCCGATTTTTATCTTCCCCCAAACGCCAGATTATGGATATACAACCTTTCTATGGATCAGGTAGAGGGACCGTTTACCTATAACGATAATGAATTACACGGTCAAATGTGGACTCCCGCTATGCTCGGTGATGAGCTGGTTTTGGAGGTTTCACTACCCTCCGTCGAGAAAAAATGGTTGAAAATGACCGTCGAAAAGGTAAATCACGATTTTCAAGGCATTTTTTCTATGTTATCGGGCAGCTGTCACCTCGATGTGGCTTGCGGGTCAAGAGAGGGTTGGAAGTTAGTAGATAATTATAGGGAAGTGATGAGGTCGGTGGGTATGTACACCATTAATGGTCGAAATTTTTGTTCCGGAGCGCTGGTTAATAATGGGAGAAATGACTGTAAGCCTTATTTTTTAAGTGCATTTCACTGCGATGTCACCTCCTCCAATGCACCATCTGTGGTTGTTTATTGGAATTATCAACATTCAGTTTGCAGGCCTATGTTGTCTCAGGCGAATGGTGCTAACGGAGACGGATCAAAAACGTTATTCAATACGGGTGCTATTTTTCGTGCCGGATTTTCACCTACCGATTTCATTTTATTGGAATTGGATGACCCTGTTCCCGATGCAGCTAATCCATATTATGCTGGTTGGAATGCCACCTCGGTTTTACCTGAAGATACCCTTGTTTGTGTGCATCACCCTAATACCCAAGAAAAAAGAATTTCTATTGCCTATCGAAAAACGTATAGAGGGCAGTGGGGGCAATTAGCTTCTGAAGTATCTTTTGGAAATCATCTTATTATTCCCAGATGGGATGTGGGTACCACGGAGGACGGTTCTTCCGGAGGTCCATTAGTCAATAAAAACCAACAAATTGTAGGGCAATTACATGGAGGCTCTGCCAGTTGTTCTAATAACTCCTTTGATGCTTTTGGCTGGTTTCATAGTTCATGGATTGGCGGTGGTAGCCCCATGAACAGATTAAGTGAATGGCTTGATCCTGAAAATCGTGGAATAACAAGTATTATGGGCAGAAATGGAATACTTTGTAAAAAAGGATTAGCAGCGAGCGTTACTAAAGTTAATATTTGTACCCCAAATAGTGCCAGTGTTCAGATATTTACTGGCTCAGCTTTTTCAGCGCCCATTACGTTTGATCTGGTAGGATCAACATCAGCGATAGCTTATTCTTTTAACCCAGTAACGGTGCTACCCGGAAATGCTGCAACCCTCTTTATTTCATCAAAACAGATGGTTGGCGCTATAGAAAGTAAAATAAAAATTAGAGGTATTTCGGGAGAAGATACCGTATTTACAGAGCTACAGTTGGTGCTAAATAAAACACCCGATAAAGTCGTCGTTAAAAATCCAGGGTCAGACCAGGGAGTTGAACCTACATTGAGTTGGTTTAATCTGGCAGGTATTTTTGATTACCAGGTTGAAATTGCGTCGGATTCCCTTTTCAGCCAATTTATTTCACGATGGGTTACCCTCGACTCTCAGTTGGTTATTAAAGGATTGGATTTTGATAAAACCTACTATTACCGTATCAGAGCCAGAAACGAGTGCGGGCAATCCCCAGATTATACCTTTGGTAGATTTTTCACCCCTTTAGATTTGGGTTTACAAATTGTCGATTTAAATAATGTGCTTTGCCTACCCTCAGATTTAAAAGCAGGACTAAAAATAGGCAGTGGTTTCATTCGTCCGGTAAAAATAACTTATGCCATTTCTCCGCCCGTTCCAACCTGGAAATTTATTGACGGTGATGTAGTGGCCAATGTAATAAATTTAAAGGCATCAGCTGTACTGGATAGTTTGAAATCTGGATCTTATAACGTAAAAATTGTAGTCTCAGATGTTAAAAATAGTAAGGAAACTAATTTCAACTTCCAATTGAAAGGTTTACCATCTAAACCAAGTTTACTTTCTCCTGATGATAATGAGGTTTTATTGGTAGAACGCCCACAGTTGTCCTGGACAAATACCTCATTAACAGATAACTATTCACTTAGGGTCTCAAAAAGTATAGATTTTAATGAGCCTGTTTTTGCCGGAGAAAGGAATCTGAATTTTTATAAATTTTCACAAGATTTAGAAGGAGGAGCATACTACTGGCAAGTAAAATCCAAAAATGATTGTGGTGAAAGTGCCAGTGATATCAGGAAATTTAAATTAAATCTCAATGATTTAGGCTCCATCTTCAAATGGCAGATAGCCGTCGAACCTAATCCGGTCGATGATAGAGTGAACATTCATATTTCAGAAAAATTACAGGATGTCACTATTAGTGTTTATAGTATAGAGGGTAGATTGTTGTTTTCTCAACTTTATCTGGAGGAACAGAATCATTTTTCTGTTGATACCGCGCATTTTCCTACAGGAATGTACATTGTTCGTGTATTGTACAAGCAAGGTAGTTTTTCAAAACGGGTAGTAAAGCAAGACTATTGAAAATGAGGAATCATAAATGGATAGTTTCTGGTGTTCTTATTAACATAGTTCTTCTTTTAAATGGTCAGTCAGACAGCCTTTATAGTTTTAGCAGACCGGCTATGGGTACTATATATTATGTATCTTTTTATGCTAATAAAGAGGTAAATGCACCTTTAATTGCTGAAAAAGTATTTGACCGCATCCAGTTTCTTGATCACATTCTAAGTGATTACAAAGAAAACGCTGAAGTATATCGATTAAACGTAAGGCAGCCTTTGCAGTGGGAAAGTGTATCAAAGGAGCTTGGATTTGTGCTAAAGAAAAGTATTCAATGGAGTAAAATAACAGATCAATATTTTGATCCTGCTATGGGTAGTTTGACCCACCTTTGGCGCCGTGCCCGACGACGAAATGAATTTCCGGCAGATTCGATGCAAACAGCGGCAAAAGATTATTCTGGTATTCAATATATTGCCTTGAGAAAAAAGAGTAAACAATATCAGTTTAAGTTCTTGAAAAAGGGAGTTAAACTCGATTTTGGGGGTATCGGAAAGGGATATGCAGTAGATGAGGCATTAAAAACACTAAAAATGCAAGGTGTTAACATAGGAATGATTTCCGCGGGCAGTTCGATAACAGTGAGTAAAGCACCTCCCTCAAAAAAGGGTTGGTCCGTTGCAGCTGATACTATCTTTTTTTCAGATGGGGCGAGACGATATATTGAAAATAGATCGCAATCTGTGTCAGGGGATGACCAACAATATCTGGAATGGGAGGGGAAGCGATATTCTCATTTGTTAAATCCGATAACGGGTAAGCCGTTAACAAATGGTGCAACTTGCTTAGTAGAAGGTCCTAACGGCTTGATTACCGATGCATTAGGAACGGCATTTAGCATAATGCATTTTGATGAAATACGGAAAGTACTACGTTGGAGAAAAAGTATCAGGGTTTTATGTAAACGGGACGATATCTTTTTTAAAGCTAACTGGCATTAGGTAAAAAACCAAAACCCTCTTTCTCAACGAGAGATAAGAGGGTTTTGAAGTTATGGAAGCGCTTAAAATTTAAATTTTATAAACGCCCGGCATAGCTATTTTATAATGACCTGATGCATCAGGTAAAGACTTAGGATTGGCATTCCAGTCCAATGATTCCGGGAAGAGATTTTCCTTAGAATTAATGGCTTGTTCCCAGGAAATAACCTGACCAGAGTAGGTGGCCATTCTACCCAGGATAGCTGTCATGGTAGATTTAGCTCCATTTTCAAGATCATTAATGACCTCACCTTTTCTGATGGAGGCAAAAAGCTCCACATGCTCTTGTTGGTAAGGATTCGGATCTCCTTTTCTATTATGTTTAAAGATCACATTTCCTTTCAAATCCGTCATGGTACCATTACTTTCAGCGCGGCCTTTTGAACCGATGATGTGTTCTGAAACCTTGTCGGCACAACCCTTGATGTGACGGCACTGACTGTTAAGAACAGATCCGTCGGCATAAGTGTATTCCACGTAGTGGTGGTCATAAATTTCACCGAATTCTTTGCCCGTTCTTACCTGGCGTCCGCCCATTCCTTGCGCTTTAACTGGATAATCCTTTTTAGCCCAGTTGAAAACATCAATATTATGGATATGTTGTTCTACAATATGGTCGCCACAAAGCCAATTAAAATAGTACCAGTTACGCATTTGATAAGTCATTTCCGTCATACCCGGTAAACGATCTTTCACCCAAACACCTGATCCGTTCCAATACACCTGTCCACTGGTAACATCACCAATTTCACCTGCATGAATACGTTTCATTATCTCGCGGTAAACAGTTTCATAATGACGTTGAAGACCAACGACTACGTTCAGCTTTTTCTGTTTGCTAAGCTCAAGTAAGCCCATTACTTTACGGATACCTGTGGCATCAGTGGCCAGTGGTTTTTCGCAAAAAATATGTTTATTGCTATTGATAGCATATTCTAAATGGTCAGGTCTAAATCCTGGAGGGCTGGTAAGAATAACGACATCTGCAAGATCGATGGCCTTTTTGTAGGCATCGAAACCCGAAAATTTATTAGATTCCGGTACGTCAATCTGTGTTTTCAATGCACTGGTTGCGCCCTCTGATTCTTCCACTTTACTGGAAGTAATATAACTGTAGCAACTATCAACCCGATCTCTGAAAGCATCAGCCATAGCTACCAATTTAGTATTGGGATCGGCGATAAGCGCTTGAACAATAGCGCCGGAACCTCTACCACCACAACCTACCAAGGCAATTTTCAACGTGGTAGCGGGTTGACCAGATAGTGCACGAAGATCAAAAGGAAGCGACGCAAGCATAAGACCACCGGTAGCAAGGGAGGCATCCTTTAAAAAGTCCCGACGATTTACGCCAGGTTTGTCAAAAGAATCTGATGAAGACATTATTAAGGATTTTAAGTAATTAACAAATAAAATTTTTTGTTTTCTAAAAATAGTAAAATTAATTAAAACAAAATAATTAATTAACCTTCATCTAAAACAAGAGACCAAAATTCTTCCTGTTCTTCCTTAGTAGGTTGATTTGTTGGTTTCACCAGTCTAATACCTATGAAGGGAGCATCAGAGCACCACCAGAAACTTTTGGGAATTTGAGGATCTCTTCTTTGCCAGGAAGGGTTTGAGGAGGTTCTGGCTGAAGAGCGAAGAACCTGTGGGTTTTCGTCCCATGAGCCTCCTCTGGCTGTTCTTGGGAGTAATTTGTCGGGGCGACGCCATGGACTAGCTGTCGCATCACCCAAAGTAGGGTAGTAGTCTGCCTGATATTGGTCGAGCGTCCATTCCATTACATTACCATGCATATCGTATAAACCCCAGGGATTAGGTTTTTTTGATTTAACTGGATGATATTTATCTTCGCTATTATTAAAACTCCAGGCATACTGGTCCAAAAGAGAAGGGTCATCGCCAAATGAATAAGCTGTATTTGTGCCGGCCTTGCAGGCATATTCCCATTCAGCTTCAGTGGGAAGTCTGTAAAATTCGCCAGTAAGTTCACTCAACCATTTACAAAAGGATAATGCGGCATATTGCGTCATACTGGTTGCAGGAAAACTATATTTCCCCATGCCATAACTGGGATCTAAATAAGGGGTACTGGGCTTAATGACGGCATCGGCATTTCCTTTAACCAGCTCACTTGAATAAATTAGGGCAGCTCTCTTTTCCTTATCTGTAAATAATTCATACAATTCCCAGGTTACCTCCGTTTCAGCTATAGAAAAGCCATCTAATTTTACTTTCACCTGAGGGCCTTCATCTGCATTTCTAAGTAATTCTGTGGCGGGGCTTCCCATAAGAAAGGAACCTGAAGGTACTGAAATCATATTAAATGAAACAGACGACCCTGGAATAGCGACCGTTTGAACAGCTTGTGCCCATCCTGACATAATACTTCCGAAAAGGAAGAAAACGATTGAAAATATTTTCATACTGATTTATTTAACCTGGACATTAAAGGAAATAGTTACTTTCTCACCAGAAACAATCTGTCCGAACATCGCCGATGGTGGCTCAATAGCATAATCTTTCATATTTAAGGTATAAGAACCTGTGAAAGATAAACTTTTGTCGGCAGAAAAGGAAGCATTAACGGATAGAGATATAGGTTTTTCAACCCCAGCAACATTCAATGTTCCACTTGATTCTAATTGACCTGAACCCGATGTGGAGGGTATAGTTTTTAGATTATTCAGCGTAAAAATAATCGAAGGGTGTTTTTCATATTTCAAGGCATTATATAACTTTTTTTCCATAGCCGCACCTCGGGGACTTTTTATACTTTCTACCGGAACGGAAACTTTTAACGTTTTTATTTTACTGTTTTGAGTCCAAACTCCTTTACTTAAAACTTTATTGTCCATTTCAATGACACCATCTACTTTGGTAACATTACAGGTCCAATCATGCAGGGTAGAGGTACCTTGAATCTGCATCGTAGTTTTTTCGGAAAATGAAAATTTCTTAATTTGTCCGATTAAGCCAACACCAGAGAATAATGAGGCGAAAAATAGGGGAATGATGATTGTTTTTAACATAGCTTCAAAAATATAGGGTTTAATAGGAATCATGTTTAACAAATCTAATAAAGTAATACAAAAAATAGGTCGATTTGGAAATAATTTATATATTTGCCCCGCAATTTAATTTTTTAACCAAAATCTACCTTTCGTAGATATTAAAACAAAAAAAATGTCTGAAGAAAAAGACGAAATAACTACACCAGAAGAGTTGAATGGCGCTATTGAAGAGCAGCCAGCAATTGTCGAGGAAGTTGTTGTAAAGGCTGCTGAGCCAGTAGAAGTGGTGGAGGAAGAAGAGGAAGTTGAAATGGAAGTTTTACTTGCTGGTCAAGAGACCGTAGGTACCGCACATGATGATTTCAATTGGAATATTACAAATAAAGGGGGAATTAATTACTCTGACGAAGAAGCTGTTTCTTTTAGAGAGCAATATTCATCTACTATGAATGCCGTTTTGGAAAATGAAATCGTAAAAGGTTTCGTAACTTCTATTAATGGTGGTGATGTTGTACTTGATATTAACTACAAATCTGACGGATTAATTCCATTATCAGAATTCAGAGATATTCCTGGTTTAGCCGTTGGCGACTATGTGGATGTTTATGTTGAACAACAGGAAGATGGTCGCGGACAATTAGTGCTTTCTCGCAGAAAGGCTAAATTGTTAAGATCTTGGGAAAGTATTGTTGATTCCTTTGAAAATGGTACTATTATTAAAGGTACCGTTATTAGCAAGACGAAAGGTGGTTTAATTGTAGATTGCAGTGGATTGGAGACTTTCCTACCTGGTTCTCAAATTGATATCAAACCTATTGTCGATTACGATCAGTATGTTGGTAAGACGATGGAGTTCAAGGTGGTTAAAATCAATGAAACCATCAAAAATGCTGTCGTTTCTCATAAAGCGCTTATCGAAAGTGATTTGGCTGAACAGCGCGAACACATCATCGGTAGCCTTGAAAAAGGTCAGGTGTTAGAAGGTGTTGTTAAAAATATCACTGACTTCGGTGCATTCCTTGATTTAGGTGGCGTAGATGGTTTACTCTATATCACTGATATTTCATGGGGTCGTATCAATCACCCAATGGAGGTGTTGAGCCTGAACCAGAAAATAAGTGTAGCCGTTCTTGATTTTGATGAGAATAAGAGACGTATTTCACTAGGTCTTAAGCAATTACAACCACATCCATGGGAAGTTCTTGCCGCAGGTATCACAGAAGGATCTACGGTTAAAGGAAAGATTGTAAACATTGAAGATTATGGTGCTTTCCTTGAATTGCAGCCAGGTGTTGAAGGTTTAATTCACGTTTCAGAGGTGAGCTGGAGTAACCAGCCAGTTAATGCGCGCGAATACTTCAGATTAGGTCAGGAATATGAGGCAAAAGTCGTTACTATAGATCAGGATGACCGTAGAATGTCATTATCTCTTAAGCAGTTAAGTTCTGATCCATGGAGTGAAATCGCTAAAACTTTCCCAGTAGGCAGCCGCCATTCCGGAGAAGTTAAAAATCTTACTCCTTACGGTGTATTCGTTGAGTTACAAGAAGGAATTGGAGGAATGGTTCACATTTCCGATCTTTCCTGGACAAAACGTTTTGGCCACCCATCTGAATTCACAAAGGTTGGAGATAAAATTGATGTACAAATATTGGACGTCGATGCAGAAAGTCGCAAACTTTCATTAGGACATAAGCAGTTAGAGGAGAATCCTTGGGATACCTTCGAAAATGTCTTCCCAGTGGGTTCATACCATGAAGCAACTATCTTACGTCGTGATGATCGTGGAGCTATCGTTCAGTTACCTTACGGTTTAGAAGCTTTCGCACCGATAAAACATATCCGTAAAGAGGACAATTCTCTTGCTGAACCAGAAGAAACTTTAACAGTTAAAGTGATTGAATTCAATCGCGATGACAAGAGAATCTTAGTATCTCATTTACGTTATATCGAGGATATAAAGAAAGAGGCTGAAGAGTCAGTGAAGAAAGAAAAGGTAGTTGAAAAAGATAAAACGCGCCAGGCTGTTAAAAAACAGCAAAGCACCGTTGAAAAATCTACCATGGGTGAATTGGAAGGTCTTGCTCAACTTAAAGAGCAATTAAACCAAGGTACCTCCACAGAGGAATAATTAATTGAAGCCTAAGATAGGGTATTTTAAAATGAATACCTTATCTTTACGCTTCATGGCGCGATAGCTCAGCCGGTTAGAGCGCAGGATTCATAATCCTGAGGTCGGGAGTTCAAGTCTCCCTCGCGCTACAAAAAAATCAAGGACTTACGGTAATTCGTAGGTCCTTTTTCGTTTCTGGGGGAGGGATGATCAACGTTATTCTTTTCAAGAATAAGATATAAATTTAAAAGCCAGTTCTCATCTCAGGCACTTCCTGGAACTCATCAATAAATATGAGAGTGGTAGTTTTTTAGCTAGTGTTTTAATTTTAAGAAAGAATACCGTATTTATTAAATGCTCTATAGATGTAAAATTTTCAAACTGTTCTTTGTCTTCTGAAAGCTCCAGGTTTAAATAGATGTATTGTTCATATTGCGTAGATGTTTTTTGAACATGTTACAGAGTGAGGGTAAAATTTTATAAATTATGTAACAAAGGGACACGTAAAACCACTAATAATTCATTTTCATTTGAATAAATGTAGATATTTACATTTATTCAAACGTAAAAATGTAATTTTAGGCACAAAATACGAAGGATATGGAAAGGGAGTTATTGAAAAGTTTATTTCAATGGAAGAATAGGGCTGATAGAAAACCCTTGATTATTCGGGGTGCACGGCAAGTGGGAAAAACCTGGCTATTGAAAGAGTTTGGTAAAACGTACTATAAAAATATTGCATACATAAATTTTGAAACGGCAAAATCATTGCATAGCATTTTTGAAAGTGGGTTTGAGGTAGATAAACTGATTATGGCCCTAAAAATTGAAACAGATACGGAAATTACTGCGGGCGAAACCTTGATTATATTGGATGAAATTCAGGAATGTGAAGCTGCCCTTACGTCTTTAAAATATTTTCATGAAAATGCTAATCAATATCATATCGCGGCAGCCGGATCACTTTTGGGCGTTTCTTTACATAAAAACAGATCTTTCCCCGTTGGTAAGGTTGATTTTTTAGACCTGCATCCTTTACATTTCTTAGAGTTTTTAGAAGCAATGAATGAACTGCCATTGTTGGACTTGTTACAAAGAAAGAATTGGGATTTGATTACTGGATTTAAAGCGAAGTATATTCATTTATTAAAGCAATATTATTATGTTGGTGGCATGCCTGAGGCGGTATTAACTTTTATTAATCAAAAGGATTTTAAGAAAGTTAGAGAAAAGCAATTAGGTATTCTTGCCGCTTATGAGCAGGATTTTTCAAAATATGCGCCTCACGATATCGTGCCAAGAATAAGGCTGGTATGGCAATCCCTTCCATCGCAATTAGCTAAGGAAAATAGAAAGTTTATTTATGGAAATTTGAAAAATGGCGCCAGGGCACGTGAATTTGAGTTAGCCATCGAGTGGCTTACGGATGCAGGCTTAGTTCATAAAGTAAGCCGGTGTAATAAACCCGCCATGCCATTGATTGCGTATGCAGCGCTTTCAGATTTTAAATTATATTTATTAGATGTAGGCTTGTTAGCTGCAATGGGAAATATTGATATTCAAACCTTTATTACAGAACAATCTCTTTTTGAAGAATTTAAAGGCGCTCTGGCTGAGCAATATGTTTTGCAACAATTTAAATCCCTTAAACAGCTCCCCATTTATTATTGGACGGCAGAAAGGGCAACCGCTGAAGTTGATTTTTTGATTCAATATCAACATCGTATCATTCCTGTGGAAGTGAAAGCTGCAGAAAATTTAAAAGCCAAAAGCCTCAAAGTGTATCATCAAAAATTCAATCCTGAAATAAGTATTCGCACATCCTTAGCTGATTATAGAAAAGAAGACTGGTTAATTAATTTGCCTTTGTATGCTTGTACAGCATTCATAGATGAAAATGGGCTTTAGCGGAAGAAGCTTTTTCTATTAGGGTGTATATTTAGCTGTATGAAATGAAAAGCAATAACCTACGCTAATTCGTAGGTCCTTTGTTGTTTCTTGGAGAGGGATAATTGAGAAGATTATAGTTACAATAAAATTCATGCAATTATAGTATTTTTACGACATGCATTCATCCCGTAAAGATTATACCCTCGTAAAATGTCAGACCATTTTTTAAACCTATTTGACAGTTATGTAAAACTTACAGACAAAGACATTGAACTTTGTAAGCAACACTTTGAATTTAAATCTTTACCTAAGAATACCATTGTTGAAGAAGAAAATAAAGTGCCAAAAAATTTGTATTTCATTATAAATGGATTCATGCGCTTATTTTATTATGATGACAATGGGGATGAAATAACAACCCATATTGAATCACACAACCGATTTATTACTTCGTTCACAAATTTTATTCGCGAAATAAAATCTAATGAAAATTTAGCGTGTATTACTAACTGTGAATTTTATAAAATTGAAAGAAGCAAATTGATTGAATTGATAGACAAAAATGAAAACTTTAAAAATTTAAGTCTTGTGATTTTTGAGCAGGCCGCTGCCAGAACTCAAATAAGAGCCAACGACCTTGCTACGCTTACAGCTGATTTGAGATATAAAAAACTGGTTGAACAACAACCTGAAATAATTCAGAATGTTCCTATCCAATATATTGCTTCTTACTTAGGAATAAAGCCTCAAAGCCTTAGTAGAATTAGAAAGCAGTTAATTAAATAACAAATGTTAAGTGGTGTTGGGATCACTCATTCTAATTTCGTATCACATTTATTGATATTAAAATTTGATGTGAAATGTTAGAATTCATAAAACAGTATTTCACTACAGTTCTTGCAGCACTCACGATAATGAGTGTAGCTTATTTGATTTTCTGGGTAATCTTCGGCCAAAAACTTAGCACCAGAAAAATACAACTTTCTAAAAGAGCAGGTTGGGCTCAAATAAAAGGCGAAATTGGAGCAACACTACTTTCATTTATAGGAGGTACGACATTTTCAATTCTTTTAATATCATTAAAAGATGGTGGATTAACAAAGTTTTATGTTGAAGCGGGGAAATATGGCTTATGGTATGAATTTTTTATGATTTTTATTATGTTGGTCATATCTGACACCTGGTTTTATTGGAGTCACCGGGTAATGCATCACCCAAGTATATACAAGTATGTTCACGCCTTACATCATAAAAGTTTGGATGTAAATCCTTATACATCAAGTTCCTTTCACGTGATAGAGTCCTTATGGCTAACGTTTTGGCTTTTACCATTAGCCATTTTAATTCCCATTTCTATGACTGTTTTAGGAATCATGCAAGTGATTGGAACTTTAAATAATTTGAAGTCACATCTGGGGTATGAGCTTTTTCCTAAATTTTTCAATCTTCCTCCATTTAATATGCTAGTAAATGCAACGAATCATAGCCTTCACCACACGCAATACAATGGGAACTACGGTTTGTTTTTTCGGTTTTGGGATATCGTTTGCGACACAGAATTAAATTCCACAGAAAGTACATTTAATGAAATTCACCAAAGGGAAAATGCATCCATCATTGATAATTCCAAATACAGAATATTGATTATTGAAAAATTGGTAAAAGAAACTCCCGATACTGTTTCTGTCTATTTTAAAACGGCGGACAAAGAATTTTACAATTATAAAGCAGGGCAATACCTCACTTTAAAAGTTAAAGTTGGTGGTAAAATTTATCATCGATGCTTTTCATTAAGTTCTTCGCCAAATATTCATGATTTTCTAAGAATTACGGTGAAACTAAAGGGTGAAGTTTCGCATCATTTTTATAATACATCAAAAATTGGTGATGAAGTAGAATCTTTGCTACCTATTGGGGATTTTAATTTTAAACCAAATATAGCTGTTCAAAATAATTATGTATTGGTTGCAGGAGGCAGTGGAATTACCCCATTATATAGTATGATTATTCAAATGCTACAATTTGAACCTAAAAGCAAATTGATTTTACTTTATTCAAATAGAAAGGTAGAAAGTATCATTTTCAAAAAAGAACTGGATCAATTAGCTCGTCAATATCCTCAATTTGAATACATTGATTTTATTTCAGGCAACAAGCGAATAGAAAAAAATGATTTAAACATATACAAAAACGCCTGCTACTACCTTTGTGGTCCAGATTCTTTAAAAGATGAAATATCGCAACAGCTAAAAGATTTAGGTATTTCTAAATCTAATATTAATATAGAGCATTTTGCTGATGGCTATGTACCTTGGTTTGGTCTTTTTAAAGGGCAAAAACCAAGTATTTAGGAATACAAAGCGAGTTATTGAAAAGTTTATTTCAATGGAAGATGCTTTATTTGACGGTGTATTTTTATATGAATGAAATGAAAATAAAGGACTTACGGTAATTCGTAGGTCCTTTGTTGTTTCTGTCTGAGCTTTTCATTAAATTTAGGCTATGAAAACAACGATAGCAATACTTGGTCTGCTCCTTTTAATTCTTTTTGAATGTGCCAGAGTGTATTTAATTATGCCTATGCCTGGTAGTCAAAATTTTGATTCCATTGAAATTGCCTATTTTTTAGGGTCCAATAAATGGATTATTCGATTTATTGGGTATCTGATGGTATCTGTTCCCTTGTTTTTAATCCTTAGAAATGGTGTTAAAAAGGAAAAATTAATCGTTGGAGGATTGACCGCAATGTATTTGATCGTTTTTTATGTTTTTACATTTAAAATGGAAGCTGATAAAATGTTTTATCAGCCAATCAAAGTGGTAACCACTTCTTTATCGAAAAATAAAATTCCTGATAATAAATTAGTCATTGGCGTAGTGATAGATAGTGTTGCCAGTGCCTATCCAATTCAATTAATTGGTTATCATCATCAAGTGGTTGATACGATGAATGGTCATCCAATAATGGTTACTTATTGCACTGTTTGTAGAACAGGTAGAATTTATAGTCTGATAGTCAATGGAAAGCAAGAGACCTTCAGGTTGGTTGGAATGGATCATTTCAATGCGATGTTTGAAGATGCTACTACAAAAAGTTGGTGGCGACAGTCAACCGGTGAATGTATAGCGGGTCCTTTAAAGGGTTATAAATTAAAGGAATTTAAATCTGAGCAACTTATATTGTCAGCGTGGGCCAGAATTCATCCTAATACACAAATCTTACAACCTGATCCTCTTTTTAAAGAGGAATTTGAGCAAATGGATACGTATGATAAAGGAATTTCCAGGGGAGATTTAACTAAAAGAGATACCGCTTCCTGGAAAAATAAATCCTGGGTTTTAGGCATTCAGGATGGGGCCAATGCTAAAACTTATGATTGGAATCAACTTACGAAGCAAAGAATAATACAGGATTCTCTCCCTAATAATCCCATTGTTATTCTATTGGAAAATGATACCGCATCCTTCCATGCATACAGTAGAATTGTAAATAAAGAAATTTTGATATTTCATAAAAAACAGGATTCAATATGGGATGTAAATACTGGATCAAAATGGAACTATGAGGGAGTTTGTGTGGATGGAAAGTTGAAAGGGAATATGCTAAAAAGCGTTCGTTGTTATCAGGAATTTCTTCATTCATGGGAATTCTTTCATCCCCAAAGTATTAGGTACAATGATTGACATTACTGCATGAGGAAAATGCTCCCTTACATCGGTTAAATTAGTTGATTTTATGTTTCAAATACATATTCATAACTTCATGTTTACTTGCAAAATAAGGTAGGGTAAAGGCAACCTTAACGTAATGTTATTTTGAACAGCTTAAAGTTAATAGAATATTAAAATCAAAATTTCCTCCAACGAAAGGAGTTAAAATTGAAGCTGCGAAATTAGTTAAAGTATTTATTTCTTAGGCGAAACAATATAAAACACAGTATCTATAAAATAGAGCATTCCATTTCGTGTTAGAACATTTTCGTCGTGAAGATCTTCTAAGATTAAACAAAGTTCTTCGTTATAATAATCATGATTTTTTGTGTTTCGAAAGCCATTATTTTCTAGAAATGTTTTTACAACATTTAAATCTGTTTTTTCAGTAGCTTTCACAAAAGGCTGTTCAACTAAAGCATAAATAACATCTAGATTCTTATAGAATCCTAGTAAATTATATGCAGTATCAGGGAAAAATAAATTGTTGAGTAAAAGGTTATGAAAATAATCAACCCAATTAGCGTAATAAATGGTATCATTTAATTTAAGGACAGTAGAACCATCTTTCAAATAAACTTTTTGTTCAGCTCCTTGTGATAGGTATAATTCGATATTGAGATTATCTACCCAAAGATTATTATCGTTTACAAATTGAATTAATCTCTTTGTTTCTTCTTCTTTGTACTGCTGTTGGTTTTTAACCATTGAACTTGCTCCTTGGCTTCCTTTAAGGTAACTGCAGGTTGTTTGGATAAGATGGTGGCACTTAACTTGGCTCGTTCCTGAAAGGATATGTTGGATGTCATCTCTCATATAGTTTTTAGTCATACAAAGTTAATCAATTATTTCAATTGTAATCATGTAAAATATACTCCTTGAGGAAAACATAATAAATTGTATATCAGCGTATTAATTTTTAAAAAATATTCATAACTCATACATAGGGAGTTTAAGTTGACCTTGTGCTAAAAGTATGAAAGCCTATTGTTTCTATAATCCTCCCTTTCTTTTAAACCCTACTTTAGAAATTGCGTTATGTATTAAATAAACTTAAAAGGGTCATGAGTCAGCATTTTCACCGTTTAGAAGTCAAAGAGGTAAAAGAAGAAACCCCAGAGGCTTTCACTATAAAATTAATAGTTCCAGATGAATTAAAAGATTATTACGTTTATCAGGCGGGACAATATTTGACGCTAAAACTTAATATTAAAAGTAAGGAAGTCAGGCGCTCTTATTCCATGAGTTCCAGTCCTCTGGAAACTGATTTGTGTATCACGGTCAAAAGGGTTAAAAAAGGATTAGTTTCAAATTACCTTGCTGATAATCTTACAAAGGGTGATTTTTTGGAGGTATCTCAACCAGAAGGGGATTTTCATCCTGAATTAAATCCGGAACAAAGGAAAAATTATTTCCTGATTGGTGCTGGTAGCGGTATAACACCTCTTTTTTCCATCGCAAAAGTGGTTCTTGAGGAGGAACCCCAAAGCTCAGTTTACCTGCTTTATGGCAATAGAAACGAAGAATCCATTATTTTCAGGAATGAATTGGAACAAATGACAAAGCGATATGCCGGGCAATTTTTCTGTACCCTAACCCTTTCTCAGCCTAAAAGAGAAAAATCAGGAGGTTTGGGTGGTTTGTTTTCAAAGGGTAAACTCACCTGGGATGGTGAAATAGGAAGAATTGATAAAAAAATGATCCAGCGTTTTAGATCGGAAAATGTGGCGTCGGGTGTAAAAAGTGAATTTTTTATTTGCGGACCTGAAGATTTAGCAGCTACCGCAGAAACCTCTCTGATTGAAGATGGAATAAATAAAGAAAATATAAATAAAGAGTTATTTTTATCGGGTGATGTATCAAGCACAAAGAGTAATAAAAATGGGGTAAATGCCGTTATGAAAGTCGAATTGGGCGATGAAATTCTTACGCTGGAACTACCCGCACAAAAAACAATTCTTCAGGTTCTTATCGCCGCCAAGAAAAATCCACCCTATTCATGCACCGCAGGCGCTTGTTCCAGTTGTATGGCCAAAGTGATTTCTGGTTCCGTTATTATGGATGTTTGCCATGCTTTAGATCCGGAGGAAATTGAACAGGGATATATTCTTACTTGTCAGTCGCGCGCTAATTCCGAAGAATTAGAGATTACTTATAAAGTTTAAAAAGAGTCATGAACAAAATAGGTTTTAGTATCCAGTTTTTTTTCTTATGCTGTACTATAAGCCTATCCGCTCAATCTACTGTATCAAGAATTCGTGTTTTTCCAAATTTAAATTACGCTCATTCAGCGCCAATCCTGTCACATGACGGGAATAAATTGTTTTTTAGCGTTGACAAACACCCTATTAATGTTGGGCTCAATAAAGGAAAGGATATTTGGGTGAGCGAAAGAACGGGTAATTCCGGGCAATGGTCAAAACCTTTTCCATTGTCAGGTGAGGTAAACTCTGGGGAAGATGAATGCTCGGTGGCCCTGCTTAATCAGTCGGATATTCTTTTGGTACGCAGAGAATCCGATAGTTTACACTGGTCTTTCTTTGACTATAATGGGAGAATATGGGTAGCAAGTGACATTTTTCCCACACCTCCCATTTATTCGGCGGCAAAGTGGATTACCTACAATAATTTTAAAACGGTATGTTTTTTTGGAATAGGGGATTCAATCAAGCAGCAAATTTTTGTTTCTTCTCTTGATTCAACCTATTCATGGACAACCCCTAAGGAGTTAAAGGGTTTTGAAAAATTTAAACAGGTTAAAGACCTTACAATTTCTTTGGATAATAAAACGATTTTTTTTAGCGCCGAAGGTGATTCAAGCTATGGAGGATTTGATATTTTCACCTCGAAAAGAACGGCGGAGGGTTGGTTAAATTGGTCAGAACCAGAAAATATTGGTCTTCAGATTAACTCTTTATTGGACGAATATGAACCTACCTTATCAGCGGACAGAAGAAAAATTATGTTCGCCGTGAAAGACAGGGATGGGGTTGAATCGATTTATCAGGCGATATTACCCGATAATCTTCAAACTGAGCCTGTCCTTGCGATAAAAACAAATGGGCAGATTTTTTCAAAAAATGAGTTTTTTGATGGTGAAATACAATTTTATGGTTTCAATCGCAACGAGAATACGTTGCATTTTATAAATAACGAACCTCTTTCATTTGGGGTAACAACTTTCCTTCCAAAATGGGATGATATCCTTTTAGTGTCGGTTAAACCTGAATACTTTATTCCTTCTGTTCAATTACCGATAAGGGAAGGCAGAAATATTTATTCGGGAAAGTTTCAACGAAATAGTTATCTGGAAGAGTTTGATATAGAATTTGTAAGACTTGAAAAGCAATTATCTGATCAAAATAATCTTATTTTAGACGTTCAAAGCGAAGTAGATAGATTGCTTCAAAAGGTTGAATTGAGTACATCGGCCATTTGGGAAAACATCAAAGATTTATCTGATATTGACGTGAAGCCTATTGAAAATGAATTAAAAATTCTATCGAATTCTTACTCACTTACTTTAAAATTAACGTCGGAAAAGAAACCCAATATGAATGTTGCCTTTTCAGAGGGAATCAATCGTATTGAATTTTGGAAAAATGAGTATGCTGCAAAAAATGCAGTGGAAGAAGATGAGGATACCACACAAAATTTTCAATTATTCGTGAAGGATATCATTAATTATCAATGGTATGCCAATCAACTTGAATATGTAAAAGAAGTAGAAGCAGAGCATAAAAAAGAAGCGTTAGAAGGACTAAAAAAGTTATTGTCAATGGATGACTTAGCTCTTTCGCAAATTTTAATGGAGGAGTTTCTTAATAAATTAGCGTCAACGAAACAAACATCTATTTTTTATGGTATTCCCAATGATGAGGTGGTAAAAAATCTAAGCTGGCCTGTTAAAAAGTCATTACAGCTTCCATTTTTTAATGAAGTAAGCTTAAGGTTAAAGCCTTTGATTGAGCGGGAGATAACGAATAGGCTAAAAATGCCCATGATTGATTTGCTAAGTCAACAGTATTATTTACAGTTTTTAAGGGAAAAGAAACAGTTGCTTTTGGAAAACAGAAGTGAGATTTCACTCAGAATGGAGGCATTAGAAATGAGAAATCGTGGCAGAAAGAAGGATTATGTCCTAAAAGATACCCTGAATTATCAGCCATTAAAGATAGTTAGAGACACCCAGATAAATGTGGTGGCATACCCTTTTTATTATACCGAATTGATTCCCCTAAATGTGTCATTTTTTCCAACGGATAGCATTGAACCGGATGCCCCTGGATTTTTTGAACTGCACAGGATTCGGCAAATACTCTCTGAATATCCAGGTTTAGGCGTTGAATTAGCTGTTCAGGTCCAGGACAGAGGGGGTGTTTTTTTAAAGGAAAGTAGAGAAATAGGTGAAAAACGCCTGGGGTTCATGAATACCTTTTTTGAAATGTCTGGAATAGGTGCAGATCGACGAAATATTTATCTCTCGCAAAATGCAGAAAGGATGGCGAATAATAACTTACCTATTCAGGTATTGATTCGTTTTTTTTATCGAAGTTGACCTTTGTTTTTTATATTTTTGCATTTATTTATCTTATGTTAAATGTTTTAATATGTACCGTACGCATAATTGTGGGGAATTGAGAATTTCTGATGTTGGTAAACAAGTTAGACTTAGTGGCTGGGTTCAGGCAAATAGAGATTTTGGGGCAATGACGTTTATGGATATTAGAGATCGTTATGGGATCACTCAAATCGTCTTTTCTCTGGAAGAAGATAAACAGTTATGTGAATCTGCCAGGAAGTTAGGTAGAGAATTTGTCATCATGATAGATGGGAAAGTTAGGGAAAGGACCAATAAAAATCTGAATAGGGATACCGGAGAAATTGAAATTCAGGTGAATGGGTTACAAATCCTGAACGCCTCTAAGGTTCCTCCTTTTACCATTGAAGACGATACCGATGGTGGCGATGACATTAGAATGAAATATAGATATTTAGATTTAAGAAGAAGTCCAGTACAAAAAAATATTCTTTTTCGTTCAAAACTATCTTTGGAGACCAGGAAGTATTTATCAGATTTAGATTTTGCTGAAATTGAAACGCCTTTTCTTATAAAATCTACGCCGGAAGGAGCCAGAGATTTTGTGGTTCCAAGTAGAATGAATGCCGGACAGTTTTATGCCTTACCTCAATCGCCACAAACCTTTAAGCAGATTTTAATGGTGGCTGGTTATGATAGGTATTTTCAAATAGTGAAGTGCTTCAGAGATGAAGATTTAAGAGCTGACAGGCAGCCTGAATTTACACAAATTGACTGCGAAATGGCTTTTGTTACCCAGGAAGAGGTGCTAAATACTTTTGAGGGTTTGACAAGACATTTATTCAGACATACCCTTGGTTTAGAATTGGGTGACTTTCCTCGTATGAATTACGACGATGCCATGAGATTATATGGCTCTGATAAACCAGATCTCAGATTTGATATGGTTTTTGTTGAATTAAATGAGGTTGTCAAAAATAGAGGTTTTAGTATTT
The DNA here is from genome assembly GCA_021299835.1 of Saprospiraceae bacterium. GTDB lineage: Bacteria > Bacteroidota > Bacteroidia > Chitinophagales > Saprospiraceae > BJGN01. The sequence goes on along the minus strand of JAJTER010000002.1, from coordinate 32,647 downwards.
TTGATGAGGCCGAGTTGATTATCGGGATAAAAATTCCTGGTAAAGCAGACATGACCAGAAAGCAAATCGACGAACTTACAGATTGGGTTAAAAGACCTCAAATTGGGGCAAAGGGATTAGTGTCGGTTCGTTACAACCAGGACGGAATTAAATCGTCGGTAGATAAATTTTACGACCAGGAGGCTTTACAGCAATGGGTAGAATTATTTGGAGCCACGCAGGGAGATTTAATGCTTATCCTGTCTGGCGAAACAGATAAGGTTAGGAAGCAGTTGGGAGAGCTTCGTTTAGAAATGGGACGACGCCTCGATTTAATGAAAAAGGGGGAGTTCAAACCTCTTTGGGTGCTCGATTTTCCATTATTAGAATGGGATGATGATACTCAGCGTTTTTATGCCATGCACCATCCTTTCACCTCCCCAAAAAAGGAGCAGATTGAGGCTATGGCAAGTGATGACAGGGAGGTACTCAAAAACCTTCGTGCTGATGCTTACGATTTGGTAATTAATGGTGTGGAGATTGGTGGTGGATCTATACGGATTCACGATAGAGCCTTGCAAGCCAAGAATTTTAAATTACTCGGATTTACACCGGAGGAGGCTGAAAACCAATTCGGGTTCTTATTGGGGGCTTTTGAATATGGTGCGCCACCACATGGAGGTATTGCCTTTGGATTCGACAGACTGTGTGCCGTTTTAAATGGTCAGAATTCTATCAGAGATTTCATAGCCTTCCCAAAAAATAACCAGGGTAGAGATATGATGATAGACGCTCCATCGGAAATTGCTTCAGCACAATTAGATGAGTTAGCCTTGCAATTAAATATTAAATAACATTTAGGATACTTGTTATCTCAAAGGGGGGTAACAAGTATCTATATATTCAGTAATTACATTAATATCTCTCTGGCGGCTTTCATTGGAACGCCAACGCACTTTTTCTCCATATAAGTGAGCATTTTCTCAATTAATTCTCTGGTAGGTTCATCCAGCTCAGCAAGATCTTTTTTAAAAACTTCGGACAAGGCTTTTTCTTTTATAGCTTTTATCTCATCTGGAAGGGAACTAAAAGCTTTTTCAATTTTTCTTTGTTTAAAAAGTCTGCTGAATTTTTCAATATTAGAGTCAATAACTTTGGTTGCTTTAATAACTTCTGCCTCTCTGAAGGCCATATTTTCACTGGCAACCTGACGTAGCGTCTCTATTTCGACGTAATGAACTTGTTTTAGTTCTGCTACCTCCATCGTTACATTATTGGGAACAGCCAAATCTATGATAACTTTAGGGTTTTTCTCATTTTGTACCAACGAAGTAAATACGGGAAGGTCAATGAGAGGTGTCGGAGAAGAGGTACAGGTAATTAAAGCATCAAAGCCCTGCGAAAATTCATTTAACTCACTAAGAAGCGAAGCTTTTCCGTTGGGAAATAATTTGGCTATCGATTGTGCTTTCGGTAGTGATCTATTGAAAACATGCACATTGGTAAAGGCATTACTATGAAGTATCTTTGCGACAATACCATTAGTTTGTCCGGCACCAACTAAAAGAATTCTGGCATCGGGTCGAAGAGCGTATCTGAGTAATTTTAAAACAGCTAAAGAAGCAACCGAAACGGGCTTTTCCCCAATTCGGGTAGTTGAAAACACCTCTTTAGAGGTTAGGACGGCCTGGTCCATCAAAAGGCGCAGAGCATCTCCGCATAAGCCCTGGGTTCTGGCAAATTCGTAGGCTTCCCTTAACTGTGAAAGAATCTGCCGCTCACCAACCACTAAAGAATCAACGGAAGAAGCGACATTAAAAAGATGAGACACCGCGTCTGTTCCCTGGAAAATTTTAACATTTTCCTTTAATATGGAATAATCTGATGCGGTTAATTGAGGAAGAAAGTGACGGTAAAAAGGAATGACCGTGTTTTCATTTGCATTAAACTCACCGTATAACAAAAACATAACCCTATTACAGGTAGAAACATAAAATAATTCTTGAATATTAAAATTTTCTTTGGCACTGTGCAACAAATGTACTGTGGTTTGCTCTGGTTCAGGCAATACAAATTTAGCTAAATCTCTTAGATTAGTGTGTTGATGAGAAAGCGTTATAATCTTGTAATGTGAGAGCATAATACTTTAAATTATCGACAAAAGTAATCCATAGAAATGGTAGAACTGTCATACAATTGTAACAAGAAGTAATACACTGTAATTTGGAATATTTCTAAATATTAAGGTTGAGTCTTCAAACTGTCAATAAAATAGTCAATTGCCAGTGAGTAACCCATTAATCCAAGACCAATAATAACTCCTTTTGAAACGGGAGATATGGTAGAATGATGTCTGAAAGGTTCCCTTGCGTGCACATTTGAAATATGTACTTCAATGACAGGCGTAGAGATGGCAGAGATGGCGTCTCTTATGGCTATAGAAGTATGAGTGTAAGCACCTGCATTTAAAATAATTCCATGATAATCAAACCCTTTTTCATGTAATTTGTCAATGATTTCACCTTCATGGTTGCTTTGGAAATAAGACAAGTTCAATAAAGGGTACTTTAGTTTGAGAGAAGAAAAAAAATCATCGAAAGATTGACTTCCATACACGGAGGGTTCTCTTCTACCGAGAAGATTTAAATTTGGGCCGTTTATAATAATCAGATCCATAATATTGAGCTGTTAATTTGCCAGATCAGAGAGAAATTTAATTCTAAAAATTCTAATTTCTTCTTCTGTGATATCCTCCTCTTGAAGCGCTTTAATGGCTGGTTGGAGTAAATCTGTTTCTGCCTCCATAAAATAATCATAAATTTCATCTCTTGCACCTTCGTCAATAGCCTCTTCAATATAATAATCTATATTTAATTTGGTACCGGATTCCACTATAGCCTCCATCTCAGTAAGAAGCTCATCTAAAGAGAGTTGATTAGATTTTGCAAGGTCATCAAGCGGCATTTTCCTATCAATTCCCTGTATAATCTGCACTTTTACTTTTGATTTATTTGCTACCTGACGGATTAGAATATCGTCGGGTCTTTCCACCTCATTTTCTTCGACATATTGGCCGATAAGTTGAATGAACGGTTTACCATAACGAATAGCTTTTCCCCTGCTGACGCCAGCGATCAGCGTCATATCATCTAAGGAAATGGGATATTGGGTAGCCATATCCTCTAAAGACGCCTCTTGAAAAATGACAAAAGGAGGCAGGGAAAGGCGTTTTGCCTCTTTCTTTCTAAGATCCTTAAGTAAACTGAACAGCACAGTATCAAGGGCTGCATGCTTGGAAGATTCCTCGATAAATTCTGCAGAGAGAGCTACAAAATCTTGATTAATAGGTATTTGTAAGGAAAAAGGTTCTTGAATAAACTGTTTTCCTTTATCAGTCATTTTGAGAAGGCCATAACTTTCAATATCCTTATAAAGGAATTCGTTTAGGAGAGCATGTCTGAAAACAGAAAACCAAAAATTAGCCTCTTGATTTTTTCCAGCGGCGTATCTTTCCAGTTTATTGAAATTAAAGTCTCTATTTTCTTTATTATCTACCCCTAGAATAAATTCTACGAGGACTTTTATACCAAAGTTCTGTTTCAGGTCTAAAACGGACAATAGAGCCGTTTTCATTTCTTCTTTTATCTCCTTTTTCTCCTTGGGGAATTTGCAATTATCGCACATATTAGTGCAATGGGTATCATCAAATTCTTCACCAAAATAATGGAGTAAGAATTTTCTGCGGCAGGCAGCCGTTTCTGAATAGGCCATTATTTCCTGCATAAGTTGCATGCCCATTTCTCTTTCAGCGACGGGTTTATCGCGTAAAAACTTTTCAAGACGCAAAATATCTCTGTAGGAAAAGAAGGCTATACATTTTCCTTCCAAGCCATCTCGTCCACCACGACCTGTTTCCTGATAATAATTTTCTATACTTTTCGGAATATCATAATGGATAACTAACCGAACATCGGGTTTGTCAATACCCATACCAAAGGCAATGGTTGCGACAATGATATCAATATCCTCCATCAGGAAATTGTCCTGAGTTTTACTTCTTACTTTAGGATCGAGGCCAGCATGGTAAGGCGCTGCTTTAACATCATTGACCAGTAAGGTTTTTGCTATTTCTTCGGCAGCACGCCTGCTTTGAACATAAACTATACCTGACTGATTTGGGTGCGCTTTAATAATCTGGACAATATGCTTTATCGTTTGTTCCGGTTGTAGTTTAGGCCTTACCTCGTAATACAGATTCGTACGATTAAAGGAATCGATAAAAATATTTTCACCGCGCATATCTAGATTTTTCACAATATCAGACTGCACTTTCGGCGTGGCTGTTGCTGTCAGGGCTACCAAGGGCACTTCCTTTCTTATAGCATCGAGCATAGCTTTTATTCTACGGTACTCAGGTCTGAAATCATGGCCCCATTCCGATATACAGTGTGCCTCATCTACGGCTACAAAGGATACATTTACAGACTGAAAGAACTCTATATTTTCGTCTTTAGTCAAGGTTTCAGGAGCGATGAAAAGCATTTTTGTCTTACCGTCGGCGATATCCTGCTTGACTTGTTTCATTTGAACTTTGCTCAGGGAAGAATTTAGGAAATGAGCAATTTCATCGGTCTGACTGTGCCCGCGAATAGAATCAACCTGATTTTTCATTAATGCAATGAGCGGGGAGATAATAATGGCCGTTCCCTCAAGCATTAAAGCGGGGAGTTGGTAACAGAGTGATTTTCCGCCACCTGTAGGAAGGATTACGAAAGTATCTCTTCCGGAGAGAACACTTTGGATAATTTCTTCCTGATTACCTTTAAAGCGATCGAAGCCAAAGAATTTTTGAAGGGAAAAATAAAGATCTTCTTTTGCAAAAACCATGTTTTCGATACTATTGAGAGGAGTCATTAAATATTTGTTGATGGTGACTTTTTCTAAAATTAAACATTTTTTAAATAAAAATCAGGTTAAATATTTATTATTTCAATTTTAATAGAATGAAAATTGAGAATAATAGTTTTTAAAAATATAAACTTAGAGATTTTTAACATCTTCCGCTATCGATTTTATCTCCTGTTCTTTATTTAAAGGATGAATCAGGAGAATATCTCCTTCGTCAATGATCATAAAATCCTTTAAATCCTTGACAACCAATTTTTTATTTTCGGGAATACGTATAAGACATCCTGTTGTATTGTAAAGCAAGCAGTTTTCATCTGCATTTACATTCCCCTGAATGTTTTTCGGAGATTCAGCATACAAAGATGCCCAGGTACCCAAATCGGACCAACCCCAATCACCAGGCAGTGTAAAAACATTATCCGCTTTTTCCATAATCGCATAATCAACGGAAATTGAAGGCGTTTTTGGATATTCTTTTTTGATGAAAGCATCTTCGGCACTGGTGTTATAAAGGTCTGCTCCAGCATGTAATATAGAATAAATTTCCGGCGCATAATTTTTGAATGCCTTTAACAAAATGCTGGTTCGCCAAATAAATATACCTGCGTTCCAAAGATAATCACCACTTTCAACGTATTCTTTTGCTGTATTTAAGGGTGGTTTTTCTGCAAATCTTAAGACTTTATAAACATTACCATCTATGGGTGTTTGCATTTTTTGTATGTAGCCATAACCTGTATCTGGCCGGACAGGTTGAATGCCTAATGTCACCAGGGCGTCATTGGATGCACTAAAAGACAATGCTTCCTCTATGGTTTTGATGAAGGCAAATTCCTGCATAATGAGATGATCAGAAGGAGCAACAATCAAATTTGCCTGTTCATTCTGAGCATGTATTTTAAATGCGGTATAAGCAACACAAGGTGCGGTATTATTCCTTCCAGGTTCTCCAATGATTTGATCTGCGTGAACCTGAGGCAATTGTTCCTGAACTAAGGAAACATATTGCTCGTTTGTTACGATATAAATTTGATTTTCGGGACAAATGTGTTTGAACCGGTCGAAAGTTAATTGAAGTAATGATTTACCACAATTCGTTATGTCAAGAAATTGTTTGGGACGATCTTCTCTGCTCGCAGGCCAAAATCTGCTGCCAATTCCTCCGGCTAGAATGGCTACAAAAGTATTTTTATTTAGTTCCATCTCTTAAATTTTTGCGAATATAAATAATTCTCTACATAAATTTTCAGGTGTATTAGGAGTAAGGCTCATTATTTAGGTCTTATATCTATATAAAACCATATTTTTTTTGTATTTTGAGGGCTTTTGAATATAGATTTAAAATGATGCGAATCAAAATAATAGGATTTGCTGTTCTAATGGTCCTTAGTTTGGCTTCCTTCACACCGGAAGCTGATCCGTTTCCTTATGATGAAGAGGGAATAATAGCTCGTTTAGCAACTATGAATGATGGGTCGATTAAGGCAAGATACGATGTGGCTGTTAAGAGTTATTTGAAGACTTACACCGTTAGAGGCAGACGTGGTGCGGAAAGAATGCTGGGAAAACAGCTATTGTACTTTCCAATGTTCGAAGATTATCTCGAGGAAGCTGGCTTGCCAAAAGATTTAAAATATCTCGCCGTGGTAGAATCAGCCCTTGAGCCGCGGGCACTTTCTCATGCAGGTGCCGTAGGTCTTTGGCAATTCATGGCGCCAACAGGCAGATTTTATGGGTTACGAGTTGACAGTCAAGTAGATGAAAGGTGTGATCCCAGAGCTTCAACTAAGGCAGCTGTTAAATACTTGAAAGATTTATATGCCCAGTTTGGTTCATGGGAATTGGCAATAGCGGCCTATAACAGTGGTAGTGGCAGAGTGATTAGAGCTGTAAAGAGAGGAAGAAGTACTGATTACTGGGAGATTAGAAATTATTTACCTAAAGAAACGGCCAATTATGTCCCAGGGTATATTGCGGCTAACTACCTGTCTACATTTGCCGAAGCGCATGGCCTTGACCCTGAGTTGCCTCCATTGGACTTACAGTTAACCCAGTCATTTAAAATTTATAGTGGTATAAGTTTCGAAACGATTGCAAAACTGACCGGACTCTCTCTGGAAACAATAGAATTACTCAATCCTTCCTTTAGGAAAAGTGTTATTCCCGCTTCTGAAAAGGGTTTTGACCTCGTTCTTCCAAGAAGAGTAGGGGCTTTAGTAAATAAATGGTTGAATTCCCAATGGCCGGATGCGGATAAGTTTGCTTCTATATCCTCCAATCCTATTCATATTGAGATTCCCAAAGAGGCTATGAACGCACCGTATAATAAAACGATTTATTATACTCACCATGGGGAAAGTTTGCAAGACTTATCTGAACTATTTAAATGCGGGATTGCTCAATTAAAGGCATGGAATAAAATAAAAAATACGACCCTTGATTATTGCCAACCCATAGTGGTTTATCATACGGATGATATTGTAATTCATCAGGATAGGGAAGGTGGACCCAATGTAAATCAACTATCAAACATAGATGTTCCTAACCAATTGGGAGAGTCAAATCTCACCTACAGGTTTTCAAGAGAGATAGCGAATATCAGGAAAGAGGAGTTTATTCTTTATAAGGTTCAAAAACCAGAATCACTGTTTGAAATTGCCATGAAAATTGAAGGAGTAACTTTCTCCGATTTGTTATTGTGGAATGAGTTAGACAGAAACTTCATACTCCGTCCTGGTCGTACTATCAAAGTAAAGAAGCAAGTTCAGGATTAACCAAAATTATACACTAAAGCATAGTTTTATATAACTTTCTTAGATTTATAGCGCCGGGTATAACTTACTTTGTCATAGCACAAAAAAAATATACACAATATATGAAATCACATATTGTGTATATTATAGGTATAAAAACAATAACCCGCGGTTATTTATTTTAACAACAATTTATTTCTGTTCTTCCAAACGTGCACGTTCAGCTTCTTTGGTACCTTCTTTCAGTTCAGTTTCCAAAGTAGAACGAGCGGAATTAAATTCGCGGATACCTTTTCCAATGCCACGCATCAACTCAGGAATTTTCTTGCCACCGAAAAGCAAAAGTACGGCACCAAAAATGAGAACAACCTCCCAAGGACCTTGACCGAAAATAAAAAGATGAAGATTCATTATTTTAGTTTTAGAGATTCAAATATACGAATTAATATAATAAAGTGCAATTTAAAAGTAGGTTATTTTTGATTAAGTAATTGCCTGTAGTTATTTATTTGAGATTCTACTTTTTGACAAATATCCGTTGCATTAAGTTGATCGGTAGAAAAACCTGGTAATACAGTCCAGCTTAAATTTTGGCCTGATTTTAAAGGGAAAAGGCCCTTGGGGTTCATGGTCGCATTGCCACTTATGGCTATGGGTACAATCCACGCGTTGGGTATTTTCTTTACCAGCGCAGCAACACCGCCCGTCATAAAAGGTAATAATTGTTCTGTTGTAGCTCTGGTTCCTTCTGGAAAAATAAGAGTAGATTGATTATTTTCGACCACCTGCGCCGCCATTCTTATAATTTCTTTTATGGCCTGTTTACCGTCTTTTCTGTCAATAAGTGCCGCGCCACTTTTTTGCAAATTGTATGAAATACTGGGAATTCCTTTTCCTAAAGAGATTTTGGAAACAAATACAGGTTTGTATTTTCTGAGAAACCAAATCAATGCTGGTATGTCATGCATACTTTGATGATTGGCAATAAAAATAATACGCCTGTCCAAAGGTGGTCTTTCAACGAAAGTAAACGATATTTTAGAAAAAATATACAGAAGGGTCCCAACAAGGAAAAAATTTAATATTTCAACAACCCTTCTTTGTGCTTTTTCTCCAATGGTCTGATAAGCAATCCATTGGATAGGTTGAAAAATAACCAGAAGAAGAAAAAAAGAACCCATACAAAGGGCGCTAAGAATAAAATCGATAAATTTTCTCATTTTCAATACTATATTTAAAGTATAAACGGTGCGAAATTATTAATTACTTATAAAAGTTGTACATTTGTACAAATCAAAATTCCAAAAACACCAATAACATATTTCATGCAACTATCTCCTAATCGCATCGAAGTGATGCAATTCCTGGCTAAGAACATGGATGATATCATTGATTCATACCTTACGCCTGTTGATAAAATTTGGCAACCTACGGATTTTTTGCCAGATTCCAGTAGTGAAAACTTTTTTGATGATGTAAAAAATTTAAGGGAAACGGCTAAAGAGTTACCTTATGATTATTTAGTGGTATTGATAGGTGATTGTATTACGGAGGAGGCTCTCCCAACCTACGAATCATGGTTGATGAGTGTTGATGGTGTAAATCAGGAGAAAAATGAAGGATGGAGTCGCTGGATTAGGGCATGGACGGCTGAAGAAAACAGACATGGTGATTTGCTAAATAAATATTTATATTTATCTGGACGGATTAATATGAGGGCAATGGAGGTTTCTACTCAATATTTGATTCACGATGGCTTTGATATTGGAACGGGTTCAGATCCGTATCGCAATTTTATCTATACCTCATTTCAAGAACTGGCAACCAATGTTTCTCATAGAAGAACGGCTACGCTGGCAAAGGAATATGGAAATAAGTTACTCTCAAAAATGTGTGGCGTTATTGCAGCAGATGAATTAAGACACGCAAGAGCTTACAAATCATTCGTTGCCAGAATTTTAGAGGTGGATCCTTCTGAAATGATGGTGGCCCTGGAAGATATGATGAGGAAAAAAATTGTTATGCCCGCTCTCTTTTTAAGAGAAACAGGGATTAAAATGGGGGAAACTTTTAGTCATTTTTCAGATGCCGCACAAAGAATCGGTGTTTATACAACGCAAGACTATATTGATATTATGGAAGGCTTACTTGAGGAATGGAAAATTGGAAATGTAACCAATTTAAATGCTCAGGGAGAGAAAGCCAGAGATTATGTAATGGCTTTGCCCGCGAGATTGCAGCGAATTGCAGAAAGAATCAAAGTACCTAATCTGCCCTACGAATTTAGTTGGATTGGTGTTAAAGGATAAAATAAAAGCCCGGATAAATTCCGGGCTTTTTTAATCAACTATGGTACAATTATAATAAAACACTATTTTTTAGTTGCCTCTGCTCCAAGGCATTCCCGGAGGTCTCATATCGTTGTTTTGCTGGTTGTTTGTAGCAGGTGCCATGGCACTTAAACGATAGTTGAATCGTAGCATAAAGTATTGTTGTAACACAATCGTTTGCGCATCTTCAATGTATAGTTCAGTCACATTTCTTTGTATGCTTACATTTTGTTTAAGCAAATCAAATACAACCAATGATAATTCTCCCTTGTTATCTTTTAGGAATTTCTTTCCTATACTTCCGTTCCATAACCAGTAGTTTTGATTGAAACCATCTCCCAGTCCACTAAATGACTGATTAATAATGGAGCTTCTAAAGGTCCAGTCACCTGGTAAAATCAAGTTTAACCTGCCTTCAAACTGTTGATTTAGGAAAATACTATTTAATGAGCTATTCAACGAACTAATGGCCTGATTCCAATTGGTTCTGGACGATAGCGTAAAATCAATCTTTTCAGAAATATTTGAAGTCACAGACAATCCAAAGCCCAAAGTGGTTGTTTCAGAGGTATTGATTTGTTTATTTACCATGCCAGGTTGTTCCTGATAGCTTGCATTTAAACTAAGATTGGCATTGGATTTAATCATTTTCAAAGGAAAGCCATAGGTTGTGAACGCTCTTAGGTTCCAATTGCCATTTAAATTTACTGGAACGACTAATTGTCCGCCCCTGGGAAACAAAACACCACCATTCAAATAGCTATCTTCTGTGGCAATAATGGTGCTATTTGTGATTTGATTGCGATTGATGGTTCCGCTGATATAAGAATATAAAACAGTGGATTTGGCAGGATTTGTTGCAGAGTACCTAAGACTCATATTATATCCAAGACTTTGTAAAAGTTCCGGATTTCCCGTCCTTAATCTTAAAGGGGAGCTATTATCTACCACTTCTTGTAATTGACTTATTGAAGGGGCGTTAGTATAGGCACGTCCAAAAAATCGAATACTTTTCTGCTTTGAAAAATCATATTTTAGATAGGCAAAAGGTAGAACATTGAAATAATTTCTTTCAATATTCGCTTGTAATGGATACGTCTGAGAGGCATCCTGGTTTACCCACTGCGCGTTGGTATTCAGATTAAATTGCATTTTCTCATTACCGCCGCGGATACCTAAACCAGCTCTTTGGGTTAGAAATTCACTGCCAAGAACGTTAGATAATGCCCCATTGAGTTCAGCGTAGGTATTGGTCAATGGATCAAGGTTGAAATTCTTTTTGTCAGAATCATCAATCTGTCTTGACACATTGTAGGATAATTGTAATCCTGACTTTTTGCTGATAGGCTCATTAAAGTTAATATTGGCGCTAGTGGTAGAACCTTTAGCTAACAGTCTGTTTTCCTGGTCTATAGTATCGGCCCGAAGTAAAGTGCCAAAACTATTATTTAGTGCGTATAAGCTACTCTCACCGTCCTGGTTTCTAATGGAATTATTTACTTCTGCAGAAAAAGTTCGTCCGGCTTTTTTAAACTTATGTCTCCATAGAACCTGATTGGAGAAATTTAAAGCTCCAAGAAGGGTAGAAAAATCTGTTTTACTATCGTTAAGTTTTAATAACTGAGTATTATTTTCGGCCGTAATAAATTGCATTCCATCTGCGTCTTGCATAGACATACGAGGCTGAATAATTAATGAATTATTTTTATTTAATTCATATTCTATGCGCATATTCATTCTATGATTTAAATTGCCTGAGGTAGCTTCATTGTGTTCTTCATAGAACTGAGAAAAATCACTTCGATTATTAATGAGTTCTCTGTTAAGGTTTTGTTCAGAAACAATATTGCCTTGGTTAAAGAAATAGCTTCCTGAAATTTTCAATTTTTTACCCCATGTATCGGAATAATTCATACCAAAAGCATTGGTTCTTGCAATTCCCTGTTTCTGATCTACGACGAAATCGTTATTACCGCCACCCCAGCTGCCACCGCCGCCCCAACTGCCGCCTCCGGAACCACGACCTCCACCTTGGCTTACACCAGAAAGATCTTCGCTTGAAAAATTCTGTTCGTTAATATTGTTAAATTGTCCAAGAATAGTAAATCTAACGTCATCTTTAAACCTATTAACAGCTCCTCCGGCCTGGTATCTTTCATCGGTTCCGTACCCGCCAAATAAACGACCGAAAGCACCATTTCTTTTATCCTGACGAGTGATAATGTTTATCGATTTTGTGGTCTGACCACTATTAAAACCAGAGAATGCATCTTGATCACTTTGTCTGTCAAAGATTTGAATTTTATCAATCACTTCAGCGGGAAGATTTTTTAGTGCAGCAGCGGGGTCATTTCCAAAAAATGGCTTTCCGTCTACTAAAATCTCTTTTACATCTTCACCCTGTGCTTGAATTTTACCATTTTCTATAACAATACCAGGAACCTTTCGTGTCAACTCTTCCGCAGATGCGTCAGGATTGGTTTTAAACGAGCTGGCATTGAATTGGAGTGTGTCGTCTTTACTTGTAGCCTGAGCTGCCTGTCCAACTACTTGAACCTGAACAAGTTCGTAAGCAGATTCTACCAATTTAATGTCACCCATCTCGAGCCCGCGTCTTGTGATTTGAAGCTGCTTTTTATAATCAGTAAAGCCTAAATAACTTATTGTGAGTAGATATTCGCCCGGTTTGATATTATTCACCACAAATTTCCCTTTGTCATCGGTAAGATTGTCAAGTTCCGCTCCGCCCGCTACAGGAACTAATATAACATGCGCTCCGGGAAGGGTTGAGCCGTCTCCGTTGGAGATTACTGTACCCGTAATGGAAGTATTTTGAGCCACAAGGGCAGTCAAACAAAAAGAAAAGAAGAATAGAAAATTGTACTTAATCATTATAAATTTATTTATGCCACAAATAAAAGGTGTAAATCCAGGGTTAAAAAATATTTTCAACGAACACCCGTATTTTATCAATCAATACAAATGATTCTTTTTAATGTTTTACTGATAATAAATAGGCTTTTGTTGAATAAATAACAAAATAGCATAGACATGTAGTAATATTGTAGAATATAAAATTATAAAATATGCCTCGTTTCCAAATATTATTGTTTCAAGGGTTGCTTTGGTTAGGAATACTTCTTACACAAACTTTTTTGATTGGTGGGGGTGAGAATATTTTGGAAACGATTCCAAAATCAGGTACTATAGTATTAGGGCAAATGACCTTAGTATATTTAAATACCTTGTTTCTATTTCCAAAGCTTTATCTTAAGAAAAAGCATTTTTTATACTTATTTATTGGCTTATTGCTAATTCTGGCCATCAGCTATGGCGTTCAGGAACTGGTGGAATATTTTTATCCAAGAGGTCGATACCGTGGAACTAGAAAAATAAGTACCTTAACCAAATCGTGGTATTTTCTGGGTCGAAGTTTTCCTTTATTTATGGCATTTCTTCTTAATAAAATCGGATAAAGCACCTGATTATCTTCTTGTTCTTTCCGATATGTTGCGATACATGTTGTACGAATGCAATGCGCCTAAGGTAAGGCTGGAAAAAGAAATAGGTTATATCAGGCATTTCATATCACTCAATTTATTAAAAGACAGCCGGGGATTAAATGTAAATTTTGATTGTGGTGAAATTCCTGATCATCTTGAAATTGCGCCTATGCTTCTCATCCCATTAGTGGAAAATGCTTTTAAACATAGTAAATTTGAGGACAAAGCCAATGGATGGATTAACATAAAGCTGCAGCTTTTGGGGGAATCCCTGCATTTGAATGTCCAAAATAGTCTGCCCGATAAATCCCATACAACAGACGATACAGGGGGTATTGGCTTAGTTAATGTAAGGCGACAACTGGAATTAATCTATCCAGACCAGTTTCAACTAAACATTGAAGAACGAGACCATATTTTTTCAGTAGATTTAATCATTGAAAAATTGTAAAATGATGAATTTGCGATGTCTTATTGTCGATGATGAGGAGTTGGGGCGAATGCTTATTGAAAACTATGTTCAACGATTAGGTTTTACCATAGTTGCCCAATGCAGAAACCCTCTGGAGGCTATGCAAATAATGCAAACGAAAGAAATAGATTTGATTTTTTTAGATATTCAGATGCCCGAAATGAGCGGATTGCAGTTTATAAAATCATTAACCTATAAGCCCCTGATTATTTTAACTACTGCTTACCCTGAGCACGCTTTAGAAGGTTACGCCCTCGATGTAGTTGATTACTTGTTAAAACCTATTCGTTTTGACCGGTTTACGCTGGCGGTAAATAAAGCATTGGAACGTCACCGGTTTAAGACAGAAATGGTAAATGTTGAACACGAAGGCCAGGATAAGGAAATTATATTAGTAAAATCGGAACATCGAATACACAGATTAAAGTTATCGGAAATTTTATACATACAAAGCTTAAGTGAATACGTATCTTTTCATTTAAATGGAAGTCGTATTTTATCATTGGGTGCTTTAAAAACGCTTGAACTGGAATTGCCCTCCTCACAATTTATACGCGTTCATAAATCTTACATCGTCGCCATCAATAAAATTGATTTTTTAGATGGCAATACCCTTCAGGTTGGGAAAGAAAAAATTCCGGTCGGGCCCAGTTATAAAGAACAATTACTGACGCATTTTCATAAATGAATTCAGAAATCTCCAGAAACCACTTTAGGAATAAATCTTAAAAAATAATCCCAGTCTAAAGCGTTCACTTCATGTTTTCCTTTTCTGATATAGTAGTTTACATTTTCACCAACAAGTACTTCTGTATCAGGCATATTTACCTCAGAAATACCTTTTTTTTCGTAAAGCTGGTAAGCAAAACCAGCTTCTTTTGCTGAAAGGAATTCTCCTTTTGGGTCAGCCCATTTATCATCCAGTGCACTGCTCACGAAGAGAGGTCTTGGGGCAATTAGGCTCAGTAAAATATGCTGGTCAAACGGTAAGGTAGATTCATTGCCCGCATATTTTGCAAAATCAGGTAAAAACCAATGAGGAAATCGAGTGGTTATAGGTTCAATCCCTTCTCCGAAATTCCTTCTAAGCAGCGCTGCTCCACCTTCACCGGACTGTATAGCTATAACTGCGTCGAAACGAGTATCATTGGCAGCAGCCCAAAGACTTGCTTTACCCATTCGGGAATGGCCGTGAAGAATCATTTTTGCATTCTTGAGCTCTGGTAAGGTTTTTATTACATCTAACATTTTACTTAATCCCCAGGCCCAGGCACTCATAGCAGACCAATCTTTGGGGTTAATATTTAAATCATTGGCAAGTATAGTTCGCACCCCTTTTTTATAGCCATCTGGAAAATCCTCTTCAAAATCGGCACATGCTACGGAAAAGGAAGCATAGCCAGCATTTATCACTTTTTCTATTTGCCAGGTATCTTTTTGTGTTCCAACTGCTTTGTCCGTGGCAATATGATTATTGAAAAATGGGGTTTCATTACAAATTACATATTTTGAGGAAACAGGGATTTCAGCATCCATAAAAACGGTGTTAATTCCGCAAAAATTAAGGCCTAATAAGGAAGCCTTGACTGGCGCACCCAATGGAATAAAACCAATGAGATGAATTTTTACTTTTCCAGCCAGAGAAACTTCCCATACGTTCATTTCCGCTTTACCGTTTAGTATTGGTTTTTGAACCAGTAGTTTAGAAGTAACGCTTATTTTTTTTGATGGAAAGGTACCATACATTTCTGAAGCATAAATTTGCAGCCATTTACCTTTTGCTTTTTCCCACTGAGATACGTTGTTAATTTTTTCGCCAATGATATCGCCTAAACCAGGTAATGAATAATTAACAACCTTATTTTCATCATAATTAGGGACGAAAGTACTTTGAGCAGTTGCATCTGTAATCATAAAAAGCAATATTATAAGAGATATTCTAGCCACGGCAAATGTTTTTTCAAGATAAAGTCATATATTGAAACAAGCTACAAAAAAAACCGTTTACTAAAAGCATTCTTTCATAAAAAGCGGCTTTAAAAAGCTATATTCGCACGTTTAAGTAAATAATATTGAATGAAAAAGAAAGGTCTTATTATTGTTTCGCTATTTGCTGGCATTTTGTTAATCGCCTCTTTTTTACCGAAACCATCGCAAAATGAAGGAAAAGAAGCGGTGTTGGTGAAAACGGTGCTCAATTATGTTGAACAATTACATTTCCGGCCAAAATCTTTGGACGACAAATTATCAGAGCAATTATTTAACTATTATATAGAAAGTATTGACGGTGGAAAGCGGTTTTTAACCAGGGAAGATCTTGCGTTATTGGAAAAGCACCGGTTAAATCTGGATAATCAAGCTGTCGAAGGTACTTTCACCTTTTTTGATCTATCTATCGATTTGTTAGATAAATCCCTGCGTAAAACACAGCTTATTTATAGAGAATTACTCTCGAAACCATTTAATTTAAATGGAGATGGTACTTTCGAAACAGATAGTGAAAAAAGACCTTTCCCTGCAAATGACACGGAATTAAAAGAGGTGTGGCGGAAACTACTCGTTTACGAAATAGTGTCCAGGGTAAATGAAAAATTGGAATTACAGGGCAAGGGGAGTGCGGAAATAAAGGCAAAAAGTTCCGACGAACTGGAAAAGGAAGCCAGGGAAGCTGTGCTGAAATTATATGACGAATGGTACGAAAGACTCTTTAAAACTAAAAGGTCTGATAGATTAAGTATCTACATAAATAGTTTGACGCACTTGTATGATCCTCATTCCGATTATTTCGAGCCTATTGAAAAGCAAAATTTCGACATCAGATTTACAGGGAAGTTAGAGGGGATCGGAGCAACCCTACAAACCGTTGGTGATTATACAAAGGTGGCTACCGTCGTTGTGGGCGGTCCGGCCTGGAAAACAAAGGAGATATTTGAAAATGATATCATTCTAAAAGTAGCGCAGGAAGGTGCCGATTTCAAAGATATTTCAGGAATGGTTATCAATGATGTTGTTCAGCAAATAAGAGGAAAAAAAGGAACAAAAGTTCGTTTATTGGTTAAAAAGGTTGACGGTACCATTAAGGAAATCGAAATAACAAGGGATATCATTGAATTGGAAGAAGGTTTTGCTAAATCGCTTCTTTTGAAAAATGACCAATTCCCAAACGATAAATACGGGTATATTTATTTACCCAGGTTTTATGCCGATTTCGAAGACCCAAAAGGTCGTTTTTGTGCGCCGGATGTAGAAAAGGAAATTGAAAAATTGAAAGCTGAAAATGTAGGTGGTATCATTCTGGATCTAAGAAATAATGGAGGTGGTTCATTAAGTGATGTAGTCAAAATGACCGGATTTTTTATCCCTTCAGGTCCTGTCGTTCAAGTGAAATCAAAAGAAAGTAAAGCAGACGTTTTACGCGATCCTGATTCAAGAACGCAGTATGATGGAGCACTGATTGTTATGGTTAATAATATGAGTGCATCTGCTTCCGAAATCATTGCCGCAGCTTTGCAAGATTATGGCAGAGCCATCATTGTCGGAACAAAATCAACCTACGGTAAAGGGACAGTTCAACGTTTCTTTGACCTGGATATGGGGCTTAGAGGTTACGAAGAATTTAAACCTCTGGGAGAAGTAAAAATAACGACGCAAAAGTTTTATAGAATTAATGGTGGCTCTACTCAGTTGAAGGGGGTAACACCTGATATTATTTTACCTGATCAGTATCATTATCTGGAAATAGGTGAAAGAGAAGAAGATTATGCCATGGAGTGGACAGAAATTGCCCCTGTTGGGTACGAACCCCAAAAGTCAAGGCTACCATCTCTTGATTTACTAAGAAAAAAGAGTGAAGATCGCGTAAAATCAGATCCTTCCTTCCAGATGGTTCTTAAAAATGCCCTTCGCATAAAAAAACAAAGGGATCAATCCATTATGCCGTTAAGTTTAAATGCCTATAAGCAGTTGCTTAAAAATCAGGAAAAAGAAGCGCAGGAATTTAGAGATGCCTTTAAAAATTACCAAATAAAGAGCGTTGAAAATTTGGCCACTGATCTGGCTGAAATTAATGCTGACTCCGCTAAAATTACTCGAAATATAGCGTTTAAAGAATCTGTTGGGAAGGATATCTATTTGAAGGAATCACTTTTAATCCTGAATGATTATATCCGTTTGAAAAAATAAAATACACGTGAACTACCTTTCTCTTGAAAATATTACTAAAACATACGGTGAAAAAGTATTGTTTGATAACCTTTCTTTGCAAGTAACGAAAGGCCAGAAAATTGCCCTAATAGCCAAAAATGGTTCTGGTAAATCCACTTTGTTGAGGGTTGTTGGAGGAATGGAAGGAGTAGAAGGAGAAAATGCTAAGGTTTGGATGAATAAAAGTATTCGCTCCGCATTTTTAGAGCAAGAACCTGATTTTTCTGTCGGACATAACTTATTAGAGGCTACATTAGATAGCGCTGACCCACAGTTGAGTGCCGTACGAAAGTATAGGTTAGCTATGCTTCATCCAAATGACGAGGAAGCTTTACAAATAGCATTGCAAGATTTAGATGCCTTGAAGGCATGGGACATGGAGGCCAAAGTGCAGGAAATTCTCTTCAGGCTAAATCTAACTGATTTTGAAAAACCAGTCTCCCTACTTTCAGGTGGGCAAAAGAAAAGAGTGGCCCTGGCCCGCATTCTTTTAAGTGAACCTGAATTTATTATTTTAGATGAACCTACCAATCATCTGGATCTTGAAATGGTGGAATGGCTGGAGGATTACCTCAAAAAAGGGAACATCACTCTTTTAATGGTGACCCACGACCGGTATTTTTTGGAACGCGTTTGTAATCAAATTATTGAACTGGATTTAGGTAAACTATATAAATATAGTGGTAATTATGCCGATTATTTAGAAAAAAAGGCGCTGCGCATTGAAACAGAAGGAGCCGAGTGGGAAAAAAATAAAAAATTACTGCAGCGTGAATTAGCCTGGGTGAATAGAAGCCCACAGGCCAGAACAACTAAAGCTAAATCGAGAGTAGATGCATTTTTTGACCTGAAAGATAAGGTAGGTAAAAATCGTGTGGAAACCGAAATGCAAATTGATATTAAAGGTCAAAGAATGGGTAAAAAAGTGCTCGAACTACACAATGTAAGTAAGGCATTTGATAAAAAAATTATCCTCGATGGATTTTCCTATAAATTTAAACCCATGGAACGCGTGGGTATCGTAGGCCCTAACGGGGTAGGTAAAACTACCTTTATAAATCTTTTAACCTCAAATATTCGCCCCGATTCAGGTAAAGTAATCTTAGGCGAAAACACCGTTTTTGGCTATTATACCCAGGATGGTATGCAATGGGTTGAAGATAAAAGGGTGATTGATGTTATTCAGGACATCGCAGAATATATTCCCTTGGAAAAAGGACTCAAATTATCCGCTACGCAATTATTAGAACGCTTTTTGTTTTCTCGAAAACAACAACAGGTTTATGTCAGCCAGTTGAGCGGAGGGGAAAAAAGACGACTGTACCTTCTTTCTATCATAATGAAAAATCCTAATTTTTTAATTCTGGATGAACCTACGAATGATCTGGATATTCTTACCCTAAATGTTCTCGAAGATTTCTTGATGGAATTTCCCGGTTGTGTCATCATGGTTAGTCATGACAGGTACTTTATGGATAAAATTGTAGAGCATTTGTTTGTCCTGGAAGGAGATGGAAAATGTATTGACTTCAATGGAGATTATTCTGAATACCGGCAGTTGGCAAAAGAAAAATTACAGGCATTAAAAAGAGAAGAGAAAGTGGTTGCCCAACAGTCTAAGGAAGTGGTTCAAAAACCTTCTTTGATAACTTTTGAACAACGTAAAGAAATTAATAAAGTCGAAAAGGAAATTTCAAAACTGGAAGAGAAAAAGAAACAAGTAACGAACGCTTTTGATGATCCACTCCTGACCCCCGATAAAATTCAACAATTATCAAAGGAATTAAATGATATTTCTCAGCTGATTGAAGAAAAAGAGCTTCATTGGTTATCCTTGAATGGATAGCCTTTAACCGCTTTTAATAGCAGAACCCATCCCTTTCTTAATTTATTTCGAACGTAACTTATTGATATATAAAAAATCGAAAAAATAGTTTGTAATATTTTTTATTAATATTATTTTTGCAAAGGATAAATCTGAATTTTTTAAATATAATTGAGAAAGAATTTTATAACTGGGAGTAATTTTAGCACTCAAGATTAATCGTCTTGAGTGTTTTTTATTTAAATAAATATTTTTTTCTTATATTGTAGTAATTAAATCATTGAAAGAAATAATCATGGAAAGAAGAAGTTTTATACGCAATGCTGCGATATTGGGAACGGCATTAGGAGTAGGCTCTAACGCTGTTTTTGGAAAGGGATTCCCGTCGGCTACCTTGAAACAACCTACCTTTGTTTGCGATTTCGCCCCACACTTTGGGATGTTTGAAAATCATGCCGGAAAGGATGTAGTTTCTCAGCTTGAATTTATGGCTGATCAGGGATTCAGGTCTCTGGAAGACAATGGCATGATGAAACGATCTGTTGAGGAACAGGAGAGAATAGCTGCGGCTATGAGTAGATTGGGCATGCACATGGGTGTTTTTGTTATCGACGGAGGGGATAATTGGAAAATTTCCTTAGCTACCGGAAAACCTGAGTTCAAACAATTATTTGTCGATACCTGTAAAAAGGCGGTGGATATTGCGAAACGTGTTAATGCCAAATGGCTGACGGTTGTACCTGGTTTTTACGAGCGTAAATTACCGATTGGTCTTCAGACGGCGCATGTTATTGATGCGTTAAGAGCTGGTGCTGATATCTTAGCTCCTCACAATCTGGTGATGGTGCTTGAGCCATTAAGTGATAATCCTGATTTATTCCTTAGAACAGCTCCACAGACCTTTGAAATTTGTAAAGCGGTGAATAGTCCTGCTTGTAAAATCTTATATGATATTTATCACATGCAAAGAAATGAGGGTAATCTGATTAATACCATCGATTTATGTTGGGAAGAGATTGCCTATATTCAGATCGGGGATAATCCAGGAAGAAAAGAACCTACCACAGGAGAAATAAACTACAAGCATATATTTAATCATTTACACCATAAGAAAGGATTCCGTGGCGTGATGGGTATGGAGCATGGAAATGCTAAGCCTGGAAAAGAAGGTGAATTAGCATTAATTAATGCATACAGAGAGGTGGATTGTAAATGATGAGGAAATAAATATACCTTTGTAAAAATCGGTATATCATTATGGCAGAAGATAAGGGCTTTGCCCCTAAGTTAGCATTGACGAATGTAGGTAAATCCTCTTCTAAAAAAAGGAGCGAGGAGATATCTACATTCGTTTATGGAAGAAAACCACCGCAGGCCTTACCTTTAGAAGAGGCTAGTTTAGGAGCCATTCTATTAGAAAGGGAAGCTATCAATGTTGTTTTAGATATTCTTGTCTCTGATTCTTTTTATCTCGACGCCCATCAACTTATTTTCAAAGCTATGTTGCGGCTTTTTGAAAAATCGCAGCCCATTGATATGCTTACCGTTTCAGAGGAGTTAAAAAAATCTGGAGAACTGGAGAAAATTGGTGGCGCATATTATCTGGTTGAATTGACGAACAAGGTAGCTTCATCGGCCAATTTAGAGTTCCACGCAAGAATAGTAGCACAAAAATTTATTCAAAGAGAACTTATCAGGGTTTCCAATGACATTATAAAAGATGCTTACGAAGATAGCACGGACGTATTTGAATTATTAGACTCTGCTGAAAAGGGATTATTTGATATCGCTGAAAAAAACATGAGCCGCTCCATTGAGTCAATGAGCTCTCTTGCGGCTAAGGCGTTGAAGCAAATTGAAGACTTAAAGGACGTAGAGGAAGGTTTAAGTGGTATTCCCTCCGGATTTAGTGCGTTGGACAGACTTACAAATGGCTGGCAATCATCTGATTTGATTATCTTAGCAGCAAGGCCAGGTATGGGTAAAACGTCTTTTGTACTTTCTGTAGCAAAGAATGCTGCCGTAGATTTTAAAAAGGGTGTCGCTTTTTTTTCCCTGGAAATGTCCGCTGTTCAATTAGCACAACGATTGATTTCCATGGATGCTGAAATCCCTTTGACTAAAATGAGAACGGGAAAATTGTCGGAAGATGAGTGGAAGCATTTACATGGTGCCATAGAAAGAATAGGGGATGCACCCATATATTTTGATGATACCCCTGGTATTGATATTTTTGAACTGCGCGCTAAATGTCGACGCATGAAATTACAATACGATATTCAGCTGATTGTGATTGATTATTTGCAACTTATGAAGGGTAGTAGTGAAAATAATAGAATGGGTAATCGTGAACAAGAGGTAAGTGCTATTTCCAGGTCCCTGAAAGGTCTTGCAAAAGAACTTCAGGTTCCCGTCATCGCGCTCTCTCAGCTTAGTCGTGCAGTAGAATCCAGAGGTGGGCCTAAAAGACCTCAGCTTTCAGATTTAAGAGAATCTGGTTCGATTGAACAAGATGCTGATATTGTGGGTTTTATATATAGGCCTGAATATTACCAAATTACGGAAGATGAAAATGGAATGCCCTTAAAAGGTGTCGCAGAAGTGATCATTGCTAAGCATAGAAATGGGGCTACAGATACGGTCAGACTTAAGTTTACAGAGCAATTTGCAAGATTCTCAAATTTAGAAAATTTTGATATGGGCAGTCTTCCAAACGATGTCTTTGATAATCCTTTCTCCCAAATTATTACCCGTCCCTCAAAAATGAATGAAGACGAGGATATTCCCTTCTAATTCATTATAAAATTCAAACAAATACATAGATATGGCGTATTCTGATGATAGTAAACCACGACCTAAGCTTAGGCCGAACAAGCCGCCGTACGGTAGGCCTACTAATCCTAAAAAACAATTTGATGCAGCTCCCAGACGAAAGGCTGAACCGGACAAGGAGGAGTTGATGAATAATAATCGCAATACAGAGTTAGAAGGCGATGGAATGCGCCTGAATAAATTTATTGCCCATTGTGGAATTTGTTCCCGCAGGCAGGCAGCCGATTATGTAAAAGAAGGCTTTGTAACCGTTAATGATCAGAAAGTCATTGAACCTTTTTTACTTATTAAAGCCAAAGACAAGGTTTGTTTTAAGGGTAAATCGGTTTTTCCCCAGGAAGAAAGAGTATATTATCTAATGAATAAGCCGAAAGGGGTTATTACTACAGCGCAAGATGAAAAAGGACGAAAAACGGTACTGGATATTCTTCCCGATAAAGGTAAAACCAGGGTATTTCCTGTCGGGCGTTTAGACAGAGAGACGACGGGCCTGCTTTTGTTAACCAATGATGGGGATTTGGCATTGAAAATGACTCATCCGGGGTATAAAATGAAAAAAGTTTATCAAGTTACGCTGGATAAATCTCTTTCAGGATCAGATGTGGAAAAAATACAAAAAGGAGTGGTTCTTGAAGATGGGCCTGTTCCCGTTGACGCATTGCATTTTATAACTGAAGGGTCATTTAAAGAAGTTAGTATCGCCATTCACGTTGGCCGGAATAGAATCATTAGAAGATTGTTTGAACACCTTGGTTATGAAGTGGTAAAACTGGACAGAACTTATTTAGGGGGATTAACTAAAAAGGATTTACCAAGGGGCTTTACTAGAAAACTCATAGCGCAGGAAATTATTATGCTTAAACACTTTACAGGAAAGTAATTTCATTTTATCAAATGAAAAGTGACTATCTATTACTTTTCATTTGATATAATGATCATTCAAATAGATTTTAATCCCAACGATTACGGTTATTAAACTTATTCCAGGTGGCACCATATCTTACTTGTATTTGGAAAAAAGAACCGGATAAGGAGTTTTGAAGTAAGGCTGGGGTTCTGAAATCGCTATGAATACGATAGCCTCCTTCGGCACCTACTTTTAACCACGAGAGTATATTGGCCTCTATTCCTATAGATGGAGAAAAATTTATGCCGCGTTCTTTTATTTTATCTACCGTAGTGGCTAAACTACTTCCCGCTGAAAAGTTAAAACGAGGATGTATTACTTTATGTGAACCAGGCACATAGCTAATAAAAACACCTCTATTTTTAAAATTAAATGCAGCTTGATTATTTATAGGAACAATGGGTTCTTTTGATTTTTGCCAGGACCAACCGAGAATAAAATTCTTATCGAATTCAAAGCCTATTTCTCCACCTCTCAAATAAAATTGTCTTTCACTGGGTAGTCCGAAATGCATGGTTCTTCCACCCCAGATTCCTGTAAATTTGAAATTTCTCTTACCAAATAAACTCTCTGTTTTCTGTGCGTTTAAAGCCAGTGTAACGAATATCAGGGCTAATAAAATGAATTTTTTTTTCATAAATAAATTTTTTAGTAAAGACTATAAATTTAGCGAGAGGTTGCATTTCTATTAAAAAAATTAGATGAATATCCATTTTGTAAGGTCAAATAACTGGACGATGGATATAATGACCATGGCAATCAACAATCGGTGTGCCCATTTATTGGCATTTGGATGGTTTGAAGCAAAAATGGCACCTACATATCCACCAATCGTCTGTGCAATAGCTATGATGATACCTGCTTCCCAATCGACGATTCCCATGAAGGCAAAAATGGCCAGAGCGATAAAAGTATAAATACCTACGCCAGCAATTTTCAGAATATTAGCATCGGCGATACTAAATTTAGCACCCAGCACCATGATAATAAGGAAGAAAATACCCATCCCCATTTGAATAAATCCGCCATAAAAACCTATCAATAAAGCAACAGGAATAGAAATCCATAAGGAGGGTTTATGGTGGATATCAGTTTCTCGAAGCCATCTTTCTGGTTTAATTAAAATAACAATGAGCATGAATACCATTAAAAACCTAAAAACCTCAATAAAAGCCTCATTGCTAATAATTAATGCTAGCCAAACACCTCCGAGAGATCCTAAAATCATGAGGATTAAATAATGCCAGGTTCTGCTAAAGTCCACCAGCCCTTTTCGTTGAAAAACAACAAAACTGGTGAAACTCTGCCCCACGATACCTATCCTATTGGTTGCATTGGCAATATTTCCGGGTAGC
The DNA here is from genome assembly GCA_021299835.1 of Saprospiraceae bacterium. Lineage (GTDB taxonomy): Bacteria > Bacteroidota > Bacteroidia > Chitinophagales > Saprospiraceae > BJGN01. The sequence goes on along the minus strand of JAJTER010000002.1, from coordinate 7,580 downwards.
CCCATCATTTCACTTAAAATAGTTAAGGTAATGGCTGAACCATTTCCAGCTAAAGTATTAATAATACCTGCCAGAATTCCTCCTATTATAATAACAGCATATTGAAATACATCCATAATTAGTCTTTAATAGTTTGACATAATTCTATTAACACGCCATGAGCATTTTTGGGATAGACAAAGCAAACCAGTTTATTATCGGCACCTTGCTTGGGAATTTCATTTATAAATTCGAATCCCTCCTCTTTCAGGCGTTGTATTTCTGAATAAATGTCAGGCACTTCAAAAGCAATATGATGAATGCCTTCTCCTTTTTTATCTATAAATCGGGCGATTGGGCTGAGAAAATGGTTAGCCTCCAGTAGTTCAAGTTTAGATTCACCTGTTTGAAAGAAAGAAGTGTTGACACCTTCCGAAG
>JAJTER010000002.1:0-7136 GCA_021299835.1 Saprospiraceae bacterium | reverse complement strand
CAATAAATTGTCGACCCTGGAATCTTCTAAAATTTTCGTGTTAAAGGTATGAATGATTTGGGAATCTTCATCTTTAGGATGAAGCACTTTTCCGCTCCAAAGGACATTGTCAGCGAGAATTAATCCACCAGGCTTTACCTTGTCGATGATAAGGTCGTAATGCATAGCATAATCCCTTTTTCCGCCATCGAGGTAAATCAAATCAAAAAAGGGAATGGATAAATTTGGAATTATATTTTCGGCTTTCCCGTGATGGGTGAAAATCTGATGTTTAAATGGAGAAAGGTTGAAATATTTTTCTGCAATAAAAAGGGTTTCCGCATTAGGTTCTATGGTATGAAGTTGACCTGAGGGAGTAAGGCCTTCAGCCAGACAAAGGGAACCATAGCCTGTGAAAGTACCAATTTCCAGGATAAATTCAGGTTTGATCAAAAGACTTAAAAGTCTTAAAAATTGACCTTGCAGGGAACCACTGAGCATAACTGGAGCCAAAGTCCTCAAATGCGTTTCTCTTTCGAGTTGATATAATAATTCTGATGATTTTGAAGAATGCATTGCTGCATATTCATTTAAATCATGATAAATTTTATCCATAAAAAGGTAATAAAAATGTAAACTTAATCTATCCAGCCTAAAGGTTTTTTAGCTGTCATTTTAAATGATTCCTCGCAAGGTCTGCAGACGCGTTCGTCCTTATATTCAGTGGGTGTTGAACGGTAAGGATTTGTAGGGGCCGTGTTTCGTTTTAGATAAATGCCTCTGCTTTTATGACCAGCAGCAGAAAAAACACCAAGCACAAGTTCGCTGGTATCTTTTGTATTATATATGTTTGAGGGAATAGTCGCTGGAGGATTATCAAATATACCACCTGTATTATTTACCTGTGTCCTTACACTTTTCCAAAAGGTGTAGGTATTTTTGGAAATAGCATATTGATCAAAAACCATAAAATAAGGTGTGTCGTCATCATACGGTATAGAGGTAATGACTCTGTTTACGGTATTTCCGTCAAAATAAGTATCGGCACTAATATCGATGACGCCTCGTTTTTTTACGATATTCCAGCAGGGTGAACAGCAAGGAAAACGATATCTAACCCTTGCTTCCCCGTCATAGGTAAAGGCACAAAAATCTGTCTTATTAAGATGTGCATGATCCCATTTATAAAAATCACCCTTCCCTACAGGATCCTTTGTACTCAGATAAACTTCAAATTCACCTTTGGTAATACCGTTTAATAATGTTTTTTCTACATACCTGGTATATGCGGTATCAATTCCGGGAGCCTCTTTTAATAATTCTGGTGAAGATTGATATTCCTTCCCATTCCAACGGATAATAAGGGTATATATATGCCCGGTTTTCGCATTAAAAGAGGCGGAATCAGAATAATAAACCCCTCGATTATCATGTTTGAATGAAAAGAGGGCACCATTTTGATCTTTTACAGATACTTGGGCGGTTTCAATGGGAAGATTATTGTCGGGACTGGAATAAGGTTCTGATAGAGATAGGATTACCTTGTAGGGTCCTGGATCATTGCTGATTAAAGCCTCAACGGTTAATCTTTCTGAAGTAGTTGTTAACTCGGGAATGAAGGGTTCAACACACGCGGATGCGAAGAAATACAAAGCGATGGGAAGAAAAATTTTAAAAAAAGTCCAATTAATAATCGAATTCATAAGAAATGGAAGGTATTACTGAGCCAATAACAGATAGTTGAAAAGCATTTGACCTATTTCTGGTGCTTACAGGTCTGTCATTGATTGTTTTAAAAAATACGGAATAAGGATTTTTCCTTGCATAAACATTATAGAGAGAAAAATTCCATTTTCCTTTCCATTTTTTTGTAATTCGGGGATCTGAATCAATAATTAAGCCGAGATCTAAACGATGATAATCAGGGGTAGTATTTCCATTTCGACTGGTATAGAGTGGAATAAAAATATTGTTGACGCTAATTCTTTCATCTGGAAAAGTAGCGGGTCTTCCCGATAGATAGGTAAAAATGGCACTCAACCTAATTCTTTTATTTATTCTGTATAACACATTTAAATTTAAGGTGTGTGGGCGGTTATAGTTTGATGGGTAATATTTACCGCTGAAAGCCCGATCTTCAGGATAAGGGCTATGAACAAGAATTTCAGAACGGGATAGGGAATAACTGAGATTGGCGTCCCATCGGAAACTTTGTTTCCGAACCCATAATTCAAGACCATAAGACCGTCCTAACCCTTGAAGAATAGCAGTTTCAGGATATTCTAATAATAATAAATTAGTACCACTTCGATAGTCAGGCATATTTTGAATTCTCTTATAATAACCTTCAAGACTAGTTTCCCATTGATTGTTATTTAGGTTGGCAAACAAGCCAAGAGTCAATTGAGAAGCAATTTGAGGTTTTATGTAAGCGTCACTTAATTTCCATCGATCGGTGGGAAGTGCAGCAGTACTGTTTGTTATCAGGTGTAAATATTGCATTGCCCTATGAAAACCTGCTTTTATGGAAAATACTTGGTTTAGGGATATTCTCAGTCCTAACCTTGGTTCCCAGCCGGCATATTGTTTAATTATTTGATTATTTGAAAAGTAAGCGGTATCAATTAAATTTAAAATATCCCTTTCTTTTTCGTTAGCATAAATATATTGATTTCCCGGGCCGAGCAAGGCAAAATGTGAAAATCTAATGCCTGCACTTAACCTGATGGCAGGCGATAAATCCCAATCTGTATTGGTAAAAATGGCACTTTCCAAGGCACTTTCCTGTTGGGTGAAAAATGGATTTATGGAAGAAAATTGAGAAGCGGGTAGTAGAGAACCAGGATTTATGTCTAGTTTACTCAGTTGAAATCCTGTTCTAATGGTTATTGCTTTTTGGGAAAGGAAGCCTTCCCCTTGGATTGATTTTTGTGAAATTCCCGATTTGAAAATAGCTTCAGAACCAGGGGCTGGAATGTCAAAAGAAGGCTGATAGTCACTAAAAAAGGTAGTTAAATGAAAACCAGCATTTTCATTTACAAAATGAGACCAACGGATACTGGCCCCTTGGGTTTTCCATAGATAACGGGTGGAAGAAGCATTAATCTCAAGGGTGGAAAGGGAATCCCCGGCTATCCTGAAGGCATCTTTACCGATAAAGGCAGTTAAATTAACCTGATCTTTTTCAGAAGGTTTATAAATACTTTTAAAGGTGAAATCATAAAAATTTGCTTCTGTTTCTTTTAGCTCCGGACGAAGAAAACTTCGGAAAAGGTAATCGGCATAAGACCATCTCGCTCCTATGGCGGAAGATAGTTTATTTTTAATTAAAGGTGCTTCCACAAGAAAGCGACTGGTAATCAAACCTACACTACCTTTCAAATGATTACTTTCCATATTTGGATCTCTCAATCGAACATCGAGAACGGAAGAAGCTCTTCCACCGTATTGGGCGGGAATTCCACCTCTATAAAACGTAATGTCTCTTAGTAAATCAGGATTAAAGATGGAAAAAAATCCAATCAGGTGCGAAGGATTAAAAATTGGTATGTGATCCAGTAGCAATAAATTTTGGTCAATATTTCCGCCGCGTACATTAAATCCTGTGGCAGATTCACCGACAGAAGTTATACCTGGAAGGGTTTGAATGGTTCTTATAACATCGGCTTCCCCTAAGAGCGTAGGTAATTCTTTGATGGCTTGTGCATTCAACCGAGTCACACCAAGTTCTGCATTTTTAACATTTTTATCAGCTCCTCCACCAACAATCTCAACGGTATTTAATAATTCAAGAGATTCTTCCAACCGAATAATCAAGGTAGTGTTTTGATTTAGGTTAACTTCTAAAATAGTCGTTGTATAGCCTATGAAACTTGCTTTAATGGTATATTTACCCGATTTCAAGGTAAAAGAAAAGAAACCATTCATGTCCGTTGTAAGTCCCTTTTTTAATTCTTCAATCCAGATGGTTGCATCAGTAAGAGGAACTCCCTGCTGATTTTTAACCACCCCCACAAGCAGATATTCCCTCTCTTGAAAAATGGAGGGTAGATCTTGGCAGGCGAAAGTGGATAAAGTAAAAAAGAATTTAAAAAATAATAGGACATACCATTTCTTCATAGATAATGCATCAATTTTATTTAATAAACAAAAGGTAGTCAAATATAGATAGAATAATAAATTTATTCGACAAAGTAATTCAAAAGTGCTATAATTGTAGTTTGGATTGAACAAAAAGATTTTAAATCGCTTTAAAGCAATTATCAGCAATACTTTTTTAAACTTAAATTTTCACAAATGAAAAAACAAGTACTAGTTTTGTTTTTGTGGTTTGGGACAATGGCCTCGTTGATTGCACAACGAACCATTTCCGGCACAATAACAGATGACAAGAAGGAACCACTTATAGGTGCTTCCGTATTGGTAAAGGGGACTTCGACGGGAACGATAAGTGACGTGTCTGGGGCATTTTCCTTCTCCATTCCAGCTAATGGCACTACCTTGGTAATCAGTTACACAGGTTATGCTTCAAAGGAAATTGCGATTGGGGCGAGTAATAATTACAATGTAATGCTCGAACAAGAAGCTATTGATTTAAGCGACATTGTAATTGTAGGGTATGGAACCCAAAGTAAAAAGGAATTGACTGGTTCGGTGAGTAAAATTACTTCGGAAACCATTTCCAGACTTCCTGTTACCGGTGTGGATCAAGCGCTACAAGGTCAGGCTCCTGGTGTACAGGTTACTTCGGCTTCAGGAACGCCAGGTGCTTCTGTTTCTATCAGAGTGAGGGGCCCATCTTCCATTTCTGCGGGTAACCAACCATTATATGTAGTGGATGGTATTCCAATTAATACAGGTAACTACTCTCAAATTGGTGTAGGTGGACAACAAACTAACGCGTTAGCTGATTTAAATCCTGCGGATATTGAATCTATTGACGTTTTAAAAGATGCCGCGTTGAACACTTATCGCGGAACACAGGAAGTATGGAAAACCATAGATCCTCTTACAGGTCCTGAGTATGTGGCTCTTTTACAAGAAGGTGTAAAAGCGAGATACGGTGCAACGGTTATACCGAGTCAATTAGGATTAAGAAATTTGGATGCAGATCCAAGTACTTATCCAACGACGAACTGGTTCAATGAAATTTTTCAATCTGCAGCTATTTCGCAAACTGATTTAAACGTTTCAGGGGGAACAGATAGAACAAAATTCTTTGTTTCTGGCTCTGTTTTTGATCAGGGAGGTGTTGTAAAGGGTTCATCATTTGATCGTTACAGCTTCCGTATGAATTTAGATAACTTAGTTACCGACAAATTCAAAATTGGCGTAAGTACAGGATTTAGCCGTTCTCATAATACACGTATTCAAAATGATAACAATATTTACGGGGTATTGAGTACTGCGTTATTGTTGGGTTCACATATACCTGTGTTGAATGCTGATGGAACGTATGGCCGTGACGCCAACGCAAGTATTGAAAACCCGGTAGCCAATGCAGTTGAGCCTACTTATGATGTTTATTCCAACCGTTTATTGTCTAACATATTTGGTGAATTAACGATTTTAGAAGGATTGACTTTCAGAAGTTCCTTCAGCGCTGATTATCTTAATTTACGTGACGATCGTTTTACGCCGGCAAGTCATATTCAGGCAGCGGGTGTAAATGGACGTGGTGAGCAAGGTTTTTCATCGGATTTGAATTTGGTTAACGAAAATTACTTTTCTTACAGAAAGGCTTTTGGAAAACTAAATTTTGACGGTTTGGTAGGAAACTCTGTACAAATAAGCCAGTTTGAATCGTTATATGGTGTGGGTGAAAATTACCCTGGAAAGACCATTCGTGAGTTAAATGCAGCTTCTGTAAAAAAAGACGTAACTTCTTCAAAATCAGCTTGGGGTCTTAATAGTTATTTCTCCAGGTTGAATATGAACTGGGCTGGAAAATACTTTATTTCTGGTAGTGTGCGTGCTGATGGTTCTTCTCGTTTCGGCGCAAATAACCGTTGGGGTGTATTCCCTTCTGCTTCTGCAGCATGGAGACTTTCAGAGGAGTCATTCTTCCCGAAATCAAAGATTTTATCAGAAGTTAAGTTAAAGGCAAGTTGGGGTAGAAGGGGTAATCAGGATATTGCCAACTTTGCATCCCGTGCTTTAATTGCTCCAGGTGCAAATTATTTGCAAAGAGCGGGTTTAGCGCCTACGCAATTGGGAAATCCTAATCTTACCTGGGAAGAACGCGAAGATTTTGACTTAGGATTAGAAATTGCTTTATTTGAGAGCAAACTGGAATTAACCGTTGATGCTTATCAGGGAACTACCAACCAGTTGTTGCTGAACAGACCTTTAGTTGGTGCTTCAGGTTTCACTGGTATTCAGGAAAATATTGGTTCTATTCGCAATAAAGGTATTGATATAGGTTTAACCACAACTAATATCGAAACTAAAAATATACTTTGGACAACCAACTTTAATATTTCATTTTTCGATAATGAAATTCTTAAGTTAGCAGGAACGCCATTCGCAGCTGGTTTTGCCAGTTGGGTAGCTGAAGGTGAAGCCTTAGGTGCATTCAGAGGTTACAGAACGGTTGGTCTTTTCCAAACACAGGCCGAGATTGATGCATTAGACAAAAAAGCAAAAGAATTGACAGGTCGTTCTACAGCGGTTTATCAATCAACCCTTACCAGACCAGGTGATATTCAGTTCAAGGACATAAATAATGATGGAGTTATTACCAGTGATGATCAAGAAATACTTGGTGATGCGAATCCTAACTATTATGGTGGTGTTACGAATACTATTCAGGCTTACGGCTTTGATTTAAGTTTCTTCTTCCAGTACAGTATGGGTAATTTTGTGTTCAACAATACCCGTGCTTTTTCTGAAGGTATGAACGGCGTATTTGGTCAGGCAAATACAGTAAAAAATCGTTGGACACCTCAAAATACAAGTGCGACCATGCCAAGAGCCGTATTTGGTGACCCAAATAACAACAGAAGAGTTTCTGATCGTTTTGTGGAAGACGCTTCTTACGTGCGTTTAAAGAACGTTACTTTTGGTTATACTTTCCCAACCAAATTATTGGAGAAAATTAAAATGCGCAGTGCAAGAATTTATGTAACTGGTCAAAACTTGTTAACCTTTACCAATTA
>JAJTER010000123.1 GCA_021299835.1 Saprospiraceae bacterium | reverse complement strand
TATATGCCTCCAGTATGGGTTTACCATTTCAACGAGACAAATTAAGAGGTATTTATAAAAGTATAAATGGTGGAATTACCTGGGAAAAGGTTTGGCACGTCGCTGATGATACAGGTATCATTGACTTGATTTTAGATCCCTTCAATGCTAATGTTATTTATGCTGCTTCCTGGCCAAGAGTTAGAAATAATAGAGAAAGTTTATTGTCAGGTGTAAATGCCACCATTTTTAAAAGTATAGATGGAGGAATTTCCTGGACTAAATCTGATAACGGATTAAAATTGGGTCCAAAGGGTAGAATTGGCCTTGTAGCCAGTAAACTAACCCCAAATTTGTTATTTTCAATAGTTATAGGTGAAAATAATGAATGGGAGGGTTTCTATAAATCAATAAATGGTGGAGCTAATTGGGTAAATCTTTTAACTAATACAGGTAGTAATTCTTTACCCGATAATGCTTTGGGCGGCTTTGGTTGGTATTTTGGTAAAATTGAAATTAATCCAAAAAATGACAAGGATTTATTTATTCTGGGTGTTGATCTTTGGCGATCTAACGATGGCGGAGTTACCTGGTTTTTAGGCGCTCCTCCATGGTATGAAAATAAAGTACATGCCGATAAACATGATTTAGTTTTTCTAAATGAATCTGATTTATTACTCGCATCAGATGGAGGGGTATATCAATCAAAAGATAATGGGTCGAGTTGGAGTGATTACGAGGAGGTTCCCGCCACGCAATTTTATAGAATTGCTTCAAATCCACATGAAACAGATGTCTATTATGGAGGGGCACAGGACCACGGTACACTGAAAGGTGAAAATCCACAAAATTGGGTTAGATTATATGGTGGTGATGGTTTTCAACAAGTTTTCGATCCTAAAAATGATAATATCTTCTATACCCTTACCCAAAACGGAAATATTCTGGTTACTACCAATAAAGGATTGTCATTTAATACAGCAATGAATGGCATTGATAAATTTGAACCAGTAGCCTGGGATGCCCCTTTAATTAGAAGTCATTTTAATGCAAATACATTATATACAGGTACCTCCAGAGTATATAAAAACACCGAAGGTGCTAATGCTTCCTGGAAAGCCGTGCAAGCATCGCCTTCTTTTACTGATAACGTATATGTTACGCTTTCCGGTTATAAAGATAATGATTGGCAATCTCACCTTTTTTTATCAAAAGAAAGAGGAGATAAATGGAGGTCTATAAAAGGTGATTTACCTTATATTTCTATTAATGACCTGGTCATTATTCCCAATCATTCAGATTCCTTGTTATTCGTAGCTACCGATGCAGGGGTATATGGAACGATTAATGGTGGACTTAACTGGCATAAGCTAGGTACAAATTTACCTATGGTGGCTGTTTATGATTTACATTATGTGCCTGAAAAAATGGAATTAATCGCAGGAACTTTTGGCAGGTCTATTCATACTTATAATTTAAAAACATTACTTGAAAAAAAATATTCTTTAACGGTTTCTCCAACTAATCTTTCAATTTCTTCCCTGGGTGGTAATTTTCCTTTAAATATTGTATCTAATACGACATGGTCCATTTATAATTCTAACTCATTTATTCGAATTACCCCTTCTTCGGGTGTCAATAATAGTTTTGTTAGTGTCATTTGTGAATCCAATAACAGCTTATTACCCAGAACAGATAAAATGGTAATAAAAGGAACAGGCGTTGATTCAACGGTTGTATTAATAACTCAAAATGGAGCGTTACCCACTTTTACCATTTCACCTCAAAATATAAGTTTTACCTCTGGTAATCAAAGTCAAAAAATATCGATAGTAACGAACACCTCCTGGAAAGTATTTAAAAATGTAGATTTCATCAATACAAATGTTACTACTGGTTCGGGTAATGCGTCTATTGAGGTTACCAGTTCTCTTAACTCAAATGCTACTTCAAGGACTGGATTATTGAAATTTCTTCCAAATGGAATGGATACTATTTTTGTAAAAATAACACAGGCAGGAAATGCGGTATCTGCTTATAATGAAGTAATTAAAAAATATTCTCCTTTTCAAGTATTTCCCAATCCAATACTAAATGATTTTATAACCTTAAGAAAGACCTATAGTTTATATGAGGAATCTACTACTGTTTCACTGTACCAGGTAAACGGACATTTGATTAAAAGCTATCAAGTACCCATATTTAGCGAAGAGCTAATTTTGAGATTACCTCAATTATCTAGTGGAACTTATCTTTTGGTCGTACGAAACGGTAAAAATAAAATAATTCAGTCAGAAAAATTAGTGAAATAAATTAATCTCTTCTGCCATTTCTATTTACAATCGTTGCGGTAGGTTGCTGGGTACCCATGATAATGACATCTTGAATATTTACATGATTTGGTCTGGATGCCATAAAATAGATTGATTCGGCAATATCAAAAGCTGTTAAGGGATTAAAATCACTGTAAATATTGGCCCTTTCTTTATCCCCATCAAATCTAACCATTGCAAATTCAGTATCTTCAACATGCCCGGGTGAGATAGAAGCTACTCTAATATTGTGGGTATGTAAATCAATTCTCATGCCTTCAGTTAGTGCAAGCACAGCTGCTTTACTTGCACAATATACATTGCCATTAGGATAAGTTTGTTTGCCTGCTATGGATGCCAAATTGATGATAAAGCCATTTTTTGCTTTCATCATTAGCGGAATAACAGCTCTTGATACATAAATAAGGCCTTTAACATTGGTATCTATCATTTCTTCCCAATGAGCTAGGTTTCCTTCCTGAAAAGGGGCAAATCCCTTTGCTTTACCCGCATTATTTAGCAGAAAGTCAATCTTATTCCATGCTTCCGGTAAAGTTGAAAATGCTTTAGTAACTTCTATTTCATTTCTAACATCCATCGTTATCAATAAAATGTCGATAGGATAGATTGATTTTATCTGATGAGCAACCTCCTCTAATTTTTCTTTTCTTCTGGCTAATAAAATTAAAGAATACCCTTTACTGGCAAAATAATAAGCCGTAGCCAGACCAATACCAGCATTAGCACCGGTAATACAGGCAATTTTTCCTTGATTTACATTATCGAAAGACAATAAATTAATGTTCACAGCATTATTAATTAGATAGCATCAACTTCAAATGCCAGATCATTATCCCGTATTTTTAATTCAGGGTTATTTTGAATGGCTTTCAAATAAAACTCTTTAGCAATTTTTTTCTCACCTTCATTAAAATAAAAGGTAGCCAAATCGTAATAAGCAAACTTATGATTTGGTAAAACTTCAATAGTTTTTAAGTAATACTCTAAAGCTTTATAGGGTTTGTTAGAAATATTGCTTAAATAAATAGCGTAGGTATATAAAGCTTCTTTAGGAAATGAAGATTGCTTTATGCACTGCTTTAATAAAATTCCTGCTCTTTCCATTTTTTCAGGGAAATGGGATATTATGATACTTGCCAATTCATACAATGATTCTCCCTGATTAGGTTCAAGGAGTATTAATTCCTCTAAAACAGATTTTGCATCTTCCCACTTATTTTGACTAAGTAAGATTTTAGATAATGCTAATTTTGCCTCTGTCTGATGCTCATTTCTTTCAATAAAATGTTGAAGAAAACTAATTTTTTGATGATCATTTTCAGCTTCTCTTAATACAAGCTTTAAATGAAAATATTGCCGTTCAACATCTGTAGGATATTGCTTTTCAATTTGTTTGTACAATGAAGTAGCTGCTTCTAAGGATGATTCCGTTTCCACAGCAGGTAAAACTTGTTCTTCTATTTCTTTAACTTCTTCTTCTTGTATTTCTTTTTGTTCTTCTTCTTGTTCTTCTTCTTGTTCTTCTACCTTAGTAACTGATGTTTCAAAAGTAAAAGAATCATCAGGTGCAGCTTGCTCAGTTAGAGGCAGTGTTAAATCAGTTGTTCCAATGGGTAAGGTAGGTTTATATATAGCAACCTCTTCAGTATCTAAATCCTCGATGATTTCAATTTCATCAGACGCATTGTTTGTCAAAATAGTCGCATCCTCTATAGATGAACTCGTAAAATTAAAATCGCCGCTATCTATTTCGGAGGATGGGGCTAAATCAATTACCTCCTCTTCAAAAACCTTATATTCAGTTATTGGAATAGGTGGAGGAAAGCTAAGATCATTTTCTATGATTTGCTCTGGTTCATCCTCTAAAAATAAATCATCCTGAAAAGGAAACTCAATCAATTGCTCTTGTAGTAATTGATACTTATTTTTTAACGACCTGCATTCTACTAAAGTTGGCGGTAAAAACTTTCTTAAGTGCCTTAATGTTTCACCTGCTTCCGAGGAAAGCATTCTTAATAAATTAGAATGATTTTCAAATTGCAATTTTTCAGACTCATCTGCTCTTATTTCTGTTTTACGACCTCTTGCTTCTAAATATTGACTTTGCCAATAATTAATGTATGGTATGATATCTCCTATTTTATCTATAGTTGTTGGTATTTCCCTATATTCACCCGTAATAGCATCAGATTCATAGCCATTAACTAATATTGGAACCAAATTATTAGCCTTCTTTGTAACTAATGATAAAGTATTTTGCATGCACGAAATGGAACGCAAAAAATTTACACTTATAAGGAGTATTATTGGGCCATCAAAATTTTCCAACTGATTATAAATCGAAGGCTCTGCATGGCTATTTGAGCTAACCAATTTAAACTGGATATTGGTATTGTTAAAATCCCGTAAAATTTTATCAACCGCGGCTTGATTTTCCTGACAGTATGCTAATGCTACTACTTGATTCATGACAATTATGATTTATTTATTGGAAATATTAAGTATTTTTTCAACAGATTCTTCAAAATCTCTTTTGAAAAATTCGTACTGACTTGTGGCTGGACCATTAAAACCAGTATGAATTTTTACAACCCTATTATTCTCATCCAAAATCAACAATGTCGGAAAAGCTGTTATCCCATCTAACATAGGTAAAACTTTCGATGCTTCCTTTTTATTATATGATCCAGCCCACAATATAGGATAAGGAATCTTTAATCTCGTCTTATAAGAAGATAAAATGGGTAGTACTTTTTCTTTTTCTGTGTAACGTTCGAAAGCTAATCCAATGACAGCTATATTTTTCTCTTTATTATTTAAAAGATATTCTAATAAAAAGTTAGTTTCGTCCAAACAATTGGGACACCAAGTTCCAAATAATTGAATAATTTTCACTGACCCTTTGATGTCATTTAAGGAAACAAGATTACCGTAAATATCAGGAAACTCAAAAGAAAGAGGCTGATCACTAACTAATTTTGTAATTGAGTTAGGATCTCTCAATGTACTATTTTTTTGTGGCTTGGCCTTCCAGATCGTTTGATAATGTTTACCTGACCTGAAAATACCATTTATGGTAGAATCAGTATTAATTTTTCCTTCGAATAGGAAAGCATGAGATCCATCAAATACGGATAAATATAATTTATTTAGCTGAACGGTACCTTCTAAATATCTATAATCTCCTGTTTCAGTTAAAAAGGTTCCTGTTAAATAGTTCCCGGTTTGTTTGAATTCAGCTACTCCTGGATATGGATCTTCACCCTCTACAAGACCAAATTCAGTTTCCCATGAACCTGTTAAATTCATCAACGGTTCTTTTTTAAGCTGGGTAAATCTGTGGTTCTGTCCAAATTTCGCAACAAATGGAATGCTATTAAATTCAGTTCTATAATTAATAACCCATTCTCCCTCCATGACATTTTCCTCATATAAACCATGTAAATAGGTATCATAAGTAGGGAAATTAATTCTAAAGGTGTCTTTTGCTAAATATTTATCCCTTCCAAAGTATATTTCCGACGCTCTGATTTTTTCATTTCCATTTATGAGATCCATAACAAAACTGTCTTCCGTAATATAGGTAATCTCAAAGGTAAAAGGTAACTCACCATCTGTAACTTCATCAAATTTAAGATTTAACTTTTCAGGAAGTGGTTCTCCTTTAGGATTTGAACTAACAGGCCTTGAATCAAGTTTCAAAACACCCCTCCAAGATCCATTAGGTAATCTTGAAAAATGATCGTCTGTCACTAAGCAGGATGTGCTCAACTGAGTCATTACAAAAACAAGCAATAAAAAGGAGTAGCTATCTTTCATTTAAACGTTTTTCTTTACAAAGATAAAGGAATTCTAAATTAATTTTATTTTAATAATATTAAAGCTAACGGATGTTACAGGGCCTTATATTAGAGGACATAAATATTGTAAAAAATTCAGAAATGAGAAAAAGTCTGCTAAATTAGATAATATAAAAGAGCAATGGTAATGATAACTTATTAAGAAATATTTTGCTTAACAAAACCGTTTGGTTAAACTTCACTATTTATCACAGCCATTATATCATTACGATATTCTTTGTAATGATGCAGTATCATTTTGTATAACGGAATATTTGTAATTTTAAAGTCTTGATCTAAACAAAACCATAAAATTGACTTAATTTCATTTGGAAAATTAAGAAAGATTAATTTTTCAATTATCCGATAAGCATTATCTATAGTTGATTTTGAAGGATATTTCCTTTTTGTACGATATAATATATCTTCCAATTGGTCAGGATATAAGTTTCCAAAGTGGTAAAGCGCTAATTCATAAATAAATCTTTCTTTAGAAAAACAAGCACTTGATAATTGATTATAGGTTATTTTCTTATTCTTAATAAGCGCATAAATTGAAAAATATCTTGTTATCAAATTTAATCTACCAGGATGATGAAAACCTAAATGACTAATCGTCTCTATTAAATTCAACTTAAGAACAGGAACAAAAGGTTCTAATTTCCTAAGTATAGTAATTGTTGCTGTTTCTTGATAGATTGGTAATAATAATGCTTTTTCTTGTTCATCTAAAATTAATTCTAAGATTTCAAGAGCCATAACTTGATTATCCTGTTCTTTAGAATTGATTAATGCATTGATATTATTTAATATTTTACTATCATTTTTAAGACCTAAAAGATGGAATATATTTTTTATTATTTGATTTGATTCTTCTTTTACTGCCAATTTCAACAAATCTAAAGAACTTTGTTCTAATGTTTGTAAAATAGATAATAACTGACAATACTCCTTTAAATTTTCTTTTAATTGATGATAATATAATGAATCTTTTGTCTCTATATTTATATGGTATTTAAGCTTTGTAGATATTAGGGTCGAATAAAGTTCTCTATCTTCTTTGTTAGGTATCAAATTCGTTTTATCAGAATTCTCTAACGTTCTTTTTTTTACATAAAGCGTCCATAAAGCACTTAATGCTATTTTAGCCTCCGGTCTTTCAAGTTGTAAATGATTAAAAAAATCCTTTGCATGCTTTACTAATTCTTCGATAGTATCAAACTTACACTTTTCTAACTGAGATAAAATGAATGGATAAACTTCTGGTATCATTAACCAGAATACCTTAATTTTAGGATTTAAATATTCTAAATTAGAGTTTATTCTTAATTCATTTATCAATTCTTCAATTTTTTGAGGATTTTGATATACAGCTAATTCTTTAGCATTTTCCTGACTATATTGTTCAATTTGATTATTTACATTCGAAATATCCTTATTATTACTTAATGTTTTGGTTTCATCATGTTGAATAAAATTAGAGGTTAACTCTTCTTTATTAAGAACTATATTTAATATACGTTTTTTTAATTCATCTCTATAATGGGGTAATAATTTTTTAGCTATATTTAAAAGAAATAAACTAGTTAGGATTAATAAAGAATTTATAAAAAATATTTTCAAAGTAAAAGATGGTAATAATGATATAAGGAAAAGAAGGAAACCTGCTAAAAATTGTCCGTAAGTTTTACCTTGTCCATCAGCAAAATTCTGCGATAAACCCTGCATTTTACCGGTATATACCTGAAATAATACACTTAAAGTCGGTGTATAAATAGATCTTACCAAGGATCTCTCCATTATTTTATTCAATAAAGTAGCTATAAATAAAAAGGTAATGGCACCAATGGCATGCGACACAAGTCCAAAGAGAGAAATTATACCAATAACTATGGCAAAAGTTATTATTCCAGCTTGAACTCCATAGTTCTTCAATAATTTATTTGATATGGTAGTTTTAAGAATAAGTTCAAATACCTTGGCACTACCAAATATAAAACCAAAGAAAGATGCCAAGGTTTTGGTGTCTTTTATAACTTCCTTTGTAACGATCATTAAGCTAAAATCAACCGTTGATTGTATTATAACGGCAACCACCACGGAAAAAAATAAAAACTTGATTAATGGAATATTTAATAAATTTATAAATGATAAGGTTTTTTCAATTTCTACTTCATTTTCATTTATTATTTCGTTTGTATATTTGTATTCAGAAAACTTATAATTTAAGATCATAAAGGAAATCCAAAATAGTAAAATACCGGAAAAAGATATCAATAATAAATAGGACTCCTTTACGATAATACCCTGACTTAATAATAAGGGAATAGATAAATAAGCTATTATAGCTGAAATTACCTCCCCAGAACTTATGATTCCATTTAATTTTTTATTTATTAAAAATACTGGTTAACAACATTCCACCTAAACCTGATACGATATAGGCTAAAGGCAAATTATCAACTCCTGCAATTTTAACAAATACGGCAGATATGTAAGAAACGTAATATGAAATAAATATACCTGAAAAAAAAGACATCATTACCAATATAGTAATAATGCGTTTTTCTTCAGAGGATATTTTATTTAACATAATAATTTATTTATATTGATAAATGGCTCTTTGAAAATTTATATAAATACCACTATTTCCTATAATTAATTTAACTTGATTTTTAAGAGCGGTAGTCTCATTATGATATTTTTCTTGAATAAAATCAAGCCATTCTTTATACAATGCTTTATTTCCATGCAATTCTGATTCAAATCTTCTGTGAGTATCAAAAAGATATTCAAAAATAAAAACGGGCTCTACAGGTTTTATTTCTGCTTCAATTAATAACGCATTAAATTGCTCTTCAGAATCAAAATAGCGGGTTTTTTGCATAATATTGAAACCAGCAAGTTCGTCTTTTTTTAAAATCACTGCGGAAAAAAAATCTCTTATATGGCTTGGAAGATAAGGACGCCATATCGTAAGTGTTCCATTTTCCTTGAGTAATAGTTTTGCCTTTTTTAGTGCATTTTTTTTATTTTCTAAAGAAAATTCATGCAACACCATTTTAAATATAACGTGGTCATATTTATTTTCTTCAGTAAACGACATTAAATCGGCTTCTTTAAATCTGATGTATTTTTGCAATATATCAGATCCCAATTCATTTAAAAATTTTTCTTTCCCTTTATTATTTGAAAATGATCCAGATGCAGTGCGTGGTCCTGGATGATAATATCTTTTATCCCCTGTATTAAGAATGTTGTTATTTAGTAAGTTATTTCCAAGAATAGAAACCCTCATCCAGGATATATTTTTATGTGTAAAATTAATTGCACCATTAAAAATTAAATAAGCTTCTACCGTATTATTAGGTATTGCCAAATTGCCTGATTGGGTAGTACCAGGACCAACCTTTTTATCACTTACATAATTAGCCCTTAAATCTATATTAGTATAGATATTATTAAGAATAAAATCTAGATTACCTCCTACATTAATATGATGTGCAGCGATATCACCAATCCTTAAAGGCATAAAATCTTTTGTGACTCCATCAGCTACCTGATTTGGCAACATAAAGGTGTGATTTAAATAGGCTTTAAAAAAACCATTCGACGCCTGATACCGCAAATTAGTCATCGTTCCAAAAATCTGATATGAACCTATATTTCGATTTTGGGTAATTCCTTTTGCATCAGTGCTAGACGCGACAGCATCTTTAATAAAACTATTATAACCCATTATTTCCCATTCGAATTTTTTCTGGAAAAAATGACCCAAGATGGAAAGGTTTAGAAAATCTACCTTTTCCGTTCCAAGTGATGGGTTTGGTGTTCTTCCTCCACCAGTAGAAAATTTAGTCCATTGGGAAACATTTTGTAATCCCCTGGAATAAATTGCTTTTAATGTAAATAAAGATACTCTATAAACAAGGACAACACGAGGAGAAAATTCATATCCAAATCCTCCATTTGCTCTAATACGGTTATAGTCCAACCTTGCTCCTGTATTCAAAATTAATTTTTTAGGAATAAGGTTAATATTTAATTGCGAATAAATACCTAAATCAAATATTGAAAATAAATTACTTCCTTTTTCTTGATTTTTAACTGTTCCTAATTCCTGAGCAAAGGAAATATCATTTTGATTAATTGTATTTTGGTAATCAAAATTGGTAAAATTTAAATAATCTCCTTGCATGTAACTGGACCTAAATTCAATACCACTTGACAAATTAAACTGGTTGCCGGAATAAAATATTCTCAAGTCGTTTCTAAGCTGTTTTGCCTGATAATAAAAATAGGTATTTGCAAATCCTTGTTTATGTAAAGCTGTACCTGAATTATTTATAATGAGTGAATCTTGATTTAGAAGATGTGCCAGATGTAAACCGCTAGCAGGAAGTCCATAGGGATAAAAATTAACTCTGTTGGTAGATTTATCAACACTATGGTCATGAAAAGTTGTCAGATTTGTAATGGATAAACGTTCAAAGGTTTGTTCATACTTAGAGTAAATTGTCAAATTTTTGGGAATCCACAAATTACCATTTCTTGATCCAGGTGAATAAATATCCTGATAATAATTAAAACCTTCTTCATTTCTCCAGGTACTTAGGCCTAGTACAAAATTATTCATACTTAATTTGGCACTTAAAAAATAATCTTTGGTATGATTTGAAAATCCATTAGGATTACCATTGACATTTCCTGCATAGGCCTCTTTGTCTTTTAATCTAGCTTTTTCAATTCCTTCCTGTGTCAAAATGATACTGTCAACCCCATTGTTTTTATTATAAAATATTTGATAAAAAGGACTAGTTTTTGGAATGTTAAACGTACTTACATATTCACTTAATGGAATTATTTTTTTAACACCATTGACATTACTTACTGTAAAATTACCCTTTAAATTTAAAGCAGTATATTTAAATTTATCTATATCTGTTGGAGAGTAATTATAAAATTCAGTAAAGGAAAGGTCATCTTCATCTGAGGAAAAATATCTTCCAGTTACAGATAATTTAAAATTTTTGGTATTCAATCCAATGGTTATGTCCGCATCTTTTGTTCGAAATGAAGCATTACTAAAATTGGCATTTACATAGATTGGATTTAATTTTTCGTCTTCTTTGTTTCCTTTATCAAATTTCGTTGATGGATTCTCACCTGCACCTAGAGTTAGAATATTTATTGCTCCCACAAATGCTCGAGGTCCATACATAGTTGATGAAGGTCCATATAATACCTCCACGGCTTTTATATTTGAAAGTGGATACTGTCTTGACAAATAAGCTATATTTGACCAAATGTCATTTTCTTCAACGCCGTCAAATCCTGGCAAATCTTGTAAAATATCAATTATATCTACATATCCTCTTCTTATTATTTCTTCTCGGGTAATTAAAATAACCGATGCAGGCGCTGTTTCAATATCTTCTGCATTTTTAGAAACGGAATATACTTTAACCACTTGATTGGTTAATTTTAATTCATTGAACAGTTGGTCAAAAACAATATGTGGGTCGGAACTGAAAGATGGATCATTTAAAACAATAGTTTTAATGAATGTTTTAGCAAGTATTATACTATCTTCTGCAATAGCTATTAGTGCTAATAATCGAAGAGCCCTATTATTATCCTGATTTCTTGAAAACCCTTTGTCCTTTAAACAAGAATTTATCAATAATTTAGATTCTTCAAATTTTCCAATCTTATATAATTCCGTTGCATTATTTATACTAATAAAATCACATTGCGCATCTAGCTGAGTATTTAACGCAAATATTATTATAATGTTAAGCCATTTAAAATGGCGTATGTGTTTTAATAATTTATTAGTCCGGCTTTTAAACATCATAATTATTATTATTTACCTTTTTCATTTAAAAATATCTGCGCCATATTATAAATTTCATTTGGATCAAAAAACCATTTTCGAATATTCATATCATCACTGCAACTATAGTAAACTCCTGTATTAGCATCAAAAACCATATCTGTAACCCAAGCGGAATGTAAATCAAAATCAATTGTTGATTTTGATATAAATGGTTCATTTTTATTTCTAAATATATAATCTACTATTATCTTATGGTCTAACCCACTACTTATCAATAGAAGATCATCTTTAACAATATCTAAGTTACAGTAAGTAATACTGGATTGATGAGCTTTTTTATTTAAAATGATTTTACCCGACAAATTATTAACTAAATATATATTACCTTTAATATCACCAAGTAATAAATAATCTTCATTTTGATATGCTTTAATGGCTAAAGTGCTAATCTGATTAGGAATCTCCAATAATTTTTCCCAGTTACTTGAAGATGTCAATTGGTTTATTTTCATTGAATAAACAGAGTTACCTAAAGTGACATAAATAAAATTTGAAGAATTTCCCTTTATTATTTTAGTTAAAGGTTTTTCAACAGGCAATTTATACTTTTGAAAGGGAGAATCCTGCGACAAACCATTCAAAATAAAAAAATCATTAAATGAGCTAAATATGTAATTATCTTCATTTAAGTGCAAAACAGATTTTATGGGTTCACCGGAAATCAATCTGCTCCATTTTAAGGTTCCGCTTGAGAGGTCATATAAATGAATTAAACCATCTGTAGAACCAACTAATAAGTCATTATTTTTCGTAAAGCAAAAAGACTCTAATTTTTGAAAGGGAATTTTAATATCTATAATTTTAACAAAATTAGGTTGAAAAATAGTTATAACTCCTCCGATACTAAATGCTGCAATTAATTTCCCATTACCACTTATAGCCATATTTTTCAAAGGTTGTTTTAATTTTAAGCTAAAAGTATTTGGAATGGAGGCATTTAAACCATAAACAAGCGATTTATATATTTCAGGTTCGTAAGGATTTCCCTCATTTTGTGAATTAACGACATAAGCACTTGCTGACAATTTGAGACCCTCTTTTATTTGATTATTCAGAATAAACCGAAAAGAATTTAAAGCATCAGCCCTGGCTTCTTGTTGTTTTCTTAATTTTTCTGCACGTTTAAAATTATTTGACGCTTGCAACAATGCCTTATCCACTTCTAATCGGGCAGCAATGGCGTTTTGTCTTTCTTTTTCAGCAACATCCTTTGCCGAAATGGCTATTGTTCTGTCAAGTTCTGCTTGTTCCTTAGCTATAATTTCTGCTTTTGTAGCTTTTAAGGCTTTAATTTTCTCCTGGTTTGCCTCATCTCTGGATACAATAGCTTGTAGTCTTTCATTTTCGGCTAATTGTTTAGCTATACTCTCAGCCTTTGTAGCTATGAGTGCTTTCTTACGTTCAAGATCGGCAAATTCCTTGGCATCTAAAGCCTGCTCTTTTGCTGTAATGGCTATTTTTCTCTCTGATTCTGCATTCTTTTTGGCTAATAAGGCATTATTTCTTTCTATACCTGCTAATATAGCGGCAAGTGAAGATAAAATAAAAGCACCCCCGACCACAAAGGCTATTCCTCTAGAAATTTTAAGCAATCGTTTACTTCTTCGCTGACTTGCCTCCAAAGCCGCTTTTTTATTAGAAATTGAATTTTCAATAAAATGAATGGTTAATTCATATTCTGGTGCATAAAAACGAGCCCAGTGCAAATTATGATTAGTTTCATTTAACCATAATATAGCTTCATCTAAAAAAGAACCTGTTAATAAATCAGCATTTCCATTTAGGTGCAATATGGCTTGAGAATTTAAATCCAGATAGGAGTTAATTTTAGACAGTTCTTCCGTTTTCCATTGTTCCATTTCTTCCCAATGTGAAAGGAAATCTAGAGATATAATGGTGTAATATTCATCAACTTTTTTTAAAAATTTAAAAGAGTTGGAATCCAAATCGTGAATAATAATTTTTATTTGTGTTAAAGGTAGGTTTGATATATCCTTTATATTTTCAATAGTTAGATTTCTAAATGAAAAATCATTTTCACTATTTTTAATTAGAAAACTCTGGAAAAAACATTGGTATTCTTTATTTAGTGATGATAAAGATATACCTTCTTGATTTTTCATTAACGAATATGATTTATTTTTAAATAAATCATATTGCTTTTGGATCAAATTATTAAAGCCACCTGTTTCATCAAAATGTTCTGATAAAACGATTCTTTGCGTATCAGTTTTATCCTTTAATACCAAATTAATCTGTTTAATACAAGCTGCTACAATGGATAAAGGGATATTATTTTTAGTTATTTCCCCAAGCATTAATTCCTGACAGGTGGAACTTAATTTTAAGTAATAAGTTGAACATATTTCTTCCAAAAATACCTTTATACCCTCAGTTGATGCCTCGGGAATAAACTGACCTACTTTATTCAACAAAAGAGCCATATTGGAATATGAGTTACTTATACCTATCGTATTAAAATAGAATAAGGTATAAATTCCTCTTTTATTAATTTCTTTAATAAAAGCTAATTCACTGTCAATCTCTTTATTTGACAACGAATCGAAATAAGCCCGAGCATTATCAATAACAAAAAGATATGGCTGTTCATTATCAATATTATTCTCAGATGGTAAATCAAAATCAGGGTGATTTTTAAATATCTGCTCTAATGATTCATTTAGAAATAAGGAATGAACTTTTAAAGATGATATAGAACTTAATTTATTTATTAAATTATTAATTAGGGTGTTAATATAAATGTTGTCTTTTGAATATTCATTTAAATCTTTATTTCCATTAGTACCAAATAAAAATAAAGACTTATGTTCATTTAATAAATTAACAGTAAATTCAATTAAAACAGGTGATGTTCTTTCAAATAAGCTGGAATGAAAAACATTGTTTATTCCTTTTAAAGGAATATTATTATCGGTTCCCAATTTTATTAAGTATTTTGATTAACAAATATAATAGTAATTTTGATATATAATATATTGAATGTCAATAAATATTTTTTTTATCAAAATTTTTTTCAACCAAATAGTAGTGTAATAATTAATTTCATGTTAATTTTTTCAAATTTAATACCCTTAATTATATTCTTGACATAATTATTTTCATGTTAATCGTCGCAAAAAAACCATTATATCTGTAACAAAATGGTAAATATTTAGTCTATTTTGATAAATTTGCATGATGAAAAAGAACACATTATTCTTAAGAACGATTAATAAAGATCTGGTAGAAAGACCACCTGTCTGGTTAATGCGGCAAGCCGGAAGAATTTTACCTGAATATAAAGCAATTAGAGCGAAACTA
>JAJTER010000033.1 GCA_021299835.1 Saprospiraceae bacterium | reverse complement strand
GGCTGGTGTTCCAATGCAATCCTGGCAGCATATCGGATATGTCTGTCTACATGATTCAGATGAGGCCAAACCGTTGCAACGGCTGCAGCATTTGGTGCACCGTGAAAGTCTTCCAATTGTCTGCGCAACTTATTTTCTTCCGTAATTTGGGTCATTTCGCCATCGGAAGTTGATTCATTTCCTCTATAATACACCCGATATAAATTAGATTCCAGTCTTCGTCCACCTGTTAAAAAGTAAAGGGAACCGTCAGGACCAATGGCTCCATCTGTAAGTGGTAGCGGAGCAGCAGATAAGAATTCCTCCTGCACGGCCGTGTAACTTGCACCTTTTGGCTTAAGATGAATGGCATGGACGATACCAAAACTCCAATCGAATGCCAACAAGGTTTGCTTATATTTTGTAGGAAATTTAGCCTCCTTGAGATACATTAAATTGGTCGGCGATCCTTGCCCGATATTGATAACCGGTGGAAGATTATCTGGAAAAGCAGGACTCCATTTACCATTTCCTGTTCTCCAACCAAATTCAGAACCACTTGTCGCATGACAAATACGGGTTGGGCGATACCATGGAAGACCAAAATCCCATTCCATATCTGCATCATATACAAAAAGATCCCCCACGTCGTTAAAAGCTAAATCAAATGGATTTCTATAACCTGCGGAGATTAATTCCCATTTTTTGCCTTCCGGATCTACGTTAGCGACCCAACCACCAGGTTCTTTTCTATCATTGGCATGACCCCTTGGATCCTTGATTTCTGGAAATAAATTATCATATTTCCATGTTTTTGGAAGTCTGTAACTATCCATTTCAGGGAGATCTGTATAATTTCCACAAATTACGTATAACGATTTTTTATCAGGTGACAACTTGATACTATGCGGTCCGTGCTCCCCTTCGCCTACTAAGGTTTTAAGCAAGGTCAACTTATCAAATTGGTCATCGCCGTCGGTATCCTGTAATCTGTAAAAACCGCTTGTTTTAGGCAGATTTTTACTTGGGCGATTATTCACCATAACATATAAGCTATTGAAAGCATATAATAAACCATGGGCAGCACCAAAATTCAAGGTGTCATTTTCAAGTTTAATTTTTTCAATCATATTCGTATCCAGTTTTTCACCAATCCGAGGGATGGTCAACCGATACATACCTCCATATTGGTCAGAGGCAATCATTCTACCTTTGTCATCAAAGCACATGGAAACCCAGGATCCTTTGTTATTTTCCGAGGAGCTATATAAATGTTCCGCTGCAAATCCTTCGGGCACTTTAATATTGACCACCTCAGGGTCTTCTGAGGTATTA
Organism: Saprospiraceae bacterium; assembly: GCA_021299835.1. GTDB lineage: Bacteria > Bacteroidota > Bacteroidia > Chitinophagales > Saprospiraceae > BJGN01. The sequence goes on along the minus strand of JAJTER010000033.1, from coordinate 39,287 downwards.
ACGTATTTAAATACGCTGTAGGAACTGGCGGCCAATAATATTAGAGGCAAAAATACATATAAACTAAATCTACCAAAACGATTCATATCCAGATTTTAAGGTTCTTAATAGGTTTGATGTACTAAACTACAAATTTTATTATTTAAAATGGAAAAGAATTTTTATACCTTTTCTTTATTTAGCTAATTTCAACCCCTAATTTGTAAGAAAATGAAACTGATTGAAATTAAGGCACGTTGTTCGAATCCATTAAAAGTTAGACAACTGCTTCTTCAACAACCCAAAATACAGTTTATCGGTGTCGATGCACAAGTGGATACTTATTTTAAGATTCCCTCCGGGCGATTGAAATTAAGGGAAGGAAACATTGAAAACAGTTTGATATACTACGATCGTGAAAATAAAAAGGATGCCAAAAAATCAGAGGTGACCTTGTACAAACCTGCCGAAGTGGCCTCTTTAAAAGCAGTTTTGGTAGCCGCCCTGCCTACACTGATTGTTGTTGAAAAGAAAAGGGAAATTTATTTCATTGATCACATTAAGTTTCATATCGATACGCTGACAGCGCTTGGAAGTTTTCTTGAAATAGAGGTTATAGATGCTACTGATGGGATGGATATTATTAAAATGAAGGAACAATGTCAATTTTACGTGGAATTACTTGATGTTCAAAAGGAAGATCTGATGGAGAATTCCTATAGTGACCTGTTACAAATCTAATGTCTGGAATATTATGAAAGAGAATCCCGATTTTTCAGTCCATGAGGTCGCCAATGCCTTTTTATGTTTTCCTTCTGAGGAAACGATTCCTAACTTAGGCAATGGACATATTAATGATACTTTTTTGGCCACTGACGAAAATACAGGCACCCAGGTAGTCCTCCAAAGGATAAACACCCATGTTTTTCGTGAACCAGAGAAGGTGGTTGAAAATCACCTGACCATCTATAATCATTTGACATTACAACCATCCGGCTTAAAATTATTACAACCCATTGTAGGTCAATCAGGTGAATATTTGTATAAGGATATTCATGGAAATGCGTGGAGAGCTATAACGTATATTCCTGATACCTTTGCCATTGAGTCAGCCAGTTCTGCAGACATCATTTATCCAGCGGCAAAAATACTGGGTTTATACCTCCGTGAATTATCCTCTTTATCTGCTGAAAAATTATATGATACGATTCCAAACTTCCACAACAGCATATTAAGGACCCGAGCCTTTTCTTATGCGGTCAAATATGGCATACCAGAAAGGATCAGGGAAGCAAAAAAGGAAATACAATGGGTCAGGGAGCACCAATCAATCTTTATAAAAATCACCAGATTATCCCTGCCTTTCAGAGCGGTTCACAACGATGCAAAGATTGGGAATATCCTTTTTGATAAAAACAGTGGACAGGCTTGCGCAGTCATTGACTGGGATACCACCATGAGAGGATCCGTTTTAAGTGATTTTGGCGATATGGTACGAACTATTTCCACCACAACGGCAGAGGACGATCCAAATCTGTCGGAGGTACACGTCGATTACCATCGGTTTGAAGCACTAACCAGTGGATGGTTAGACGGAGTAGGAAGTATATTAACCTCTGTGGAAAGGGAAAATCTGCTTTTAGGCGCCCATTGGTTGATATTAGAACAGGCCATCCGCTTTTTAGGAGATTATCTTGTAGGGGACAAATATTATAAGATAAAATATCCCGATCATAATCTCGTAAGAGCAAAAAACCAATTAAAACTCTTTCAATCGCTGCTTGAACAAGAAACGGAGCTAAAGAAACTTATTCTATAAATTCAGCCAATAGGTGAATTTAGCCACAAGTGCCCTGTTTTTCTTAGTTCCATAAAAGGTATCGTAGTTATCGGTGTAAACTATGAACAAATCAGAAACTGGTGCAAACCGCCATTGTAAACGGGCATTTATATTTAAGTTTTCAACTTGATTATTGTATTGAATAAAAGTGGTCAGGAACAACTTTTTTGTAAATGTAAAATCAATTCTTGGTCCTACCAATAGTAATTTAGCGGAACCATAAGGCGCTGGAAGTTTTATATCGCTATAATTGAACGACATTTCAATAGATCCATAGGGTTGATATCGCCAAACCAATCCTCCTTCAATACCTATAATATTCCCGTTGAAGTATTGTCCAAAAAACGGTTCTAACCTGCAGTTTATCTGTTTTCTTTGATCTGACGAAATAAAACCATTTACAAAAGTATTCCTGAATTGAGAACCTGCCGGAAGGGCTTTTGCATCGGTGCGGGAAGGATCAAAAGCATCGAACAAATAGATGTAACTATTATTGATGGCGACATTAAAGAACCCTGAGTTTTTAAGTTGCCCTTCAAATGAAAAGGAAAATTCCTGATCGGTTCTACCGTCTTCTGGTTGCCAGGTTTGTCCACTTTTTAACCCAAAAGAATATTGATTAATAGGACTATTTTTGGGATAAAAAAATCGACTAATTTCTCCATTGAGTGCAAAATAGTTGTTACGAGGTACGAAACCCACGGCAGGCGCATACTCCGATTTTATCCATTGGTGTTGATAAGTAAAATTCCATTTCCTGTCCTGGTACACCAGTGTACTTCCGTGAGCAAAGCGATCAGACATTTTACCATTCTTATCGGAATTAAACATCTGGTGATAAAAGGTACGGCCATTCCAGCGATTATCAGAGGAAGCCAGATTATAATCGACACCAACTACTCTATTAAATCTTTCAGGATCTACAGGTTCAAAAGTTAGGTCAGAAGTAAAATTTTCTTTATCAACAAAAATGAAACCAATATTTGAACGGGAGAACAATTTGCGCTGGACGGCAGCCACTGTATAGTTTGCTCCCGCCAGTTTATTATCAGGATCGGACTGGGTATGCATATTCAACAAACCTACTCTCCAGTTATTATCTAATTTACCGCTCAATCTGGCACCATAAAGAATAGGCACCTGAAAATTATTTCCATCGGCATCTTTAGCGATTCCGATTCTCCGGGAGAAAAAAGGATTACTTCGCTGATCACCAAACCCAGAAAAGAGGTCTGCATTTTCCAAAAAAAACTGTCTTCTTTCAGGGAAGAATATTTCAAAACGATCTAAATTAATAACCTGACGATCTACCTCTACCTGACTAAAATCGGGATTAACGGTCAGGTCTAAATTTAAGGAAGGTGACAGTCCAATTTTAGCGTCTCCCCCTATTCCGAAGGTATTGTTTGTAGGTGAATTGGAAGTGAAATCCTTCGTACTTCCCCCTGAAATGTAAGGTATAACGGTAAAGGCAGAACCTGTTTTTTCTATGGGTTTCTCAAATTCAATTTTACTCATGAAAGCAAGGCTCATAGGTAGTTGATTTTGAGGAATATGGTTCCAGGTTGATTGGGTATTGGACTGGGTATCAAAACGGTAAGCATTAAAATTCCAGGAGCTTGAATTTTCCTTAAATCTCAGCGCAGCAAAAGGAATTACTATTTCAGCAGACCAATAATTTTCACCTATGAAGGCTTCACCATGCCATTTATTGTCCCAATTTTCATTAAAATCAGATCTTTCCCTACCTCCATTGGCGATAACAGCTTCTCTCATGACACCAAGAGGGTTGATACCAAATACGAAAGCATTGGTTCTGTCATTATAGGAATCAAAAACAAACGTAACATTATCGTTTCCCCCTGCCCTAAAATCACGTTTCAAGGAAGGTATAATGTATTTATTTCCTTTTGAATGGCAAATGGCTGCGACGTACAAATTGTATTTATCATAAGCCATAAAAATTTCTGTTTGCACAGGATTTTTAATACTATCGGTGGGAAAGAGTTGCCAAAAATCTTTGGCCCCTCTACCTTTTTTCCAGCAATCTTCGTCTACTTTACCATCTATAACAGGTTTTTCACTGGTAAAGGAGACCCTCATATTCGGTTGTTCCTCGTAAGTGATGCCAGGTGTCTGTGCATTTAACTTAAAAAAGTAAATTATTGATAATAGCACTAGAGGCCAACGTTGAATTTCAGGTGTCATATTCAAAATTTCAGAAAAGTAGAATACAAAAGTACATTCAAAAAAGGTAATAGTTTAAAAAGTACGCTAATATTCCTAAATAGTATTAATTTTAAACAATCCCCGCAAAGGTAACATTTTCATAAAAATCAGATGAAATGAGAAAAGTATTTTACCTCTTTACCCTATGTATGATTATTTTCAGCGCCTCTTTTGGCCAAGGTAAACCCCCATATTTTTCAGTTACCTATAAAGGTAATAATGAGAAACTGGACGGCAGATTATTGATTATGCTTTCGAAAAATGATAAGGCTGAACCCCGTTTTCAAATTGTTGACGGACCCGAATCCCAACTCGTTTTTGGAATGGATGTAGAAGAATGGGAGGCAAGCAAACCTATTGTTGTGGATGGCTCCAATGCTTTTGGTTATCCCATAGAAAGTTTATCTGACGTACCTGCCGGAGATTATTATGTGCAGGTTTTGTTTCACAAATACGAAACATTTAAGAAAGCGGACGGTCATATTGTAAAATTACCGATGGATAGAGGGGAAGGCCAGCAATGGAATCTAGCTCCTGGCAACTTGTATTCCACCCCCCAAAAAATTACATTTAACCCGGGGAGTGCCCGAATCATTTCGTTGTTGCTAGACAAGATTATTCCACCCATCAAAGAACCGGAAGATACCAAATATGTGAAGCATGTTAAGATAAAAAGTGAACTCCTTTCTAAGTTCTGGGGAAGGGACATGTATCTGGGTGCTCACGTCCTTTTACCTGAAGGCTGGGAGACCCATCCGAAGGCAAAATATCCTTTGGCCATTTATCACGGACATTTTCCCTCTGATTTTGGTGGCTTCCGCACTACGCCGCCGGATACGACCATTCCATGTGAATATTCCGCCCGATTTGGCGTTGATTGTTATAACAGAATAGTTCAAGAGGAAGCCTATAAGTTTTACAAACAGTGGACAGGGCCAAATTTCCCTCGCGTCATAGCTATTGAAATACAGCATGCGAATCCATTCTATGACGATTCTTATGCTGTTAATTCAGAAAATCTGGGTCCTTATGGCGATGCAATCACCTATGAATTAATTCCTTACATTGAAAAAATGTATCGTGGCATTGGAGAAGGATGGGCGCGTTTCACTTATGGTGGTTCAACAGGGGGTTGGGAAGCACTTGCCGTCCAGGTAAAATATCCAACAGAATATAATGGTTGTTATGCGGCTTGTCCCGACCCAATTGATTTCAGGGCAAATACCGTTTTTAACTTATACGAAGATAAAAATGCCTATTTTATAGCCTCTGATTATAAGCAAACTCCCCGTCCCGCACACAGAGATTCCCTGGGTCGTATTTCTGCCACTATTCAGGAAGCTAACCACAGGGAATTGGCCTTAGGAACCAAAACAAGGTCTGGACAACAGTGGGATATATGGGAAGCAGTGTATTCTCCCGTTGGAGAAGATGGGTACCCAAAGAGAATCTGGGATAAATATAGTGGTGAGATTTTTCCTGAAGTGGCCCAATATTGGAAGGAAAATTATGACTTATCCTATATTTTAAAGCGTGACTGGCCGAAACATGGTAAGGATTGGAAAGGTAAAATTTATATCTATTGTGGTGATATGGATAATTTTTACCTGAATAATGCGGTTTATTTTACAGAACAAATTTTAGAGGAAACTAAAAATCCTCATTATGACGGAGAAGTTGACTACGGCGACAGGGCCGAACATTGCTGGAATGGGGATCATACCCAACCAAATTATATTTCCCGCCTCCGTTACCATCAGATGTTCATTCCAAAATGGACTGCCAGAATTCTAAAATCAGCGCCAAAAAACGTCGATCTAACATCGTGGCGCTATTAAATACCAATATGACCGAATCTATTTTTGATAATCACGGAAGAATCATAAATTATGCGCGCATTGCAGTAACCGATCGCTGTAATCTACGATGCTTTTATTGTATGCCAGAGGAAGGCATTCAATATATGCCCAAAAAAGAATTATTGCAATTTGAGGAATTAGAAAGACTGACCAAAATCCTCACGGAACTAGGTATTTCCAAGTTAAGAATTACCGGAGGTGAACCTTTTGTGAGAAAGGATATCATGAAATTCATAGAAAGTATTCATACTTTACCCCATCTGAAGGAAATCCATATCACGACCAATGGAACCCATACGGCAGATATTATTCCGGAACTGAAACGCTTAGGTATTAAATCGGTCAATTTATCCTTAGACACTTTGGATGCTGCCCGTTTTTTTGAAATCACCAGAAGAGATTTGTTTTCAACGGTTTATAATACACTGGAGGCTTTAATTCATCATGGTATCCCAACGAAAATAAATGCGGTGGTTATGGCCAATAAGAACATAGATGATCTGATTCCCCTTTGTGAACTTACTAAAAACACGCCCGTAAGTGTCCGATTTATTGAAGAAATGCCATTTAATGGGACAGGTAGTCATTACGAGCACCTTCAGTGGAATCATATTAATATTTTAAACTATATAAAAGAGAAATTTCCTACTTTATCAAAATTGGAAGACCCAAGGTATTCCACGTCAAGTAATTATAAGATTCCGGGTTATAAGGGAGATATCGGTATCATCGCTGCTTACAGTCGAACCTTTTGTGGCACTTGTAACAGGATAAGAATTACGCCACAAGGCACATTAAAAACTTGTTTATATGATCATGGGGTATTTAATCTTCGGGATTTAATGCGCAATGATGCTACAGACGATCAAATTAAAGGCGCACTCAAACAAAGTTTTTCCCATAGAGCAAAAGATGGTTGGGAGGCAGAAAAAAACAGGGAAGCCTTTTTTCCTGCCACAGAGTCGATGTCAACCATTGGCGGTTAGAATTATGTTATTTTCGCGAGCAAAAATTTCAGCTATTTCAAATGTCAAAAATTAACAAAGAAAAAGGTCCGGGTTTGGGGAGTATAAAAAAATCTTCTGTAGGATTACCTGCTATTCTATCTACGTTAAACATGGGTCTTTTTGACTTAGGTCCGGGGAAATCGACTCGCGTCATGCGGAAAATGAATCAATTTGATGGGTTTGATTGTCCGGGATGTGCCTGGCCCGACCCTGACGATGAAAGAACCCCCTTTGGAGAGTATTGTGAAAATGGCATAAAGGCCATAGCCACGGAAGCTGATTCAAAAACGATCTATGCCGATTTTTTTAAAAATCATGCCATTGATGAATTGAAGAGCAAAACGGAAATGGAACTTGGGAAATTAGGCAGAATTGGCGAACCCATGGTAAAGTTACCTGGCGCCACGCATTACACTTCCATTGCCTGGGAAGAAGCCTTTGCCTTAATTGCTAAAAATCTAAAATCCCTTTCTTCGCCCGATGAGGCTGTTTTTTATACTTCCGGCAGAACCAGCAACGAAGCTGCCTTTATGTATCAATGGTTTGCCCGGGAATTTGGCACGAATAATCTACCCGATTGTTCCCATTTATGCCATGAGTCGTCAGCCAAAGCTATGATGAAAACGATTGGCGTTTCTAAGGGAAGCGTTACGCTGAATGATTTTGAAAAAACAGATCTGGTTATCATTTTAGGACAAAATCCGGGGAGTAATCACCCAAGAATGCTAACGTCTTTAGAAAAATGCAAAAAGAATGGAGGGAAAATCATCAGTATTAATCCTATTCCCGAAGCAGGTCTCTCGGCTTTTAAAAATCCAAAAAAACTATTAAAGGTTTTTGGTAAAGGAACCATTCTCAGCGATTTATATTTACCTGTTACCATCAATGGAGATGTACCACTGTTGAAAGCCATCCTTCAGCTCCTGTTTTATGAAGAAAGGAAAAGGCCTGATGCTGCTTTTGACATCCCTTTTATCTATGAAAACACGGAAGGGTATGAAGCCTTTGCCAATCATTTGTTGCAACAAGATTTTAATACTCTTGCCGATGCTTCGGGTGTGGAAAGGGCGCTGATTAAACAAGCAGCAGAGATGATCCGGAAATCAGAAAAGATGATTATCTGTTGGTCTATGGGTTTAACGCAACATGAAAATGCCGTTGAAAATATTCAGGAAGTCATAAATCTACTTCTTGTGAAAGGAGCTTTCGGAAAGGAAGGTTCCGGGCCTTGCCCCGTTCGTGGGCATAGCAATGTACAAGGAGACAGGACCATGGGTATTACAGAAGCACCCTCCGCATTATTCCTGAAAAATTTAAAGGAAACAGCAGGTTTTGCCCCACCAGAAAAACCGGGTTACACCGTTGTTGAAGCCATAAAGGCTATGAAAATAGGTAAAGCAAAGGTATTTGTTAGCTTGGGAGGAAACTTAGCGAATGCTGCGCCCGATACCTCATTTACTGCCAGGGCACTACAAAAGTGTAAATTAACGGTTCAAATTTCAACCAAATTAAACAGAAGTCATCTCGAAACCGGAGAAACGGCACTTATGCTCCCTTGCCTCGCTCGTTCAGAAAAGGATGAGTCCAATGGAAATGTTCAGGTAGTGAGTACGGAAAATGCGATGGGTATCGTACAATCCTCTAAAGGAGTATTGCCCCCTTGTTCTCCTCATCTTAAAAGCGAACCCGACATAGTAGCAGGCATTGCCCGACATACCCTGACGGAGACTAAAACTTTATGGAAATCATGGGCTGCTAATTATGATGAAGTCAGGGAAGTCATTGAGAAGGTAATACCTGGTTTTCAAGATTTTAATACCCGGTTACGAAAAAAAGGAGGCTTTATTTTACCTAATTCTCTAAGGGAAAAAACCTTTCCAACCCCTTCCGGAAAGGCTCAGTTTACGATTAATGAGGTGCCTAACCTTTCTTTGCCAGAAAGATCATTCCGAATGATGACCATTCGAAGTCATGACCAATTTAATACCTCCATTTATGGTTTGATCGACCGGTACCGAGGCATTAAAAATGACCGACAAATAGTCATGATGAATAAAAAAGATATGGATGCATTAGGATTAAAATCGAAACAAAAGGTGAATCTTTCTAACCCTTTTTCACCTGACACGCTTCAATTATCTGGATTTAGTGTTGTTCCATATCCCATTCCAAAAGGATGTATTGCTACCTATTTTCCTGAGGCCAATGCCCTTATTTCCATCCAGCACACGGCTAAAACCAGTCAAACCCCTATATATAAATCATCCATAATAACGGTTTCACCCACTACATGATTACTGTAACAGAGGCTTATCAGCTCGTACTTGCCAATAAATTGAGCTTAAAAAGTACTGAGGTTCCATTAATCGAAGCTTTGGGAAGGGTTCTCGATGAGAATATTTTGGCTGACAGGCCATTCCCACCATTCAATAGGGTTACCATGGACGGAATAGCCATTCGTTTTAATACCTTTTCCACAGGAACAAGAGATTTCCCCATTGAAAAAGTACAAGCCGCCGGGGATGAACCTTATCGGCTATTGAATGAAAGGCATTGTGTAGAAGTTATGACCGGCGCTATTTTACCCGAAAATACAGATGTGGTTATCCGTGTCGAAGATATTACGATTTCGGAGGGAACGGCTAGCGTTAATATCCAACAGGTAGAACCATTTCAGAATATTCACCTCTGTGGTTCCGATAAAGCTGCTGGTACTGTCTTAATGAAAAAAGGGGTATTACTAGGTCCTGTTGAATTGAGCGTTGCCGCATCGGTGGGAAAATCTACCTTAAAAGTGCTGCAATATCCAAAAACGGTCATCGTTTCCACTGGAGATGAACTGGTTCCTGTTTCAGAAATTCCCGCTTCACATCAGATAAGAATTTCGAATAGTTATGCCATTTTTAGCTTTTTAAAAAAATGGGGGATTGCAGCTGAAATGATTCACTTGCCTGATAATGAAGAATATGTTCAACATAAAATAAAAGAACTCCTCGATAATTACGACCTGATTGTACTAAGTGGAGGCGTGTCGGCTGGTAAATTCGACTATATTCCTAAAGCATTAAAAGAGGCAGGCATACAGTCGTTTTTTCATAAGGTTTCCCAGCGACCCGGAAAACCATTCTTTTTTGGATCCAACGAGAAAACCCGGGTCTTTGCCCTTCCCGGTAATCCCGTATCTACCCTGCTTTGTGTCACTCGATACCTAATTCCGTGGTTAAAAGAAAGCTTAAGTTTAGCACATTCCATTCAACCGAAAGTCAAATTGTTGAAAACTATAGTTTTTAATGCCCCTCTGACGTTTTTTGTGCCTGTAAAATTAACAACTAACCCAGAAACACCTATTTTAGAGGCCTATCCACTGCCAGGAAATGGCTCCGGTGATTTTGCCAATTTATTAGATGCCGATGGATTCATTGAATTACCTGAAAATGAAACTGAATTTCAAGCCGGGCAATTTTTCACTTTCTGGCCATTTAAATTACAAAACTAATCTTTCGTTTATGTCCTTTTCCCATCTTGACGATCATGATAATCCAAATATGGTTGATGTGAGTGACAAATCAGTCACCCAACGCGAAGCGGTAGCCAGGGCAAAAATTTATATGCCCCCGAATATTATGCCTTTTTTAATAGAAAATAATTTTAAAACCAAAAAAGGTGCTGTATTTCAAACCGCTATGCTGGCGGGTATCATGGGGGTAAAAAAAACAGCAGATTTGATTCCATTATGCCATATTCTTCCCATTGAAAAATGTGATGTAAATATTTATGTACAGGGGGAAAGTGAAATATGGATTGATTGCACCGTCAAGGTATCAGGAAAAACGGGCGTTGAAATGGAGGCGCTTACCGGGGCAAGCATTGCCGCACTCACCATTTATGATATGTGCAAAGCCCTTTCTCAGGAAATGATGATTAAAGAAATTAGCCTTCTTTCAAAAACAGGAGGTAAATCGTCTTATATCTCAAAGGAAGGTTAAATGGAATATCCGCTATACGGATTGGTTCTTGCAGGTGGCAAAAGTACCAGAATGGGAGAAGATAAAGGTCTCATTTCCTACTTTGGATTGGAACACCGTATCTATTTGGCGAAATTGATAGCCCCCTTTTGCGAAAATACATATATCTCCTGTCAGGAAGATCAATTATCAGAAAACCTGGATGGATACAATCCTTTATTTGATCTTGTCCCTTCCAAAGGTCCAATGAGTGGCTTGATTTCTGCTTTTTTAACGCATCCAAATGCAGCCTGGTTGGTTATTCCTTGTGATTTGCCCCTATTTTCTGTGAAAAATATAGCGCAACTGTTAAAAGAAAGAGATGCACAAGGCATTGCCACCGTTTTTAAATCTTCCAATCATGATTTTCCTGAACCTTTGATTGGCATTTGGGAACCCTCTGCATTCCCCCTCCTGGAACAGCAATATAAAGAAGGTAATTATAGCCTATTAAATATATTAAATAATAATCATATATCTTTAGTAACTGCTTTTGATCCTGAGGGATTGACGAATGTGAATACGCCGGAGGAAAAAAGCGCATTATCTTTACTACACCCTTCGGTACAATTTTGACAGATATCGATTTTTTTTCTGTTATTCACCAGTTGCCTTCTAAAGGAAAGAAAAGCATTTTTGGTCCAGATTTCCTTAAAGGAATGCTCATTCAGGTTGCCCATGACATATTTTGCATCTTTATCGAAACAACAAGGAACGACCAGGCCATTCCAGGTAATGACGGAACCATGCCATAATTTCCAACATTGGTTTTTCAGTTTATTTTTAATTTCAAATTTACCAGGTCCCACTTCCTTATAACGGGAAAACCGAGTGATGGAAGGAATCAGGGGATTGCCATTTTCAAAATCATTCACCTGAGCCGACTTGAAAAGCACCCCATCCACCTCCATTGATTTCGCCAGTACCTTTACCTCCTCCATTTGGTGTTCGTTAGGTTTTACGACCAGAAATTGAAAAAAAATCTCCGGATGGTTTACCCCCAGTGATTTTCTGGCTGCAACCATATTTTTAGTACCTTCGAGAACATTGGCCAGTTTACCTGCTTTTCGGTATTGTTCATAAACCTCCTGGCTTGTTCCATCTATAGAAATAATCAATCTGTCCAAACCAGACAAGACCGTTTTTCTTGCCACCTCAGGCGACAAAAAATGAGCATTGGTTGAGGTAATTGTAAATATGTTCTTTTTATTGGCATAAGCAACCATTTCCAGGAAATTAGGATTGAGGTAAGGTTCCCCTTGAAAATAAAAGATAAGGAAGGACAAATCCTTATAAACCTCGTCAATTGTTTTTCTAAAAAAATCGATTTTAAGGGTTCCCGTTTCCCTGGAAAATTGCCTGAGTCCACTGGGGCATTCTGGACAACGCAGATTACAGGCGGTAGTAGGTTCAATAGACAACGAAACCACATTTCCCCAATGAATGGGTTTTTTAAAGAGCATAGTGAGTTGATATGACAGCCAGACGATAAAAAGATTTAGCGCCTTTCTCAGGGTAAATTTTCTTAGAAAGTGAAAGGCAAAATAAATCTTTTTCATGAATGAGTCCATTTAATTTTCCAGCACGGTGAACTCAACCCTACGATTGAATGCATGGTCTGATTCCGGGCAAGTTACTCCATCTACGCAACGATTTCTTGGCTGGGATTCGCCGAAACCAAAGACTTTCAGTTGAAATTCAGCAACCCCCTGAAGGATTAAAAACTGCTGAATAGCCGTTGCTCTTCTTAAAGAAAGTCCCTTATTATATTCGGAAGAACCTCTTGAATCAGTGTGGGCAGAAATTTTGACCCTCATGGAAGCGTTCGATTTTAAAGCAAGGGCCAATTCCTTTAATTTTTCCTTTTGATTTGCAGGTACATTATAATCATTATAAGGATAATAAAGATTATCCAGAGTAAATGATTTTGGTATGTCAACCACAGGTGGAGGAGTGGGTAACTCCTGTAATGTAATTGCTGGGGAAACAGAAGGGATAGAATCGAGGAGAATAAAGATAGATCTGGGTTCTTGCCCCAGCATTTGTTTTTCCAATAAAATCTCCTGTGTCCTGTAGCCCGTTTTTTGAATTTTCAACCATCTATCCTCATCAAAAAAGGGTTGGAATTGAATGATTCCATTACTATTTGAGGTATATACCTGATCCCATTTATCCATATTCTCCACATTTAAGAAATTCACCTGAACCTCTTCCACGGGAGAACCCAGACGTTGATCAAAAAACTGTAATTGAGGTACTGCGGGTTTTTTCTGTAAAAGGATTCCAGTCAATGGAAATTCACTTTCAAATGCATAAATATCATCTTTTCCCCTTCCCCCTTCTCTGTTGGTAGAGAAGAAACCTGAAGAATAATCCTTTAAGGTAATCCCAAAATCGTCGGAAGAAGAATTTATTGGAGCACCGAGATTAAGCAAATCACCCCAGCGATTACTACTGATATCAATCATAAAAAGATCAATAGCACCTAGTCCCTTATGGCCATTTGACGCGAAAAAAAGTACGCCGTTTGGAGGCATATAAGGAAATCCTTCATTCCCATTTGAATTAATTTCCGGTCCCATATTAATGGGTTCAGACCAATTATCCCCATTTTTTTCAGCGAAATAAATATCAAATCCCCCATATCCACCCGATTTATTGGATGCAAAATATAGTTTTTCACCATCGGGACTAATGGAAGGATGCATATAAGAGTCATTCCCTTTATTGAAGGAAAGAGGTTTTACATTTCCCCAATTCGTTCCATTGAAAGACGCCTCATAAATTTGTAATTGAATTTTTCCTTCTTCATTTAAAATGGGGGCGCCATTTAACTGGTTACTCCGGGTAAAAAATATTTTCTTCCCATCGGTTGAAAAACTACAGGGACCTTCATGTAAAGGTGTATTTATATCGACAGAAAAATTTTTTGATTTACCTGAGGGCAAGCCCTTTTTCATATCGGCCACTAATAAATCGTAGTATGCTTCATCAGAAATAGGGTCGGGCAAACCCATTTTTAGTTGGGAAGTTACAAAAACCAATTTCCCTTGAAAGAGAACGGGTGAAAATTCCCTTTCTTCCGAGTTCAGGCTTTGAAGGGGAAAAATATTTATTTTATTTTTCACTTCCCCTGACTGACTGAAGCCAGTGATTCCCATAGCAAGAAAAATAAATAAAAAGAGTAAGTAAGGGGAGCGTTGGCTCATAATGATCTTATTATTATTTCCGAATTAATAAAAACGGGGGGTGACAGCTTCTGCATTTTCCCCCTTTTTAGACGCTAAAAAGTAACGAATAATCACTTCTGCGGTACCGCTATTATATTTTTGAATATCAGAAAAAGAAGCTTCGAAAGCCATACCAAGATGCAGATGATCTCCCAATTGAAGTCCGGTAGAAACGATTGCGGTTTCACTTCCAATCCTATAGCTGAGTCCACCTGAAATCTTTTTCTTGAAAATAGCCGACAGATTTATATCCGCGTCAAAAGGTGCATTGGGTAAATATCGCCATAAAGTCTGAGGATTTAATTCCCAGGCTTCACCCAATGGGATGGTGGCACCTGCCATGAAATAATAGTGCTGTGTTTCTCTGGTTATCAACTGCCCCTTATCGGAAAAATCAATATTTGACCTTAACAAGCGGGGAACGGATAGGCCAACGTAGGCTCTCTTTGATTCATAATAGACACCTGCACCAAAATTGGGAAGATATTTAGACTGCAAACCTACAGGAATAGATTCATCTTGCTCAATAGGTTGCGTTCCCGTAACGAGACCAAAATTTTGCTGCATAAAACGCACTGACGTTTGTAAACCAAAGCTTAAAAAACCTCTGGGTACTGGCAGCCGATAAGCATAAGAACCGTCTAAACCTGTTATTTGGGTAATTCCTATCGTATGTCGGTATATATTTCCGCCCACGCCCACACGATTATTGAGGAGTGGCATAGAAAATAAAAGAGATTGCCATTTTGGAGCCCCACTCAGGCCAATCCACTGATTCCTCACCAGGCCAGTAATATTTATTCCCTGACTGCTTCCTGTTTGTGCCGGATTTATTGCCTGTTTGTAGTACATGAACTGTGCAAAAGCATCTTCCTGTTGAGCTGAAAGATTTTGTACCGGCAAAAAGAGCGACCCTAATAAAATTAAAAAATAGTATATAATCCTGTTCATCCCCTGCGTTTTTAGTATTGAATGATTAAGAAGGAAGACTGTGGTTTTTCACCATTACCAAAGTCAACCACAAAAAAGTAAGTCCCACCTGGCAAGGCCACTTCTGAATATTTTCCGCCCCAATTATTCTGGTAAGGCCCCTGGGAACGGAAAACAATATCACCCCTTCTATTATAAATGGTCACTTTATTATCGGGAAATTTATCTCCAAACAAACATGGTATGGCAAAAACATCATTTACACCGTCCCCGTTTGGTGTAATGATAGACGGAGCAATACATGATTTATCGTTACCTATTTCAATAAAGATTTCTCCCGTGCTGCACCCACAATCCTTATTACAAACCTGATAAACCAATAATTCATCTCCTTTTAAAATAGCATTAGGTTTATATTCCAATATACCCGATGAATTAATGATAGCTTCACCGCGGAAAGGTTTGTTCAATAAATTATAAGTAAGCAGTTGGTCTTTGGCGGCCGTAATTGACAGAGGAGCTTTCAGCAAGGTATTGAAATCCATTTTAAAAGTGTCTCTCTTCAAGGTTGGTGGATTCAATATTTTCACCACCACCGTATCTCTTGACTGTTGGCCACAAATACCCTCATCCACTTCCCATACAAAAGAATGACTTCCGCCTGTTAATCCGAAAACAGAAGTAACGGGCGATTGGCTATCAGAGAAACGCACACCTGTGCTCAGTGATTTCCATTGAGCAACGCTTCCATCGTTGACTGGTTCGCCCTCCAGCTGAATTTTACCATCAACCAAACAAATAGATTTATCAATACCTGCGAAAGGATTTTTTTGAGAAAAAACGATATCGACTTCATCGGAAGAAACGCCGCATTCACCGGAAACGGTCCAGATAAAATTGTATTTATTACCTGGTTGTAAGCCAGAAACCCCTGAATTATTTTTCTCCGGGGAAAGAATTCTTACCCCTCTCGACGCTTGAAGTTCGGACTGAGACCATAATCCTTTCTCCTGATTAACCTCTCTGGCGTTTAAGGAAAATGAGTTTGCGTCACAAAGTTTAATATCTAATCCTGCATACGATTCACTCTGAGGTTTAATATTGATGATCAGTGTATCTTCTGAAAATTGAGTGCAGGCACCACTGGAAAGAGAATAAATAAAGGAATAGCTTCTGCCTGATCTAAGATTTTCTGCACTGGCAATAGGAGCATTTGCATTATTTATGTTAACCACCGAATTATCACTTGCTCTCCATAACCTCCAACTTCCCTGGCTAAAGGAGGTAGCTTGTGCTTTTATATTGATGGTTGGTGCCGCACAAATGGCAAAATTATTTTCCACCACAGCCCTTTCATTTGGTATAGCAGAAATGGTTACGGGAAGGGAAGTTGTTGATTCTGAAGAACATAAAGAACCCTTCTGTTTTACAGAAAAGACGACCGATCTACCTATAAAAGGAGTTAAATTTTGAATAGTAGTCAACGATTGTTTACCTGAATCAATAGGTACACCGTCAGCATACCATACATAAGTGGCGCCTACCAGATAATTTGCGGCCGGTATTTTTAAAGAAATACTGGTTTGTTTATCCGTACAGACATCCTTCACAGGTTCAAGCGCAGGCAAAACCTCAGCAGGAAGTACAGTCACCGGAACAATGATAGGATCGGTAGAACATCCATTTACGGTCATAACGACGGAGAAATTTCCCTCTCCATTACTTTGTTGAATCTGAGAGATTATAACCCCGGCACTGGTAGAGGTAAAATTATTTGGTCCCGTCCATTTATAGGTAGCCCCATCAAACTGACTTGCATTTAAACGTAGGGTCGAACCCGCACAAACCGGGGTATTAGAAGTAACCGAGAGAATAGGAAGTGGCTTTACCGATACTTTGGAAACCAGCGAGGTATCGGAATTACATCCATTATTCCGAATAAATACACTATAATCTCCTTCGTCAGAAAAAGAAACTTTGTTTATTTCCAAAACGGGTAATTGGGTTTCGACCATACGCCCATCAGGTAAACGCCAATGATAACTGGTATTTCCCGAGCCTAAAAATGGGGATGTTCTTAAAACAAAGGAATTGTTAAGACAAGCGGTAAGTCCCTGTTCCTGATTAAAAGGAGGCGCGGGCTTTGCCGGTCTGCTTCCAAGATTAACCTGATAGCTTGCTGTTTTGGATTGACAATTATTCGCCGATTGAATGTATAACTGGTAGGTTCCGTTGGCTACACTACCCAATCCTGTCAGATTTACCTGATTATTTCTTCCGACAAACCCATTTGGACCTGTCCAGAAATAGGAATAGGATCCATTATCTAAGGGTAGTAATTTAGGTCTTAAGGATAACGTATTACTACCTGATGCACATGGATCTCCTAGCAAATCTAGGGAAGTAATCAAGACAGATTGCTTTACAAAAAGTTCTGTCACTGCATCTCCCTGACAACCGGCATTGGTGGTAAATCGAACGGTATATTTACCGCTTTGCGTTAATTCAACACTATCAATGACAATATTTGACCCCGACCGTTGAAAATTCAATGGTCCCGTCCACTGATACGTTCCGTTTTCCTGAGGGGAAGAAACAGATAACCTTACGGGAGTACCAGCACAAACCTCCTGCGCAGGAAGAAGAATATTAGGCTTTACAAAAGCATTGACTACCATCGGAATAAAATCTGAAAAAACATCGGGGCAAGATAAATAAGATACTTTTAACCGCCAATCGCCGGAAAGGGCGGTACTGACATTGGGAACAGACAAGGTAGAGGAAAGGCCTTTTACCTCTGAACGATCGGGTCGAATCCACGTGTATTCACCAGGGAAAAAGGTACTTTGCAAAAACAAGGTATCTCCGACACAAACCGGACTATTACTAATAACGGAAGGTTTTGCGGGCACCTCCGATATAGCTGCTTTTACCAAAGCTTCAGAAGAGGAACATCCTGTTCTGGAAACGGTTAATTTATAATTTCCTGCATTTTTCAAGCCAACATTTGTTATGGGATCAGGCACCCTAAGCGTGGAACTATAACCTTCCGGACCTGTCCATAAATAAGTTATTGCCTCTCCTTGCACATTAGTTCCTAAATTCAAGGTACCTCCAACACATAATTGCACAGAATCTTGTAATGGTTTTGCTACAGGTTGTGCATATACTTTTATATTTCTTGCGACAGATGGCTCTGAGAAACAGCCGCTATTTTCAACCATCAGATAAAATGAAAGCGCGGTTTCTTGATTTTGGACTACACTATAAAGAGGTAGCTCTGTTATGGCTTGAAGATTTCCCGTAGGATAAGTGCCTTTATACCAATGATATTTGATATTGGCACCTACCGGATTGGCACCAGAACGCATATTGATCGCTGAACCTGTGCAATAAACTTGTGCACCCTGAATAATAGCGCGAGTAGGTAAATCAGCAATAAAAACATTCACGGTTCCACTTGATTTACAGCCCATTGTACCTGTAACTTCGACCGTATAGTTTCCGCTGTGAATGCCGCGGCTAAACGGAATTTTAGGATTTTGCAGCGTTGAAGAGAATCCATTGGGTCCTACCCATCTATATTGAAATGTGTTTCCAATCGCCTGTGAGGGTGGATTTGCAAAAAGGAAAAGAGTGTCCCCGCCACATATATTTACCCGATAATCAGGCTTTGGCGTTTCCTTTTGTACTTTAACCACCGTATTGCAAGTATTTTTATTACCCGCCTGATCATATACCGTCAGTATCAACGGAACATCCCCATTCGTTTGTTCGCAAGTCAAGCGACTAATATTTAGTTCTTTACGGGAAATCGGACAATTATCACTAAGACTTAAAATTACCTCGTCGAGAGTTATGACAGGAAATAAAAGATCTCCAGGGCTATATTTTTTTGTAACCTGCTGACATTGAATTACTGGAAATTGATCGTCAATGGTTACGATATTAAAGGTACAGGTGTCCGCGTTCCCATTGGCATCACTGATAACATAATAAACCTGGGAGGTTCCCGGATTCAATTGCACCACCGGCACTGGTTTATCTAAATCAAACAAAGTATTGGGATAAGTAGTGACACCTCTAATATAAAAATAGGGGTTTATCCGATTTACGCTTAATTCGGCCAGAAAAAATGATTTATTATCAAATTTGGTAAAAATATCCACATTATCGCAAGGGCTAATCTGCCCTACGGTTTCGATTGAAAAGCTGACTTTTCCGTCGGCAAGCCAATTTTTTGCTATCTGGGGAGCTATTTTAAAGGAAATCCTTCTTCTAATATTGCAACCTGCGGCATCAAAGGGAATGGTACCAATGAATTCATTTCTTTCTCCCCGAATATTTAATCTTACCGATGGACTGGACATATTAAGTCTAAAATCAAAGGATATGGTCACACTGTCTTGCGTTGAAGTAGGCACATCGTTGAAAGCGACGGAGAAAGGGAGGAGGACATCACTAAAAATGGACAGGGCAACGCTACTATCCAGTGCATTTTTTTGTTGGTATATAAAATTTTGATTACAGTTATCTGTTGAAATAGAAGGCCTGGGTAAAGGAACCGGCGCTATGCACTCACCCGTTGAAACTACTGCTGTTTTGTCTGCACTACAACTAATTTCGGGAGCATAAAAATCTTTAACTGAGATAAACCAAATGCAGGAAGTGGAATTTCCCTCACAATCTGTTATCAAATAGGTGATTTTATGAAAGCCAGCGGATAATGTGATATTTTTTTCGTTTTCATCTACCCAACGCACCGTATTTCCCTCATTTATTTTATAAAACACCCTTCCTGATGGACAAAGTCCTACGCTAAGAGGATACGGAAGAGATACCGATGCGGCACAGGAATTATTATAGACCTTTATTTCTCTGTCTGAGGGGCATAAAACCTTTAACGAAGCTGTATTGGATACCGTTATTTTTTGGGTATAAACCGAAGAAGATGAGCAATTTCCATTGGCCGTCCATTTTCTGTGAATTACATAAGATGTTGAGCAATTATTAGATAATGAACCAACAATACTGTCCTGATAGGTTAGGGTAACCGACTCACAAAGATCTAATAAAAGAGGTCTTCCCGTAGCGGAAGGATTCGTAGAAGAACCACACGATATCGTAATATCGGGAGCTTGTTTTAAAAATAACGAATTTTCAAGGGGGGCGATAAGTATTACTAATCGGTAGGTAGTTTGCCTGTTACATTTATCTAAGGCAGTCCAGGTACTTATTATTTTACTTGAAAAAGAGCATAGAGAATCTTTTGTAATTACCTCATTATAAGTTACTGATGCTAATTGACAAGATTCAAAAGAGACAGAATTTCGATCGGGAACCACCTCGGAGCATGACAATCGAAGGGTATCGGGAAAAGGAGAAACGATAGTTGGCGGGAGCAGATTTCTACGAATAAACAGAAAAACATTCTGCCCTGTTTGCCTGCCTTGTGCATTAAAATAGGTGAATGTATGTCTGATCGTGTCCTCGCAAGTCTGCATATAAGGATAGCCATCAGGCAAAGGAACCACTGAGACGGAACCACCCGCCTGGACTACTGGCACCTTGTATTTAATACTTAGGTTATCCAGCCAGTTCAGATAAGTCGATTCTCCCACCGAACAATTGACCACTAAGGTATCTCCCGGGGCGGCTTTACTTTCAAAACTGAAAAGTAAATAAAAGAGAATAATCAAGGCAGGAATTCCTTTTACAGGGGAAGACCCGAACAATATAATTGATCGGCTCATGAGCAAACAGGTTTTTTGGAATGGTCTTAACGGAACCACTTGAAATTCAGAAAATCAAGTACAAATTAACCTATTTTTTTCAACAATGCCAATGAAAAAAAGACCTGATTTGGAATCCTTCAAATAAAAAGTTCATTGGGAACATCTCCGGCCACTTCAAGTCCTGCCATTTCGGCCCTGTCCTGGAACAAACATTTATCTCCTTGAAAGAAAGACACTTGTAAAATTCCTTGCAAGCTTTCATTCACTTTTCCTGTCATTTCTCCCTTGATCGGACTCTTCAATTCACCTGCTCCAGGCTCGTGTTTCGCCTGAATTTCTAAGCGATATACTTTATCGCTCAATGTAATGTGAATAGAATCACCGACAATTTTTGTCTTTAATTTTGCGCCAGTATAGGTCGTAAACCGATACAATTTCCCCTCAAAATACCACCCTCCGAGGAAGCCATTAAAGTGACTTCCCAAAAAAGGAATCCTGGCAATGGACACCATTAGGGAAGCTTTTTTATTTTCAGAAAAATGATTACTCTGCATCCATATCCACCAGGAAGGGAAAGATTTACCCCAATCTTTTTCCATATAACCCAATCCCTGGTCAAAAGAAACTTCCTCCTCTCTGTCTATTCGGGTTAATGTACCCGATAAATCGTGGTTCATACTTAGGACTCCGTGATAGCATTCCATCATAGGAACAAAACTATATGGGCCCATGACGCCTGGAGAAAAAAAGGACCCTGGCCAACCCACCCGGTTATGGAACCGGATATTTCCTTTCAATATGGGTAAATTGAGTATTACCCCGTCATTACCAAAATGATTATCACCCAATGTCAGGGAAAAATCGTGTTCGCCCGGTTGAAATGCTGCAATATCAAACTTGTAGTAGTAGCTTTTCTTAGCCATACCGTCTAAAACCTGGATAAAAGCGTGATTTTCACCATTATCCCCTAAACTAATCCCCGGAATAATGGCATATGCATGAGAACGCGTTGAATCAATCATTTTTAGGTACCAACCTTCAAAATAGGAAGTTGATTTACCCCAACCATGATACATTTCAGGTCGCCATAAAGCCCTTATTTTTCTTTGAATACTCATATTTTATCAGATTTAAAAAAAGCCGCAGGAAAATTCCGAACGGCTTTTAGTGCGTACTGCAATATAAATCTATTACGCGTACATTGCTTTACTATGGGTAACTTTAAATTTTTCCTCCGCCAGGATTTCAAATCGATAACCTAAATGATTGAAATAAGATAAAATGGCGGGAAGAGCTTTTTCCAGCCTGGGGAAAGCTTTTAGCGTGTCATGAAAAACGATAATGGACCCACCCGTCGCATGATTAATAACATTTGACGTAACTTGATCTGCATCAATACTTTCATCGAAATCGCCACTCATTACATCCCACATTATAATTTGATAATGTCTTTGTAAAAATTGAGCTTGTTTAACCTTCAAATGTCCATAAGGTGGCCTGAATAATTCAGATTTCGCCCGGGTAGCCCCTTGTCTAACATCGTGGAAATAGGTAATATTTTCAGAACTCCACCCGTTTAAATGAGTAAAAGAATGATTTGCCACACAATGACCGGAAGATTTTACCTTTTGATAAATTTCTGGATTTGAATCTATTTGTTTTCCAACACAAAAAAAGGTAGCTTTCGCATTAAATTGAGCTAGTTGATCCAGGACCCAAGGCGTGATATTTTCGTTGGGCCCGTCATCGAAAGTAAGGTATAAAACCTTTTTTTGATTGGGAACCCGCCAAACATAGTTGGGAAATAGCCCTTGTATAAACTTGGGCGTTTTTACGAGATACATAATGTTTTGTTTTGTTCAGGGATAAAAAAAAATGATTGTCGAAAATCATCTATATCATTAAACGTAAAACCTTTACTTTTGCTGCTCAAAAATTTATTTATTTTCCTTTTATTTTCATTTTTCCAAAATATACTATGAAAAATTC
Organism: Saprospiraceae bacterium; assembly: GCA_021299835.1. Lineage (GTDB taxonomy): Bacteria > Bacteroidota > Bacteroidia > Chitinophagales > Saprospiraceae > BJGN01. The sequence continues at coordinate 16,485 of JAJTER010000033.1, read as the reverse complement.
ATCTTTACGTTTTCGTTTTGCCCCAAGTCCGACAGGAGCACTCCACATTGGAGGTATCAGAACGGCTTTATACAATTATTTACTGGCAAAAAAACTGGGCGGTACATTTATCCTTAGAATAGAGGATACGGATCAATCGAGGTACGTGGAAGGCGCTGAAAAATATATTATTGACTCTTTAAAATGGTGCGGAATAACGCCGGCTGAAGGTCCTGGCTTTGGTGGTGAAGTCGGCCCTTACAGGCAATCGGAAAGAACCGCTATTTATGACGAATACATCGACAAGCTCATTCTCTCCGGGCACGCATATTATGCTTTTGATACCTCAGAAGAACTTGAAAAATACAGGACTGAGGCAGAAAACACCAGCAGACCCTTCAAATACGATTCTTTTACCCGACTTCAATTGAATAATAGCCTTGCTTTACCACCTGAAACCGTAAAAGAATATTTAGAAAAGAATATGCCTTACACCGTTCGATTAAAGGTCCCAGAGGATGAAAGCATTCATGTTCAGGATAAAATCAGAGGAGAAGTTATTTTTCATAGTCAGGAATTAGACGACAAGGTATTGAGAAAAGCGGACGGCCTTCCAACTTATCACCTGGCAAACGTTGTAGATGACCACTTAATGGGTATTTCTCATGTTATTCGCGGAGAAGAATGGTTGCCCAGCACCGCGCACCATGTTTTATTGTACAGAGCATTAGGCCTTGAGGATAACATGCCCGAATTTGCCCACCTTCCTCTTATCCTAAAACCTACCGGTAACGGAAAACTGAGCAAAAGAGACGGGGTGAAACTGGGTATTCCCGTTTTTCCCATTTCCTGGGTAGGAGAAACAGAAGAATCTTCTTTTACCGGATTCCGTGAAGCAGGATTTCTTCCCGAAGCTATGCTTAATTTTCTGGCTTTTCTGGGATGGAATCCAGGTACTGAGCAAGAAATTTTTACCATTGACCAATTAGTAGAAGCATTTGACATAGCGCATATCGGTAAGGCCGGAGCGCGATTTGACTATGAAAAGGCAAAATGGTTTAACCAGCAATATATTATTCATTCCAGTCCTGAAAATCTGGCTAATCTTTTACTCCCTCATTTACCCGAAAAATATAAGCCTGTTTCTCAAGACTATCTTATTTCTTTTTGCAAATTAATGCAGGAAAGAGTTGTTACAATAAATGATTTCTTTGAAAATGGATACTATTTCTTTGAACCTGTTCATACATTTGATACAAAAAACATAGCAAAAAAATGGTCACCTGCCTTAAAGCAAACCATACAGCACCTGATAGAAAAATGGTCCGCTTGTTCCCCTTTTAATCAGGAACAAATACAACTTTCTTTTGATACCTTTATGCAGGACAACCAATTAAAAACCGGAGATATTTTACCCGTTTTTAGAATTGGCCTTGCAGGAACTATGAAGGGTCCCGCTGTTTTCGATCTGATCGAACTTTGGGGAATGCAGGAAGTTTCCGACAGAATGAATAAAGCTTTTGAACATTTTGACACAACACTGCTAAGCTAAAATGGATAATTCCTTGTGCGTTACCATAGCGCTGGGCGAATGGAACGCTAAAGCTGACTTATTGAAACCCATAGACATTGGGATTACCCCAGATATTACAGGTAATCTCAATTGTTTCTATGCCCCCGAGTTATCTGTTTTACCTTATGAAAATGGTGATTTTATTGGAGATACCCGCTTTGGAAGTCCGGTAAATTTTATGAACATTCATTGCAACCCTCATGGCAATGGAACACATACAGAATGTGTTGGACATATCAGTGAAGAGAGAATGCATTTGCCAGATTGTACGCACGATTTTCATTTTGTTTCTCTTCTTAACAGTGTTACTCCTGAAATTCAAGCTAATGGAGACCAGGTCATTACCCTCTCTTCATTGGAAACTATGAATCTCAACATCGGAACCAAAGGCTTAATTATCAGAACCCTACCCAACGAGGAAAGTAAAAAACAAAGACAATATTCCGGTACTAATCCGCCCTATTTTGCAAAAGACGCCATGGAATGGATAGTTGCTAACCAAATTGAGCATTTACTCGTTGATATTCCCTCTGTCGATAGGGAACAGGACGGGGGGAAATTACTGGCTCATAAATCTTTTTGGCAATTTCCTTTTAACACCAGAAAAAATGCGACCATAACGGAACTTATTTATGTACCAAACCATATTCCAGACGGCTATTACCTTGTCAATCTGCAATATTATCCATTTCCTATGGACGCTTCTCCGTCTCGACCATTAATCTATGCCCTTTTTTAAACTCATTTGCCTACCTTCAATACATTTTCTCCCATGCATCAGGACTTCAGAAATACATTCAACGAACAATTTTCCAATGATAAATACCAATCCTTCCTGGAATCTATTCACCAGGATTTTCCTGGTGTCCTTGATTTTCGCATTGCTGAGACACCTATATTTTTAACGGATAGTTTTGTTGAAAAATGTGCTGCGGCTGGTGAAGAAATAATAGATTTTATTGTTCGGTCCGATTTTAAAAAACAAACAGAAAAAGCGATTCCAGCAGGGATGTTTACGCCAAATGAAGATGATTGTCCCCAATTACTATCTATCGATTTTGCCATCAGCAGAAATGAAATGGGTGAATTAACACCTTATTTAATTGAGCTGCAAGGATTTGCTACTTTATTTAATTATCAGTCCTATTTGGCAGAAAAATATGTTACCCATTTTAGTATTCCTGATACCCTAACTCCTTTTTTTAATGGTTTAAATCGACAGGGATTTTTGTCTTTATTGAAAAATACCCTGTTAGCAGAATTTCCAGCGGAGGAAGTTATCCTGCTGGAATTATTTCCGGATAAACAAAAAACAAGGATTGATTTTGTTTTGGCGAAGAGAGATTTTGGTATTGAGACGGTTTGCCTGACTCAAATAATCAAAAAGGACAGAAACCTGTTTTACCTGAAGGATGGTAAACTTCAAAAAATCAGCAGAATATATAATCGGGTCATTCTGGATGAGTTGGCAACTTACCAAAATCTTGATCTTTCCTTTCAATTTACCGATGATGTGGATGTAAGCTGGGTAGCACATCCTAATTGGTTTTTTAGAATAAGTAAGTATTTATTACCCTTTTTGAAAGGGAAATACATGCCAAAATCCTATTTTCTTAATGACTTTAACCTCCAGACAGAAGACTTGGATAAATATGTGCTAAAACCACTTTACTCTTTCGCAGGATCTGGTGTTGACTTGCATCCAACAGCAGAGAAACTAGCCTTAATACAAGACAAAAGTCAATATTTGCTGCAAGAAAAGGTAAGTTACGAGCCTGTTATTGAATCCTTGAACGGTCAGGTAAAGGCTGAATTAAGGTTAATGTATGTATGGGACAAAACGAAAGCCAGACCTACGTTAGCTACAAACATCACCCGATTGAGCCGTGGGGAAATGATAGGCGTTAGATACAATCACTCCTTTGACTGGGTAGGAGGTAGCATTGGCTTTTCACAAAAAGGTTTGAAATAGTCCCATAATGGATCAGAAGGAAGCGGTGCTTCAATGCTTACTTCTTCGTTAGACACAGGATGAATGAAAGATAATTTCCATGCGTGAAGTTGAATGGATCTATCCTTATTTCCCCTTTTAAAACCATACTTTACGTCACCCCTGATAGGTGAACCGATAGCACCTAACTGAGCCCTGATCTGATGGTGTCTTCCTGTAATCAAATCGATTTCGAGAAGTACATATTTTTCACTTTTTGCCAGTACGGTGTAACGAAGTTCAGCGGCAACACCCCTCTCATTATCCTCGTTAACGGTACTTGTTTTGTTGGTTTTACTATTTTTAATCAACTGATTGTGCAGAATACCTGTTGATTCAGGTGGGGGATTCCCCACGATGGCCAAATACTTTTTCCGAATGGTTCTATCCTTGAACTGTTGATTAATAGACTGTAACGCCCTTTTCGTTTTAGCGAACAAGACAACACCACTTGCAGGTCTGTCTATTCTATGGGTAAGGAACAAAGGAGAACGGGCATACCTTTCTGCTAAGGTAATGAGCGAAACATCCTCCGTTTTGTCTGGTTGTGTGGCTACGGCCACTGGCTTGTTGAAAGCTATGAACTGGTTATTGCGATAAATCACTTTATCACCCACTCGCCATTCTGGAACGTCTGCTATCATTCTACTTCTTCATAATCAACAAATTCTCCTTCTTTTTTATTTTCCTTTCCGTTATTTGTTACCTTTTCCTGTTGTTTATTTTGAAAAGATTCAATACGAACGGATTTGGCGAAGAAGAACTTATACGCCACATAGATTAACCCTGCTGTAATTAATAATTTAAACATAAGTAAAAATTAAGAATACAAATATAGGTGAAAAAGTGCAAATATTTAAAGATTAATGATGCCATCGTTATAAAATAGACCTTTGTGAGGGTAAAGAGTGCTTGACCTTGGACAAATTAATCATAATTTTTATCTAAATTCGCAGTTAAATTTTTAATTGTTATTTTTGTTAACCATAAAAAGAATAAAAAGCATCCGATGTCATTATACAAAAAAGTTTTAAATGCGACCGGTTGGTTAGTTTTGCTAATCAGTACCGTTGTTTATTATTTTTCCGCTGAAAGAACAGGAAGTCTTTGGGATTGCGGTGAATTCATATTAGGAGCCTACAAGCTACAAATTGTTCACCCACCTGGGGCACCCGTATTTTTGTTAGTTGGCAGAATGTTTGCATGGATAGCTGAGATCCTTTCTGACAATCCGGAGAATGTTGCCTTTGCGGTAAACCTTATGTCTAGTTTATCTTCAGCCTTTGCTGCCATGTTTGTAGCCTGGATTACCATGCTTTTAGGAAAATTAGCCCTAAAAGGTAGAGAAGAAGAGCCTGATACCTCTGAAATTATAGCTTTGGCAGGTGCAGGTTTAGTCGCTGGTTTGGCTACTGCCTTTAGCACTTCTATATGGTTTTCCGCCGTTGAAGGTGAAGTTTACGCCTTGTCTACTTTTTTTACGGCATTAACTTTGTGGATTACCATCAAATGGTACTGTCTTCCTGACGAACCCAAGCACGACCGCCTGCTCATATTAGCCATATATATGACTGGATTATCTATTGGCGTTCACTTATTAAGTATATTAACTTTCCCTGCTATATCATTATTCTACTATTTCAAAAAGACCAAAAAGAATTATTTATGGTAGTTTGGCCTATGCAAGGAAGAAAAATAATGTCATGCTACACAATTTAGTAGTAGCTATGTCATTGATTATCGTTGCTTTGTCAACTTATGGCATGGTAATTACCCGTGCCGTTGCCAATCCTCCTATCAACATGAACGACCCTTCTGATGCCATGCGCCTTATTCCCTATTTGAACAGGGAACAGTATGGAGAAAGAGCCTTGTTTAGAGGACCAAATTTTGAAGCTAATCCAATCGATGTTAAAACAGAGCCCAGATATGGCAGAGTAGGTGACAGGTATGAGGTTGTGGATCAGAAAATGACCTATATTTATCCGGAGGCCAGCAAGAAATTATTCCCCAGAATGTATGATGGAAGTATGGGCAGACCTGCTATATACAAGCAATGGATGGGTTTAGATCCAAATGCCGCTTTACCTTTCGGACGTCCAAATGGTGCTGATAATTTTAGTTTCTTTTTAAATTACCAGTTGAATTGGATGTATTGGCGTTATTTTATGTGGAATTTTTCAGGTCGCCAAAATGGGGAACAAGGTTATTATACCTGGGATAAATCAGATGGGAATTGGTTGTCAGGTATACCTTTCATTGATGAAGCGAGACTTGGTTCTCAAAATAATCTGACAGATGCCATGAAAAATGATCCCGCAAGGAATCGTTATTTCTTATTACCCTTCTTGTTTGGAGTAATTGGTATGATTTTCCACTATAGGAAAAGAAAAGATGAATTTATTGGTTTATTAGGATTCTTTATAATAACTGGTATTGGTATCATTGTTTATTCCAATCAACCTCCCAACGAGCCCCGCGAACGTGATTATGTACTCGTTGGTTCATTCTTTACTTTTTGTGTATGGATGGGTATGGGTGTTTTGGCAACCATGCAGTTTTTAATGGCCAGAGTGAAACTGAATTCTTCAATGTCTGCCGCTGTAGCCGCCGGATTGGTATTGGTTGCACCGATATTGATGGGAACGCAGAATTTTGACGATCATAGCCGTATGGGGCATTATGGTTCAAGAGATTATGCAAGTAACTTCCTTGAATCGTGCGCGCCAAATGCCATTATTTTTACCTACGGCGACAATGACACCTATCCTCTTTGGTATTCCCAGGAAGTAGAGGGAATAAGAAGAGATGTTCGGGTAGTCAATCTAAGTTTAATTGCCGTTGACTGGTATATTGAGGGCTTGAGAAGAAAAATCAATGACTCTCCTCCCATAAAATTAACGCTGACAGCCGACGATTATCGGGGTAGTAAAAGAAACCAGATCATGTATCCGGAAGGTCTTACGTCAAACCCTATGACCTTGAAAGATGTATTGAATTTTATGTCTCAGGAAAATGGATTGACTACGCAGGACGGAAATAAGACGGAAACGTATGTTCCAACCAGGGACGCGTTTATACCCGTTAACAGGAAAGATGCTATCAAGTATGGTGCCGTTTCTGAAAATGATTCAAATTATGTCGATGTTATTCCCTTACAGTTGTTAGGAAGTGACAATTATATAACCAAGGACGATTTAGCCATGTTGGATGTAATTGGCTCTAATATCTGGGAAAGACCTATTTATTTTGCTGTAACTAACAGACCTGACAAACTTTTTGGGCTACAGGATTACCTCCGTTTAGAAGGCCTTGGTCTTCGTTTGGTACCGACAAAGTACCCAACGGATCCAAATTATGGTATTATTGGTAGTGGAAAAGTAGATGCCGAAAAAATCTATGAAAACGTTACTAAGAAATTTAAATGGGGTAATTTTGACAAAGAACCTACTTTCATTAACAAAAGTTATGAGCCCAGCGTTCAGAGTTTACAATTAGTCATTCTAAGAGGTGCTTTAGAACTGCTCAACCAAGGCGACAAAAAACGATCATTAGAACTTGTAGATCTTTATTTCAGTAAATTTCCCGATTTCAACTTCCGATATAACTATCGTACTCACTTTTTAATTGATGTGTATTTAAAGGCTGGTGAATACAAAAAGGCTAAACCCGTGATTGAGAAATTAGCTGAAAATATCCGTCAGGATCTTCTTTTCTATTCTGGCCTGGAACCGGAGGTGTTAAATCTCAGTTATCAGGAAGATTATAATCTGGCACTAAGAACCGTAGATATTCTTTTACAAGATGCCTCTTCTAACAAGGATGAAGCCTTTTTAAAGAAACTGCAAAATACTTTTGCCCCTTTCCAGGTAAAACCTACCGACGGAAATAACCTTACCCAACCATTACAACAATAAATGTATGACCGCAATTTCCCTTGGCTGTGACCATGCGGGATTTCCATTAAAATCAGTCATCCAATCCCTGCTCATCGAGCGGGGATTGGATATTCTGGATTTTGGAACTCATTCTGAAGATTCTGTAGATTATCCAGATTTTGTGCATCCCTCGGCAGAGGCCATTGAAAATGGAAAGGCTACCATGGGAATTCTCCTTTGTGGCAGCGGAAACGGAGTAGCTATGACGGCGAATAAACATAAAAACATAAGAGCCGCTCTTTGTTGGAATGCAGAAATAGCGACCTTGGCCCGTTCACACAATAATGCCAACATGCTGGCTTTGCCCGTACGCTATATTACCGCCAATGAAGCAAAGGACATTGTAACCGCTTTTTTAGATACCCCATTTGAGGGTGGACGACATGCTCTTAGAGTTAATAAAATCCCCTGTTAATACCCTGATAAAGGTACCTTATTATAATTATTAGGAGCCACTTGATATGATTTATCAAGTGGCTCCGTTTTTAATAATAGGTTACAAGTCAGGTATAACTTATTGAATCTAAATATTTCTCCTTAGGAAATAATAGTAAATGGGGTAACATCAGGTACTTCGTCAATCAGATATTCAGTATATAAGCCAGCTGGCGTATGAAAACCAGTCTTAAAATTGCCCTCCAATACCTTTTTAGCAATAAGCAAAGCCGTTAAAGAGGTAACGGTATATCCATTTGGCGTCGTATAATAAGCTTGAACCTTTTTACCCTCTGCATCGCTAACCTCACCCCAAATATAGGTTCTTGAATTTTGCCTTGCCTCATCGGTAGGCCCAGCAGGTCCTTGCTTAACTTTTTTTCGGGCAAATTCTTTAATAAAATCAAGTTTTAACAGCCAGCTAAAAGCATTCATCCAACCCAGCTTACTGTATCTTTTTCTTGAAACGGTCGTATATGTTTCAATATTTGGAATACCCGTAGTATAATAAGCGGTGGAGACATCACCCCAGGGAATGGTCATAAAAAACAGATTTTTCCCATTATGTTGAAGCTCCATTGATTTAAAACCGAGGGGAACAGACACAATTTTACCATTTTCCCTCACTTTACTTCCCTCTCCCATTCCTTCAACCATAGTTAGAGTTGTTCCTTTCGACATACCACCACCGAGGCCGGCAAATGCCAGTTTCAAGGAAGTAGCCGAGGGTAGTTGATGTTTTAAAAACGAAGCAAGGCAATCTGTTGGCACCACATCGAAACCCACGCCGGGCATCAATAGAATACCTCTTTCTATAGCTCTTTGATTTAGACTGGCGCCAAGTTCAAAAACATTAATCTCCCCCGTAATATCCAGATAGTGTGTATTTGTTTTCAAACAAGCCTCCATCATCTGCCGGGCGGTAAATCTGAAAGGGCCAGCACAATGGATAACAACATTTATATTTTGTAGCGCTTTTTCTGTTTCAGCGGCATTATTAAGGTCAAATATCAGATAATCTAACCCTTTTTTATCGGCCAATTCCTTTATAGCTTCTTTTGATCGACCGCCTAGAATAGGTTTTAGCCCAAAAGTATGAGCATCTTCAACCATAATCCTACCAGTATAGCCATTCGCCCCGTATATTAAAAGTCCCATAATTTAACGATTTACATTTTTTTCAATAAATTTTCAAGAAGTGTATAGCCATTCGCCCCGTATATTAAAAGTCCCATAATTTAACGATTTACATTTTTTTCAATAAATTTTCAAGAAGTTTGAAATAGGTATCCGGAAAAATTCTTACCAGCCAATCTACGGCTTTAGCATCTTTACCTATAAGAATTCTTGATTTATTTCTTTCAACGCCATCAATTATAATTTCCGCAGCTCGTTTAGCCGGCATGGTAAGCGATTTTTTTTCAATTTTGTTCAATAAATTCCAGGTCTGTTTTTCGTCTAAATGATCAGATAATTTAGATTTACGGATAATATTGGTTTTTATACCACCTGGATGAACAGAACTTACACCAATTCCTGAGTTCAAAAGTTCTACTTTTAACGCATCGGTAAAACCCTTAACGGCAAATTTCGAGGTACAATATGCGGAAGAACGAGGGGTAGCGGCATACCCTAACATACTTGAAATATTGACAATATGCCCATCTTTTCTTTGATAGATGTGCGGTAAAAAGGCATGGGTCATTTTTATCACGCCCCAAAGATTAATATTTATCAACCATTCAAAATCGTCAAGAGGTGTCTCCATAAAATAGCCGGAAGCTAAATTTACGCCGGCATTATTAAATAAAATGAGGGGAGAATCAGGAAATTCCCTAAGTACATTTTCCTTAAAGGCATGGATTGAATCCATTTTACTGACATCTAAATTATACGCATAAATATTTGAGCCTGCCAATTGCACCGTTTCCTGCAGTTCTTCGGGGACAATATCACCTATTACCACTTTCGCCCCTTTGCCTACTAATTCAATGGCCAGCGCACGTCCTATTCCCGAACCACCTCCTGTAATAACACAAACACTATTTTTTATTGCTGTCATTTTAATATTTTTCGAACAAGATAGGAAGGAGGTGACTAATTTTTTAGTAAGGCCATCTTAGATTTCATAAAGGCCAACTTACTTTCCATACTTTTCGCCAAATTCACCCTTTGGCCAATATCCTTTTTCAGATTAAACAACTGATCTTCCGGCGCATTTCCATTTTCTATTTGCACCGTTTCAACGATTGGGCTACCCTTGTAAGGCGGGATATATACATAATCGTCATATTTATAAGCTAATCTTCCCGTTGCTTCAATCATGAGTTCCCTGCGACCCTTTTTACTTTTTCCCAATAAGGCATTCAGTTGATTTTCGCCATCTCCTGCTGGCAGTGGAAGACCGAGCAAGTGAGCAAACGAGGCCGTAAAGTCGAGTTGACAAACCATGGCATTTGATACGCCTGGTTTTATCACTCCCTTCCAATAGGTAATGAAAGGCACACGGGTTCCCGCTTCATAGAGGCTATATTTTCCGCCTCTCAAATCGGCAAATGGGGTATGCTTTCCCACTTTTTCAACCGCGTCGTCATAGTAACCGTCATTTAAAACAGGCCCATTATCGCTTGTAAAAAGGATGAATGTATTTTCCAGATCACCCCATTCCTTCAATTTTGCCATTAATTCTCCCACACACCAGTCGGCCTCAAGAATAGCATCGCCTCTTGGCCCCATTCCTGATTTACCTACAAACCGGGGATGAGGAACCCGAGGAACATGGGGTTGGTGAAGGGCAAAATATAAGAAAAACGGATTTTCAGCATGCGTCGATTTTGCATTCTGAATAAAAGCCAGTGCTTTTTCCAAAAAAACATCAGACATATCCTCATCCACCCAAAGGGCATTTTTCCCTCCTTTCATGTATCCAATTCTTGGAATACCATTATGAACACTTTGATTATGCCCATGATGCCACTTCATTTTGGTCATTAACTCAGGGTGAGTAATGGCCGTTGGCTCATTGTCAAAATTTTGCTGATAACTAACAAATAATGGGTCTTTTTCTTCTAAGCCCACTACCTTATTATTTTCAATATATACGGTTGGCACTCTGTCTGTGGTAGCGGCCATGATAAATGAATAATCAAAGCCTACTTCGGAAGGAGCAAACGATATCTTTTTATTCCAGTCAATCGTACCATTACCCAGACCTAAATGCCATTTCCCAACGACTGCTGTGGTATAATTTGCCTTTTTTAAAACCTTTGGTAAGGTCATCAGTGAGGTATCTATAATCAGGGGAGCGTCACCAGGCAATATTTTAGCCTGACTATTTTTCCATGGATATAATCCTGTAAGCAGGGCATATCTACTGGGTGTACATGTAGCCGAAGTAGCATATCCTTTATTAAAACGAACCCCATTATTGGCTAAAAAATCAATATTGGGGGTATTTAGTGATCCTTTTTTATAGGCGCTTACATCTCCGACACCCAAATCGTCTAGATTGATGATAATGATATTGGGCTTTTTTACCTGCCCGTTTATGGAACCAAAAAGAGATGAAAAGGCGGCGAGCGCAAAAAGAATTTTATACATAAAAATATTATTACCCGAGAAGGATATTAATCCCTTTTATAAGCCTCAAAATGTCTGGCAATATTTGAGGTTTCGTGGTTCCCTGAATGAATAATCACACGATAACGGAGCGTTAATTTCTCGCCTTTACTATACACCGAACCCAGTTTTTCATCTTTAGGCCAATACATTGGGGTAGGTGAAAAAAAGCCATAATCGCGGGTAAACCAGGGAGCAGGGTAACCTGGATTTGATGGGTGTTGTAAAATGGCCATGCCCTCCATTTTATCTCCTCTTTTTCCCGAGCAATCTATCCAGGGTGAAGGGAGGCCAAATGTACCCTTTTCAGATTGTGCCCCTTCAGCATTTACCATGATGCCACCATTTATTACGGCCAGATCAGGATCCATTCTTCCACTAAAAAGAGAATGATTTGTTTTTTCTATGACCACATTTTCCAACATTTCCATGGTAATGTCAAAATCGATTAGATACAGTTCATTGGATGGAGCAGAAATAGTAATTTTTCTAAAATCTTTAATAGGCGCATTGGCTCCGGGCCTTCTCCAGATACATTCATTTTCAATGACTACTTTATTTTCTCCCGAGGGCACAAGATCGGCACGCAAGGAGATAATTTGCCCCCTTTCCAGTCCTTCCTGCCAAAAATTACCACCATTCACCCTATCGCAACCAAAGAAAAGGGAGCTGTGATGAGGGTAATTGGCATTTCTCATAGAGGTTACGCCGGAGGTAGAAGGACCATTTACAGGAAAGAAAAACGGATATTTTTCTTCCTCTGAAAACAGATAGGAAGTAAATAAATTTTTATTTATGAGGATATCAATTTTTTCGTTGTGCTTAACGGCAGAAACTTTCAATTGACCATATCCTGGCAGGAAAAAAGTCAACAGGCAAATAAATAAAAAAGAACTTTTATAATTCACAATAAGTTAGATTAGGTTTTTAATTGGTTTCAAAAGTAACGTTCTCTGCTGTATTTTGCGCTTTAAGGGCAAGTTCCGTTGCCAGAAAACAGTGATGCTGAGACATTGCCGTTTCCGTTCTATTCAGAACATCGTCCACTAATTGTCTTCCATAAGGTAAATCTTGATCTTTGCAATCAAAATATCTCGTTTCCTTATTATCCGTGAGAAAAAGATGATTTCCTCCAGAGCGACCCGCAGGATCTATATTTTTCCTTATTTCAATGAATCCATCGGTTCCGAGGATAGTTAACCTGCCATCTCCCCATGATTTCAGACCATCGGGAGTAAACCAATCGACTCTTATATAACCCATCCCTTTATTACCTCTCACCATCACATCACCGAAATCTTCAAATTGAGGATACTGAGAAAAATGCGTATTCCCGACTTGTGCAGCGATAATATCTGCTTTGGTTGAGCCAGTAAAAAAGAGAAATTGATCAAATTGATGGGAGGCAATATCACAAATTATGCCTCCAAAATATTGTTTATCAAAAAACCAGGGAGGTCTTGACTTTACGTTCATTCTATGAGGTCCAAGACCTATGGTTTGAATTACCTTACCGATAGCGCCAGCCTGAATGAGTTCACCGGCTTTTACTGTTGCCCTGTTTTCAAACCGTTCGCTATACATAATAGAATAAATTCTACCTGTATCTTTCTGTACTTTTTTTACCTGAGCTAATTGCGAAAGGGTAGTAATTCCAGGCTTATCAGCCATATAATCTTTTCCGCTTTTCATCACACGGATGCCTAAGGGAGCTCTTTCAACGGGAGTAATGGAACTTAAAACTAACTGAATGGAGGGATCATCTAAAATAGCCGCTTCACTGTTAGCCACTTTAGCCTGGGGATACCTTTTGGAAAATTCGGCCAATAAATCTGCTTCTTTTGCAAAACAGGCAACCAATTCACCTCCACCCCGGATCACTGCATCGGTTTGACTGTAAATATGACCATGGTTCACGCCAATGACCGCAAATTTAATTCTGGGAGCCAGATAAGGATTAACCGATAAAGGTTGAACTACTTCGGTATTTATTGCCCCGAAAGACAGAGAAGGAAGCGCTGGGATTATTAAGAGACCAGCCGCAGAGGCGACGGATTCCTTTAAGAAATCACGTCGCCTATTTGGTTGTTTTTCCATAAAAAATATTAAGAAATTTTCACGTTAGTCGTACCATAAGGTTTGCGTTGTGAACGACTGAGCATAGCATTTGCCTCATCATCTTTTACAAATCTTTCTGCTTTCGGATCCCAATTTAACTTTCTGGGTAACTTCATTGCAATATGGCTTACTAAACAAACGGAACAAGTTCTGTGACCAATTTCCACAGGAGAAATCGGTTCTTTTCTGCTCTGAATACAATCTAACCAATTACCATGGTGTTCATCGCTTTTATACAGGTGAATTTCATTTGCACCTATTACGGAGGTCAGGATTTTGGGGTCACTGGCATCGAGTGCTTTGCTACTTTTTGCAGCCGTTACCGGATCACTGGACGAAGCCACATAATTCCCTCTGGAAACAAAAATCCAGCCTTCTGTACCTTCATATCTAATACCGTTGGGATATCCGCCACTGGTTAACATAGTGATACCATTAGCATATTCAGCTTTCACCATAAAATCGCCGTGAACATTCCAAAGTCCAGCCTTAGGAAATTCTGCTACCGATTGAACGGATATCGGCCCTGTATATTCTGTATCCATACCCCATGCAGCGGAGTCAAAGTGGTGTTGACCCCAACCGGTAATCATACCTGCACCATACTGTTCCAATCGAAGCCAACCTGGACGATCATAGCCCTTTTGGGGATGTACACCAATTTCCGTGTAAGGCACTTCCGGGGTAGAACCAAGCCACATATCATAATTAAAGCCGGCTGGAACAGGCATTGCTGGAGCGGGAGGACCGGAAGGGTCGCCTGGCAGGCCTATTTTAACGGTATGAAGTTTGCCAATCCGACCATTTCTAACTAATTCGGCAGCAATTCTAAACTGAGGCGAAGATCTTTGTTGGGTGCCAACTTGTAATATAATCCCTTTCTTTTTAACAACATCACTTAATAAACGACCTTCAGCGATCGTTAAAGAAGTAGGTTTTTGAAGATAAACATCTTTTCCAGCTAATGCAGCTTCGAGAGCAGGTTGAGAATGCCAATGGTCAGGGGTGCTAATGATGACTGCATCAATATCCTTATTATTCAACATATCATGATAATCATCATACATTTTAACATCGACATAATTGGCATTTCCTGTTTTTTTGGTGTAGTAAGCTTCCACCAATTTTTTACCATCGAGGAGACGATTTTTATCTAAATCACAAACTGCCACTAAACGGGCAATTTCGTGTTGCATCGTACCTGGGAGGTCATGATCGCGGGCAATCCGACCACAACCAATCTGACCCACATTAATTTTATTGCTTGGTGCATTTTTTCCAAAAACGCTGGAAGGAACAATAGTAGGTACCGCAATGGCACCTACTACGCCCACAATAGATTTTTCTATAAAATCTCTTCTTTTCATTTAAAATTGGTTTTGCAATTTTTCGAATGCTTACAAGTTAAGAAAATTTTATTCTGGAATTTTATCTAATGCCGGTTTATTTTTTTCACTTCCTGCATAACCAATATTTTGATTCAGCTGATTAAGGCTATTTGCTAAAATAGCATTCCTTGGAATCGGCCAAAGGACGTGATATGGACTTATGGTATAGGCATCACCCCGAACATTTTTAATATTATTCTTATAAAAAATATTCTTATCCATAATTCTATCGTAAAAGAAATTGGCAGCTGAAAAATTGTTTGTGGAATATGTTTTTCCATTATAAGATTTTCCAGATTTGGCCATTTGATAAGCAATTCTGGTTAATTCCGTCTTTCTTGGTTCTTCATAATACAATTCTCTCGCTCTTTCATCCAGAATTGTTCCTATGTCAACATTTCCAGCATAAGGAGAACAACCTGCTCTGGATCTAACCACATTTACATCGGCAGTAGCTGCGGCAATATTACCTTTAAAGAAATGAGCTTCCGCCCTTAACAAATACGTTTCCGCCAATCTGAAAATATACCAATCTGAGTTACCTCCTTGAAAAGGAATACGAATGGCGTCTTCAATATACAGCTTATAATGCGGCCAGCTGAACCAATTCCTTATGGTATCACCTCCAGAGATGAGCAATTTACCTGTAGCATCTCTTAATTGCAATGGTTTACCATAAAAAGGAGAGGTAGTTTTAATAGATGGATTATTATAAACCAATTGTTCCATATTCATCCAGTTTCCAGATTTGACATCATGTCTCAAATCCTTTTCATCATCCCAGATAGTTAAAGTACTGTAAGTTGTACCTCTGCAACGACCAATTCCTCTTCCAAATCTGGTTCCTAAGTCTATTTCAACTACGTTAGGATTCATACCCTGCCTGCCATCTGGAGTTAATATATTAGGACTTGTATAAAAAGGAACAGCCTGACGCATAGATGTTGTGCCGGTAGTTGTCGCACTGGTTAAACCAAATCTATCTGTTGAGGAGAATAATACTTCTGTATTATTCGGCAGAAATTTATTAACTGGTCTGTGAAGATCCCAGATAACATTTCTTGCTGGGTTACCCGCATCGGCACCAAAGCGTGCGGTCATCAATTTAAAGGTACCTGAATTAATCACCAAATCAGCTGAAGCAATAGCCTCATCGTATAAGCCTAAAGCAAGGTTAACCTTCGTCAAAAGATGGCCGATAGCTCCTCTATTTACATCTCCCTTGTTACCAACGAAAGGTACTACCTTAACTGCAAAATCTAAATCAGCTTTAATCTTTTGTAAAATCACCTCTCTTTTTACCGTTTGGAAATCGAGTTTTGGTTCAGCCAATTCTTTAAAGGAGGTAGGAATATCACCAAACTGGTGAACTAACCTATAATAATGGTAAGCTCTGTAGAAATATGCCTTTCCTAATATTACATCTTTGGTGGCATCTTTCATACC
>JAJTER010000122.1 GCA_021299835.1 Saprospiraceae bacterium | reverse complement strand
CTATTACAACCACCTTCCGTGGAATAACAACCATCGATAGCTGTATTATTGCCATTCCATACGCAGGCATGGGTATGACTTGAGCCGAGGGTATGGCCTAATTCGTGCGCCATTACAAATACACTCCATGAATAAGTTGGGAAACTTTGAAATGAGTCATCAATACTGGCAAAACTTAATCTAAAACGGGAAGGCGAACAAACCCCACGCACCCAGGCGATACCTCCACTGGCTTTATAGGAAATCAATTGACCAATATCTCCTGTAAACGAGGTTCTTGTTGCCCCAAACTGGGTGAGCATTTCCTCTGAATCGGAACCGTTATATGGACTTGGAATATCCCATATTTTCACTCCAGAAAGCCTTATTTGCACACCATCGTTTGAAAAAAGTGTACTGACCTGGTTAAAAAGACTCGTTAAAAATTGTAAAGAGGGCGCTACACCACCTTTATCTTGAAAAATATCATAATCAAGCTCGTAATATACTTTTATACATTTTGGTTCCGCTCTCAGGGTTCCAAAAGATTTTAATTCTTCCGCACGATAAGGTTCTCCCTCCGCTGCGGCACATTCATAAGTCTTTCTTATGGGCAAAGATGAAACAGGATAAAGAACATGATTAACAAAAGCCCCCATGGAAACATGGGTATTTGGATTCAATTGAAAATTTCCCCGCTCTGGAAAACTTACAAAACCAGTTATCCCATTGTCAAAAATACTCATCGAAACCAGGCTACCTTTATGCCCTTTCACCGTACCCCGATAATGAACACCGTCAGACGGCAAACTTATTTTTTTACCCGAGGCCGTTTCTATACTAGCTAAATTATCCCATATTTTAACCTTTTCTAAAGCTAAAACCCAATTAGATTCATTTTCCAACGGAATAATCAAATCCCATCTATCAGGCTCATTCGCGAGTATTTTTCTGATGCTATTCCTGGAAGTGGTAAATAAAGATTTGTTTTCTAAACTATCAAGCAATGGGTCAGACGTTCTAATATCAGATTGCAAGGGTATAAAGAAAGTCTCCTGCGCCTTTACTACCATCGACAGCGATACCAATAAAAAGACCATTATTACCTTAATACTCAGTAAAGAGGCAGAAAAAAACGTTAAAAAAGGTTTGCGTGTCATCCGTTTAAATTTTCATGCTGAAATATAGTAATTTCAAACACAACATTATTAATCTTAATTTTTGGAATGCAATTATCATGCCTTACTTAAAAAAAAATGAAATCTGGTAAAAAAAATGATTTAGCCTAATTTTAAGCCTTAAATTTGTAAAAAACAAATATCATTTCAACACCATTAGAAATATTATCAAAATATTGGGGGTACCAAAAATTCCGACCTTTACAAGCAGAGATAATTTCTGCTGTTTTGGAGGGTAAAGATACCCTTGCTTTGTTACCAACAGGCGGAGGAAAATCGGTGTGTTATCAGGTGCCCGCTCTTTGTCAAGAAGGTATATGTCTGGTTATTAGCCCTTTAATTGCTCTCATGAAAGACCAGGTGCAACAACTGGTGAAGCGAAATATTTCAGCCGTTGCCCTATATTCCGGACTCAGACAAAATGAGATGGACAGATTATTGGATAATTGCACTTATGGTCAGGTAAAATTTCTTTATATATCACCCGAAAGACTTTTTACGGAACGATTTTTAATCAGATTATTGCAATTACCTCTAACCCTCATTGCGGTGGACGAAGCACATTGTATATCTCAATGGGGCTATGATTTCAGGCCTGCCTATTTAAAAATCGCAGACATCAGAACCCATTTTCCCAAAGTGCCCATCCTTGCATTAACCGCTACGGCTACGCCGGAGGTAGCCCAGGACATTCAACATAAGCTTGATTTTAAAAATCCTGAAGTTTTTAAAGATTCATTTACAAGAGATAATCTTTCACTGGTTGTGAGGAAAACAGAAGATAAGGAAAGGGAATGTCTGAAAATATTACAAAAACTAAATGGTTCCGCTATTATTTATGTAAGAAACAGGAAAAAAACAAAAGATTTAGCTGCTTTTTTTACCTCAAATAGAATATCAGCCGACTTTTACCATGCTGGCTTGAGTATGGAGGAAAGATCGACAAAACAAGATTTGTGGATTCAAAATAAAATAAGAGTAATGGTCACTACCAATGCTTTTGGGATGGGCATTGATAAACCAGATGTTCGATTGGTCATACATTGGGAATTACCTGATAACCCGGAGGCATACTATCAAGAGGCTGGCAGAGCGGGTCGCGATGGTCTTAAATCTTATGCCGTTTTACTTTTTCAGCCTAATGATAAACATAATTTAGAAAAAATATTCGCACTAACTTATCCGGAAATTAATGTTATAAAAAAAATATATCAGGGACTTGCCAATTATTTTCAGCTTGCGGCAGGAAGTTCCCAGGAAGAATCATTAGATTTTGATATGATTCACTTTAGTGGTGTGTATAAATTCGATCATCTTATCACTTTTAATTGTTTGTCCATTCTTGCCAGAGAAGGGTGGATTTATCTTTCTGAAAGTGTTTATGTTCCCGCAAGTTTCAAGATTTTAGTAAATAGAGAACAACTTTATGATTTCCAGCTCAAAAATCCAAATTTGGAGCCTATCCTAAGAATTTTACTGCGAACCTATCAGGGTGCTTTTCAAGACTACGTTTATGTTAATGAGCGAAAACTTGGCGATTTTTTAAATATGTCGATAGAAAAAATAAAACAACAACTTCAGTATTTAAATAAACTCCAGATTTTAGCCTACAGACCACAAAAGGAAAAACCTCAACTTCAATTTATTAAAGAAAGAGCTGGTCAGAATGATTTTCACATAGATGCAGAGCGATATTCATTTCTAAAGAACAGAGCCAAACTTCGAATGGAAACTCAACTAAAATACGTTGAAACTCCACATTGTAGAATGAATACATTGGTTGAGTATTTTGGTGAAAAAAGACTTAATCCATGTGGAATCTGTGATAATTGTCTTTCAAAAAAAGATAATTCTTCGGAAATTAATGCTCAAATTGACCAATTAGAAAGTATTATTAAAACCCGACTGACTGAAAAACCCTTATCGATTTCGGTTTTATCAGCCCCTTATCACGGCGTAGTTCGGGGCGCATTATTACAAAAACTACATGTATGGCTGGACCAGGGAATCATTACAGAAAGAGAAGGATTACTATTTTTAAATAAGTAAAAGTCTATGCAAATAACCCTGCTGGTTTCCAACGATATCCAATACGATCAAAGAATGATAAGGATTGCCACTTCGCTTCATAAGGAAGGCTATCCTATTATTCTCGTCGGACGACAAAAAAAGACTAAAAATATTCCTTCCTATTCCTTTAAAACGCATCTTTTAAGTTGCTATTTTTCAAAGGGCGTTTTGTTTTACATTGAATTTAACCTTCGTCTTTTTATTTATTTGTGTTCAAGAAAAAGAGACGTCATTTATGCGGTAGATGTTGATACTTTGCCAGCAACTTTCTTATATCACCTGATTTATTCTAAACCTTTTGTTTTTGATTCTCATGAATTATTCACCGAAGTACCAGAACTACAGGATCATAAAATTAAAAAATGGATTTGGGAAATGGTTGGCAAAACAGGCATTCCCTCCGCTACATTTTCTATGACTGTCAGTGAATCTCTCGCTCATTATTTATCTGTAAAATATAGTGTAAACTTTGTAACCATAAGAAATGTACCGTTAAAAAAATCCGTTGAAACGATAGATATAGAACAAAGAAGGAAAAATAAATGGATATATTACCAGGGAATGCTGCACCAGGGAAGAGGTATTGAATTTCTGATAAAATCTATGAGAGAACTGCCAACCTGGACCTTAATATTGGCAGGTGACGGTGATATATCAGACAATTTAAAAGCTTTAACTAAAGAATTAGGACTTGAAAAACAGGTGATTTTCAAAGGAATGATTCAACCTGAGGAATTAACCGATATAGCAAAAGATGCCTGGATAGGAATTAATCTATTAGAAAACAACAGTTTAAGTTACTATTATTCTTTAGCCAATAAAACCTTTGATTATATTCAAGCCAGATTACCAGCTATTCATATCGATTTTCCTGAATATAGAATATTGGCCAATAAAAACGAAAGTATCGCTCTTTTAGAGAAAATGGAAACCGAAGCATTCGTTGCTATTATTGAAAATATATGGGAAAATGAAAGCCAATATAAAAATATGGTGTTTGCGGCGGAGCAGGCGGCGGAAAGTTTCATTTGGGAAAAGGAAGAAAAGAAGCTTATCGCCGAATTTGCAACTTATTTCCCTCTTTTAAGGGACAATGTACAGAAATAGAATAATCGGGATAAATCAAATAAAAACAAGGAAAAAATATTCCCCGAAAAGATATAATTTTTCAATAATCGGCTTTCAAATACAGGATAAAACATTGCAAAAAAAGTAACGAGATTCATTCTTTCCAATAAATTATAGCTACTTAGAATTTTCGACGGAACAGTAAATCCCAATTTCTTTAATTGCAATAAAGAGAAAACTGCTTCTTTACTTTTGGCAAAAAAAACCTCATTTTCCTCTAATCCCAGGTGAAAAACGGGATTATCAATATGCTTTATTGGGATACCTGCCTGTTGAAATTTGTACCCAAGGAGGGTATCTTCATGTCCATAACCTGTAATAACATCATGTAAAGGGAACTGTAAAAATATTGATTTTGGCACCAGGAAATTTCCCGTCATAAAGTGATCGTAAGGGTTTTTTAGTCTATTTTCTACTGAAATTTCCTCCCTTGCCTTCCCGTAAAACCAACGAAAATATCGGTTGCTTTCAGGCAGTTGGCTTTCATACCTTATACCTCCGACTAAAACAGCTTTTTCGGAAGCATGTTGAAAATATTGGGTTAAGAAAAGAGAAGAAACGGGTAAAACATCGGCATCCAGAAAAAGTAAATAGGGAAATTTTGCTTTTTCAGCAAGAAATTCTCTGGTTTTTGATCGCCCCATATTAACGGGAGATTTAAAAAATAAGATATTTTCATTATCAAATTGATCCAAAGAAGTAATGTTAGATGCATCATCCCAAATGATAATTTCCATTTTAAAGGATGAAAAATCATTATGCTTCAGAAGAAAATCTACCAAAGGAGAAACATCAGTATTGAACGTCGGAATTAAAACTGAAATCACTCAGGGTAGTTTTTAATAAACATTAATTATTCCATAGCGGCAGTTATCCATCTGGTAAAAAGATTTGCGGAACCATTGTCGGGAGCAAATCGGGTTTGTTTTAAGAGAACCATAATCGTTCCCGTTTTAGGATCGGCCCAATAATTGGTGTTAAAATAGCCACCCCATGAGAATCGACCTTTGTAACCATTCCCACGTTCTTCCCCGAGAGAAGTAATGACTCCAAAACCAAGGCTATTAAATTGTTCACTTTTATCTGTAGGCGTTAAATCAGGTGTTTGATTAGCCGCGGTAAGGAGGAAAACCGAATAGGGACTTAACACTCTTTTTCCATTAGCCAATCCATTATTCAGTAACATCTGGAGAAAAAGCGCATAATCACGAGCTGTACAACTTAAACCAGCCCCACCGCTAAACCAAGTTTTAGCACCCTTTACCGGATAATCAGCATCGTAATATGTACCTGTATATTTTTCCCAACCCTTTCCATTTGAAGCGGGCTTAAGCACAGGAACCAATCTATCTGCTTTACTTTCAGGCAGATAAAAACAGGCATCTTTCATACCTAATGGTTGAAATAAATTTTCTTTTAGGAAAACATCAAATTTTTGACCGGACCATAATTCAATAAGATATCCTAAAACATCTAATCCCATGGCATAATTATATTTTTCTCCTGGTTGGGACACGAGCGGAATAGATGCCAATTTATTTATATTTTCAGCTAAAGAAACCTTATCGGTAGTATAAAGTTCTGTTATTCCAGCTTTAGCAGCAATGGCATGAAATCGCACATCGCCGGAAATTCTGCCATAAGACAAGCCGGAAGTATGGGTAAAAAGCTGTCTAACTGTTATGGGTTTAATTGCCGGGACGGTAGTATAAGAAGTATCTTTTTGATTATAGGACGATAAAACGGTCATATTTTTGAAGGCTGGAATCCATTTTGAAATAGGATCATCCAGATTAAATTTGCCCTGTTCATAGAGAATCATGGCCGCTGTAGAGGTAATCGCCTTGCTCATAGAAGCGATTCTAAAAATATCATCTATTTTATATGCCCGATTTGTTTTAGGGTCAGAAATACCAAATGCCTTTTCATAAACCACTTTACCATTTCTTACGACCAAAGCTACCGCACCAGGAATCTGTTCTTTATTAATAAGTTCTTGAAATCCAGTCTCAATATTACTTAACCTGTCTTTTTTAAAACCTAACTCATTATTTGTAAACGAATTTGGAAATAACTTCTCGTAATCAGCCGGAATTTGAGCAAAAGCTGATAACTGTGTAATGAATAAGATAGCAAAAATAAAATTTTTCATCTTTTTAAAATTGAATTATAAAACACTAAGTTACAAAAAAAAATAAATGCCATAAAACTTAGTTTATTCTAAAGTGTTTAATAGCTTTACTATCTTAAAAAACGAGTGTGCGAATTATAAGCCTTTGGGTAATTTTACTTTTTTTCCTTTTAGGTAATTTCTCTTCCCTTGTGTTGATGAAATTTGATATTTTATTGACCTTAGAAAACAATCATGAGCTAATTGATGAAAATAAATCATCTCAGGAACTTGATTTTGAGCTAAAAAAAATATTCCCATTAAAAGGAATAAAAGTCTATTTAGATTTTTCCATTTCTACCTTAAAGAATAACTTCAAAAAAATACCTTTTTATTTTTCCGACCATATTATACCCTTATTTATCCCCCCTCCAAACCATTAAATTATTTTATATCCTTTTAAAGATGACAAATACATTGGTCATCTACATCCAATTTTTAAACTATTTTACTTAAAATTATCGTTATGTTTTCAAAAATCAAATATGATTTACCCGCGAGTATTGTTGTATTTTTAGTAGCTCTACCTCTATGTTTAGGGGTAGCATTGGCAAGTGGCGCTCCATTATTATCAGGCGTTATTTCAGGAATCATTGGTGGCATTGTCGTTGGATCATTGAGTGGTTCTCACACTAGCGTTAGCGGACCAGCAGCAGGCTTGGCTGCGGTAGTACTTGCATCCATCACTCAATTAGGAAATTTCGAGGTATTTTTAATGGCTGTTTTGTTAGCCGGCATTTTCCAATTTGTTGCTGGTATTAGTAAACTAGGATTCATTGCCAACTACATACCATCCAATGTTATCAAAGGATTATTGGCAGCCATTGGTGTAATTCTGGTTCTAAAACAGATTCCACATGCTGTTGGATTTGACAGAGACCCCCAGGATGATTTCACTTTCTTACAAAGAGACGGTGAAAATACCTTTTCTGAATTGCTGAATATTTTCACCTATTTTTCATGGGGAGCCATTATTATTTCCATCTTGTCTATGTTAGCTATGATATATTGGGATAAAACACCAATGAAAAAAGTTAAATTTTTTCCAGCTTCCCTCTTTGTGGTAATTTTCGGTGTCTTTCTAAACTTTATTTTCGGAAAATTTATTCCTTCACTTCATATAGATCCTTCTCATCTTGTAAACATCCCTGCCTTCGAAGGTATAAGTTCGCTGATAACAACCCCTGATTTTTCAAGTATTTCAAACTATAACGTTTGGACGGTAGCTTTAACCATAGCCATCGTTGCCAGTATAGAAACCTTACTGAATCTGGAGGCCGTTGAAAAACT
>JAJTER010000032.1 GCA_021299835.1 Saprospiraceae bacterium | reverse complement strand
GAAAAACCGCTGCAAAGCCAGTCATCGTTTCTACAAATACAACGGGTTGTGATGCAGGAAGTTTGAGATTACCAAAATTAGATGGTTCATCCGAAAGAGATTTAGGTTCTCTCTTTAACTGGGCTGTGACAGATCATTGTTCAGGCAGATCGGAAGTTTCTTTAACCTACAGTCTGGAATCAAAACTTACCAGAACAGGCGGGAAATCCTGGACCAGAACCAATAATTATACACCAAACATCCATGTCTCCATACCACGTATAGCTGGAGAACCTGTTATGATGGGCATTCCAGTAGGTGAGCACCGGATAATCATTGGTGCAAATACTGTAAATTGTGGAACCCAGAATAGGGATACCCTCTATTTTGTTATCGAGGATAAAGTGCCACCTGTTATGATCTGTGATGACAGTATCAAAGTATCGCTGGTATATGAAGCTACTTCCAACTGGTATGTTGATGGCAGAAAGGGTAGCGGATATGCTAAAGTTTATGCTGAAGATGTCGATGAAGGTTCTTACGACAACTGTACCATGTCAAAAATGTATGTCCGCAGAGTAGTTAATAAAAACTGTCTTGAGAAATATTATTTCGGAAATTTGGAATATGACAGATTCGGGAATAATGATTCAATAGTCGATTTTAAAGACTTCGAATTAATTACAACAGGGCCTGAAGCGGGTAACTATTACACGCCTAAATTCATGAACTACGTTGAATTCTACTGTTGTGATCTCGGAAAAGATCCGATGGTTGAACTATGGGGTGGTGACATAGGGGGCATTAATGGAAGTAACTGGAGCCATTGCTGGACCACCATTGTATTGGAAGATAAAGCCAGTCCTACTGTGAAACGCCCAGATATGTCAGCCTTATACAATAGTAAAGCCAAAAACTGGATAGATTGTCGCGATGAGGAAGCCCTTAAAGCGTTGGAAGACGAGAAAAAATCTGGTGAATTGTTTGGCTGGCCATTAATTACAGGATTAGATTGTTCAGGTGAAGTAAATTACTTTATCATGAAGTCGCTTTCTTGTGGTGCTGGTAGAATTACCAGACACTGGGAAGTTTCCAAGTCGGTTAAAGGAACGAAAGTAGTGGCCAGAGATTCTCAGGTTATCTATATCAGAGGGTATAATAAATATAGTCTAACCGTTCCTGCTGACCAGGTGGTTGATTGTGGCAATCTTACAGCTGAAACCATAAGTTATAATGAGGATGGTTGCGACCTTCTTGCGGTCAATGTTTCTGATAGCAGATTCGATGCAGGTACAGGTTGCCACCAGATTTACAGGACTTACACGGTTATCAACTGGTGTCAGATTCCAACAGAATTTAACTGTACCTCAGGAAATACAGATCCTGGACACTATGCCAGAGTGATTCCAAGAAATATGGATGCTTCAGGTCTGGGACGTAAGTGGGTTCACCAATTTGAAAAATCTACAACGGCGACAACCATGAGAAGTGGTGCCTTTGGAAGTAGTTTAGTAGCTGTTCCATTGAGTGCCTACGTGCCTCAACATCCTTCGGCCTGTGCAGGTGACCAGACTTTTGCCTGGAAATATGTCCAAGTATTGAGTGTTGTGGACAAAACGGCGCCGATCATCGAGGCTGGTGTAAATGGTGGTGTACATACTTCAACCACAAATGACTGTAAAGGAGATGTTTCGTTCAAATTTAAGGCATGGGATGCTTGTGCAACCAATGTGCTTACTTTTGAAAGAGCTACTTTATATGCATCAAACAGTCCACTTTCCTTGCCAATTAATAATCTGGTTAGAGGGGAATATCAAACAAAGGATAGTACCTTCCAGGTTAAATTAGCTAAGGTTGAGGTAGGTAACTATATCCTAAAAGTAGAAATTAAGGATGATTGTGGAAATTATGTAAGCCGCCAGATTCCATTTACTGTAACGGCAGCAGAAGCAACGGCTCCCGTTTGTGTACAAGCCTTAACGGTTTCCTTAACAACAACTGATAATAGTCAGCCATATCACAGGATTCGTGCGATTGATTTCCTTCAGGATACAGATCGAAACTTTAACACAGGTTCTTGTTCGCCGGGTGGATTTGTTTCTATCATCAGAGAATTTGATGTCAAGCAAGGCTTTGTACCTAGAAAAGCAGATTCTATCCTTATGCTGAACTGTAATGATTTGGGGGGTATTCCTGCAAGAGTTTACTTTACCTCTGGTGCTGGAAAAGTTAGCTATTGTTCCGTGATAATTGATGTGAACGACAATAACAAGCTTTGTGAATCATTGGCATCTATAGCTGGTGAAGTGAAAACTGAATCTAAAGCGCCGGTAGAGGGAGCTGAAATGAACCTGAGTGGTGAAATGAAAATGATGAAACCTACTTCCATTGCGGGTAAATACGAATTGTCAAATCTTACCGCTCAAAAGGATTATACGGTAACTCCATCATTGGATAAGGATTATTTGAATGGAGTATCTACCTTCGATTTGGTCACTATGCAAAGGCATATCCTTGATTCAAGAAAGTTGGATAGCCCTTACAAGTTGATAGCTGCCGATATCAATAATTCGAAAACCATTACCGTGCTGGATATGATCCAATTGAGGAAATTGATATTAGGTGTCAATACTAAGTTTGAAAATAATAGCAGTTGGCGATTTATTCCATCAGATTATGTGTTCCCTAATCCGGCAAATCCATGGCAAGAGACTTTCCCTGAGGTGAAGAATTTCAATAACCTTGTCGGTAAAGCTAATAATGCATCCTTTGTAGGTATCAAAATGGGTGATTTGAATGGTTCAGTTATTCCAAATACAGCTGGTGTACAAATCAGAAATGTAGTGGATAAGATTAAATTGAATCTGAGTGAAATGAAACTTGAAGCGGGTGAGACCAAAAAAGTTTCCTTCACATTGGAAGATATTGAACAGGTGGAAGGCATTCAGTTTACTATGGAATTTGATAAATCTTCGCTTGAATTGATTGATGTAATTAATGATATTACTCAAGACGAACATGTAGCTGTCTTCGGTGATGAAAACCTTATGACCGTTAGCTGGAATGGCCATGTGAAAGAAGGTGCTTTATTCCACCTTGTCTTGAGAGCTAAAAAACCTGCTTATCTTTCTGATGCGATTCGCCTGAATGATAGGATTACCAGAAAGGAGGCTTACAAAAATGGCAAACTTTATGATGTAGTCACAGGTTTTGACAAAAATCAGGAAGGACAGATGTATGCGCTTTACCAGAATTCTCCGAATCCGTTTACGGATGAAACCATTATTGGCTTCCAATTACCAGTTAGTGAACGTGGTACAATTGAAATCAAGGATGCGATCGGAAGAATTGTTAAAGTATTTGAAGCTGACTTCAGAAAAGGTTATAATCAGCAAAAAGTTAAGAAGTCTGATCTTAAAGGTCCTGGTGTTTATTATTACACTTTAACGACTGATAATTATTCAGCCTCAAAAAGTTTTATCCTGGTTAAATAATTAGGTTAAATCCAAAACCTAAAATGGGGGGAGAAGTAAAATTCTTCCCCTTTTTTTATTTTTCTACTTTTTATTTGGTTACTTTCGTTTTTCAAAAAGGTTGAAAAATGAAGGAGGTTACTGACATATTTCTATGGATTGGTTTAGGGTTTTTAGCCTATTTTATATTTTATGTATTTTGTTATAAAATAAGTGATTTTAAAAGTTTTTTATTTAGCTGTTTCCTGTTTTGTTCAGCTCAGAATACTTTAACGACTTATGTTGTTAGTTCTGACTATATTGAATGGATGCCTCATGTGTTCAGAAGCGCAGGTTTTGTAGTTTATCTGATTTCACCCCTTATATTTCTGTATATCAGGGAGTTATTATTTCAAAAAGGGTACCAGAAATATGATTGGGTACATATTTTACCAGGTGTTTTTTATGTTATTGATCATATTCCTTTCTATTTAATGGATGGGGAAGCTAAGCTTGAGATTGTCAATCATTTGAAATCGAATGGGACCTTATTTCTTCATCAACAAGGCTATTTTAAGGATTTTGTCTCTCACATGTTAATTAGAAATTCACTCACGGTTATTTATTTGATAGGAATTACCTACTTATTTTTCAAATTTGTTAAAACTAATGGATTCCTGCCTTTTCTTGAAAACAAAGTATTGTTATGGAAAGTCTTATTTCTTTTTTATATCTTATTTACCTTTGCTATTCCTCCTTTAATAACCGTTTTGGAATTAACTCCATATAGTGCTGAAAATTTCTACCTCATTTTGTTTTCGGTTATTGGAATGATTTCTTTATTCATTTTATTCCTTTTTACCAGGAAAGAAAGTTAATTTAAATGATGGAAGCAATTAAAATTTCATCATTACCTCTTTGTGTAACAGATTGTCATACTATGGCCTCTTCTCCTAATGCAGGAGGTCAGGCTATTTTTGTAGGCACGGTAAGAAATCAAACCCAAAATAAGAAGGTTTTAAAACTTGTGTTTGAGGCATACACGCCAATGGCTATCAAGGAAATGCAAAAAATTGGTTTAACTCTGGAGGAAAGATGGGGTGCTTTGAAGGTAGTTATCCATCATCGGGTTGGGGAATTACTCGTTGGTGATATTGCTGTGATTATCGCCGTTTCAACGCCTCACAGAGCAGCTGCCTTTGAAGCTTGCCAATATGCCATTGATACCCTAAAGGAAACTGTTCCCATTTGGAAAAAGGAGTTTTTTGAAGATGGGGAAATATGGGTGGCTGCCCATCCCTGATTTAAAATTGAAAATAAATAAATGGTACCGTTCTCTGTGTGTTTAATATTAAAACACAAGTTATAACAAGGGATACCAAAATGGCCTGAACGACAAAAGATTGCTTACTAAACCAAAGAGTTATTTTCTCTTTAAGAATAATAGGGGAAAAATGTAAGATAAAACCAAATAAAATAGCGGGTAACACATAAGGCGTTTTATCATGAACTTCCATTATAAAAGAAGGGTCAAAATGAATAGAAGACAATTTTGATAAAACTTTTCCTAATAATTCTCCCGAAGGTAAAATGGAACCAATCGCTCCCGCTCTGAAAAATATCCAGCAAAATGCGACAAAATGGAAAGTAAAAATACCCGATATTAATAGGGGTATTTTAAAGCTTTTACCCCATTTTCAATCAAAACACCTAATGAAAATAATAAAATTGCCCCTAAAGCAAGGTGTAGAACATATAGCTGCCACTCCATTACCTGCCATTTTTCCATCGTTTCACCCGTCATTTTAAAGAATAAGTAAGCGCTTATTCCACCAAGCAAGCTAAGTATGAGTATAAAACTTTTACTCAGGGGTTTACTTAAAAATTGACCCGCAGAGGAAAGTAACCTGTCGAGAGCTAAACCTAGGCCATGTAAACCACCCCATAAGATAAACATCCAGCCCGCTCCATGCCATAAACCACCGAGCAACATGGTTAGGAATAGATTTATATAGGTTTTTAGCTTGCTTCCCCTGTTTCCTCCCAGTGAAATATATAGATAATCGCGTAGCCAGGTAGATAGTGAAATATGCCACCTTCGCCAAAATTCTTGCAAAGAAGTGGATAAATAGGGGCGGTTAAAATTTTCTGTCAAAGTGAAACCCATTAAAAGGGCCAGGCCAATAGCCATATCCGAGTATCCTGAAAAATCAAGATATATTTGTAAAGTGTAACCATAAACGGCTAAAAGATTGCCCATGCCGGAATAAAGAGAAGGATTTTCAAAAACCCTGTCCACCCAGAATACGCCGATGGTATCGGAAAGGATAATTTTTTTGAATAATCCACAGCTAAATAAAAATAACCCTTGTCCGGCTTGCAGTACTCCAAGTCGTGATGGCATCGTTATTTGCGGTAAAAACTGAGAAGCCCTAACGATAGGGCCTGCAACAAGTTGAGGAAAAAAGCTTATATAAAAGCAGTAATTTAGAAAACTCATTACTATACCTTTTAGACTTGTTTTTCCGGCGCTTAATGGAACCAGATCACCCCGATAAACATCGATGCTATAACTCAGGGATTGAAAGGTGAAAAATGAAATACCAACGGGCAGGAAAAGGGCTTCCCATTTAAAGGTGGCTCCAAAAAATTCATTAAATACCTCACTAAAGAAATGAGAATATTTAAAATAAGCTAAAACGCCCAAATTAATGAACAGACTTAATGCGATGAGCAGTTTTTTTGTGTTTCCCTTTTGGTAAAATAAAAAGTGCGCAATGGTAAAATCGACCCAGGCTGTACTCAGAAGAAGTAAAAAATACCAGCCACTGCTTTTGTAGTAGAAAAAAAGTGAAAATACAAGTAAGTATATATTCCTTAAGGGAACATTTTTTTTTATCAGGTAGTATATTAAGTAAACGACCACAAATAATATTAAAAAAGTAATACTACTAAATTGTAGCGGATTATGTGGGTCATATTTCCAGAGTTCATGGAAAAATGTTGAAAATATGGTGGTCATTGTACCCTGATTAATTTGGTTCTCTACGATGTGATGTACTGGTCTGTGACAGAAAAACATGCAACAATTCCTGACTTATTTTATCTGCGCCCTCATAATTAAAATGAGTATAATCGGTGCTTGCTAATCTGGGGCGTTCCTTTTCCACCCACCTTACCATGCTTCCCTGACCACCCATCAATTCATATAAACTGATAAAAGCCGTTTCACTTTTTATGGCTGCTTTTCTCATTGCTTTAGTGATACGCGGAACACTGGGGTCAGATACCCAATTCCCCGGGCCTCCCATTCCTTTGTCCGGCGGACCGATAATTAAAATGGGAACGTCGGGAAATGCTTTCCGATAATGCTTTATCAGTTGAAGTATCTTTTCCTCATATTCTGAATAATCCCTTCTCGCTGGATTTGTTACATTTAAACCATAAGAAAAAATGAGCAAATCATAATTCAATGTATGTTGAAATTTCTTCAATAAGGCAATGGGAATTCTTGTTAATCTGCTACCATCTATGCCCCTCAAGGCAAAATTATCGAGAATTACCCCCTGTGTGCTTTCAATACTACAACCATAAACAGGTAAACTATTTGGAAGGTTAGCTTTTATGCGTATTTGTGAAACTGGAAAGTCGAACAAAGAGATTTCATTGAGCAACTCATTTTTATCTAACGGACTCGATTTTTGAGTTTTATTTATTTCCCATTCCAGAAATCCATTAGATGGGTCGATTTCATTTTTACCATAAAAAAATCTCATGGTAGGAAAAGTAGCCGTTCTCGATGAAAAAGATTTTCCCCGATAGGATATCCAAGCGGTTTGGCCAGAAATGGAATCAATTTGCTGGGTGTAAAATGAATTTCCTGAAATTCCTGGATTCTTTCTCATGGGTCTTGGATTTTCAAGAGATTCCCATCGCCATAGATTGGAAAAATAGTGGGTAATAGATTGCCTGAATCCCGGGTCGCGGGAGACAATAGGTATGAATCCAACGCCTGATCCTCCAAATATTTGTTGTAAACTATCTCTTAATGTTTGCGTGACCAAATCGGCTTCCACGCCTGAATCACCATAATAAGCGATTCTTACCTGGGAATTCTTTTCGGTAAGTTTATTGAAAAATGAGGATAATAAATCCAGCCCAGCGTAGGTTTGGTCTGTAAGGCTGGGTCTTTCGTATTTTAAAACCCCAAAATAGTGTTTTTTAACTTTGAACAGTAAAAAGGAATCTGTGCCCCAGTCTTTTCGATATTGAACATGATTAGCGTATATTTCCCGATAATCATAAATAAAATCGTCTGAAGTAGCTCCCTTGTTCGCATTAATATTAGCTAATCCATAAAAATAACCTGCTATAACCAGTGGAACGATAAGCAAAATATTTAAAAGAACTTTGGTAAAGCCGTTCTGATGAATGCTTTCCTTAGGTGGCATCATGTAATAGTAACTTGTTTAGTTTGAGTAGTTTCTCTTTTCGTGCAAATCTATATTATTTTATTATAATTCAAGTAAAATTTATCAACTTTGAAATTTTACAATGGAATCATTTCAAAAATAGTCTATTATGGTAGATGCATGGTTAGAGAGAACCGCCCTTTTAATTGGACAAGAGGCAGTAAATACCTTGAAAGCTTCTAAGGTGTTAATCGTAGGATTGGGAGGCGTTGGAAGTTTTGCTGCAGAATTTTTAGGCAGGGCTGGTATAGGTTCGATGACCCTGGTGGATGGTGACTGTGTGGATGTTTCAAATAAAAACAGGCAGCTGATAGCCTTAGATTCTACGCTGGGATTACATAAAACGGAGGTAATGGCTCAACGACTTTTAGATATTAATAGAGATATTAAACTATCGTTAATATCCCATTTTCAGGAGCCGGAGGATATGCAAAAATTGTTAAACGAACCATTTGATTACATTTTGGACTGCATTGATAGTGTTCAACCTAAACTAAATTTACTGGCTTGTTGTCAGCATTCTGACACACCTATCATAAGTTCTATGGGTGCTGGGGGTAGAAACTTAATTTACTGGCTTGTTGTCAACATTCTGACACACCAATCATAAGTTCTATGGGTGCCGGGGGTAGAATAAATCCTGTTGGAGTGGGTGTTTATTCCCTTTTTGAATCGAAAAACTGTCCATTTGCACATCAAATAAGGAAATCATACAGAAAAATGGGTTGGAAAAGGAATATACCCGTCGTAGCATCCAATGCTCCAGTGATACCCTCCTCCCTTCAATTAACGGATGGAAATAGGTATAAAAAGTCATTTTACGGTACAATTTCCTATTTACCTGCTCTTTTTGGTCTTCATGCCGCTGCATACGTCATACAAGCGCTCATCGAAAAAAAAGAAGCAAATTAAAGATTCCTGAATTGTTCCTGAAAAAAATTACCTAAAACGGGAATCTTTCTTTGCTCGTCATTTATTGCGCCTAAAAGGGAAATGATCCAACAGGCGAAAATACCTAATCCGCCAATAAGTCTGAGCGTGCCTCCGAAAAACATAAAAGTGGGAATCCAATAAAGGGCTAAAGATATGAGATGAATGCCCAGGGTTTGTCTTAAATAAAAATATACATTTTCTTGATCGTCTTTTTTGGAGACAAAGGCAATAAACCAGCCAACGATGCTAAAGTGGCTGATGATTCCAACTATTTTGGGGTCTAGAGTAAAATTTGATTCATTCATGGTTGAAATACTTATTTTTTAGATTATTTTGCAAAATCAATATACGAAATATTTTTAAAATGAAGCGAATTATATATCTGTTCTTCTTTCTATCTTATACGAAAGTGAGTTTTTCACAGACATTTGATATTATTATAAAAAATGGAACGCTGTACATGGCTTCCTCTACTAAACCCTTTATTGAGGCTTCAATAGGTGTAAAAGGTGGTAAAATAGTTAAAATTGCTCCAAGGATTAAAGGTTCAGCAAAGAAGATAATTGATGCAAGAGGGTTGATTGTTTCCCCCGGATTTATAGACCTTCATGCCCATCTGGAACCATTGACGCTCGATCCGGAGGCAAAAAGTCATGTGATGCAAGGGGTAACAACTGCCCTTGGAGGACCCGATGGTGGTGGTCCTCTTCCGTTGTTAGATTATTTTAAAGAGCTGGAATCATTGGGAATAGGTTTAAATGTTGGCTATCTGGTAGGTCATAATTCCGTTAGAAATGAGGTGATGGGCATGGAAAACAGAGCGCCTACATCAGCTGAACTTGAAAAAATGAAGGGGCTTATGGCAGAGAACATGAAGGCGGGTGCTTTTGGTATTTCCACTGGTCTTAAATACTTGCCTGGCTCATTTTCTAAAGTAGAAGAAGTGATTGAGCTGTCCAAAGTGGTGTCAAATCTGGGGGGTATTTACACTTCCCACCTACGAGAAGAGGGTCTTGGTCTGATCGAAGGGGTACAGGAGGCTATTCTTATTTCTAGGGAAGCCAATATTCCTGTGGTTTTAACCCACCATAAAGCCATTGGTTTTCCTATGTGGGGAGCCAGTAAATTAACTTTAGCCTTGGTTGATTCAGCCAGGAAAGTGAACCTCGATATTATGATGGATCAATATCCTTACACGGCAAGTTATACAAATCTTGGTGTTTTAATTCCTGCCTGGGCAATGGAGAAAAATAAAAATATTGATTTTACATCAAGAATGGCAGATCCCATTTTAAGAGATTCCGTAAGAAAGGGCATTATTTTCAATTTGTTAAATGACCGAGGGGGAGGGGATTTGAAAAGGATTCAATTTGGTCAGTTTAGCTGGAAGCCGGAATTGGAGGGAAAAACCTTATTCGATTGGGCAATTCAAGAAAATTTAGAACCGACCATGGAGAATGGCGCTGATTTAGTTATTAAGGCCCAATTGCATCAGGGTGCAGGCTGTATTTTTCACGTTATTTCGGAAGAAGACGTTCGACGTATTATGAAACACCCAATGACCATGATAGCCTCCGATGGACGATTAAGTGTACCAGGTAAGGGGCATCCTCATCCCAGAGCTTACGGTACATTTCCCCGGGTTTTAGGTCATTATGTACGGGAAGAAAAGGTGATTACCTTAAGTCAGGCTCTTTATAAAATGACGGCTTTACCCGCTCAACGCATGGGATTGAAAGATAGGGGAATTTTAAAAGTTGGAAATTATGCGGATATCACTATTTTTAATCCTAAAACCATTAAGGACCAGAGTACTTTTGAAAATCCACATCAGTATCCAGTAGGAATCCCCTATGTATTGGTGAATGGAAGAATAGTAGTTGATTATGGTATGTATAAAGATGTTCGCGCTGGCAAAATTTTAAGGAAGCCGTAATTTTTTTAAGTCGCTTAAATTTATTTTTATGATTCGTTATCTGTTCCTTTTTTTACCGATGTACTTGTCGGCTCAGTCTATACCTGATTATCTGTCTGTCCCTTTTCCAACGGAATTAACGGTTGATAAACAGGGGAATAAAACAGCTTGGGTGTTTAATGAAGCCGGTAGCAGAAATGTATATTTTGCGGAAAGCCCTTCTTACAAATCAATAAAATTAACAAATTTTAAGGGAGATGATGGCATAGAGATAAGTAATCTTTCCTTTTCTCCGGATGGAACTAAATTGCTCTTTGTAAGAGGTAATCCAGTTAATAAATCTGGATTGGCAGCAAATCCTGCACAATTGCAGGAGCCAACAGACAAACACATTTATATACTAAATCTGGAGGATAAATCTGAAATGAAGGTAGCTAAAGGTAGTGACCCGGCATGGGCGCCCAACAGCAGTAATTTTTCTTTCATTCTAAATAATCAGGTTCATCTTGCGACCTTTCAATCATCGGGTTATGTTGTAAATCCATATTTTAAGGTGATGGGTAGTGTGTCCCAGTTGCGGTTTTCCCCAAATGGAAAGTGGCTTGCTTTCAGATTACAAAAAGGAATGCATGCTTATATAGGGATTTATGATTTAGAGAGTAAAAAGATATTTTTTCCCGATCCCTCAGCAGATAGAGATACAGATCCGGTTTGGCATCCAACGGAAAATAAACTGGCTTTCATAAGAATTGCCCCCATCAGATTTAATTTACCCTTTTCACCAAAACGTGAGTCTTATCCATGGCAAATCAGAGTTATTGATTTGTCCAATGCGACAACCAAAGAAATCTGGAGGGCTGATGATGGAATGGGTTCCGTTTTTAATGAAGATCTCCCGGTAACAGAAAACAGGCTTATCTGGACAAAAAATAACTATTTATTATTTCCATGGGAAAAAACAGGATGGGTACATATTTATGCGAGAAATGATGCAACTGGAAATGTTAAGGATTTGTCCCCGGGTGAAGGTGAGGTTGAAAATTGGGGACTTTCAAGAGATGAAAAATCATTGTTTATCTCCTCCAACCACGGTGATGTAGATAGGAGACATATAAGAAAAATTAATGTTGAGAATAATACCATTGAAGTTAAAGTGGGTGGAAAAAATATCGCGTGGAAATGTCAGGAGCTGAATGATGGATTGGTTTACCTGAAATCGACAGCACTAAAACCAGCCTGGCCTCATATTATTTTAAATGGTAAGGAACGGGCAATGGCAGAAGATTTGTTTCCTGTCAATTTCCCTGCTACGCTGGTTGAGCCGGAAACTGTTTCCATTGAAGCAACGGATGGGTTCACCTCATTTGGTCAGTTGTTAAAACCTGCTAATTACCAAAAGGGAACCAAATATCCTGCTATTATCTTTTTACATGGAGGTAGTCGAAGGCAGATGTTTGCAGGGTTTCACCATGGTTTATATTACTCTCATGCTTACGCCTTAAATCAATATTTTGCAAATAAAGGATATTTCGTGCTCTCTCTCAATTATAGAAGTGGCATTGGATATGGTCTGAATTTTCGGGAAGCTAAAGACTATGGAGCAACGGGCGCCAGTGAAGTGAAAGATTTAATAGGTTCGGCTCATTTTTTAAGGGATGTAGAGGATATAGATGCGACAAAAATTTCCCTTTGGGGTGGAAGTTATGGTGGTTATCTTACGGCTCACGGACTCGCACAACGAAGTGAACTTTTTCTTACTGGAGTTGATATTCATGGGGTTCATAACTGGAATGATGAAATTCCCACCTTTGCCCCCTGGTATGACCCAGTCAAATACCCGGATGCCGCGGATCTTGCCTTCAGGTCTTCACCTGAAAATTTTATAGATGGTTGGAAAGCTCCTGTACTATTTATACACGGAGACGATGACCGAAATGTTCCTTTTAATGAGACTGTTTATTTTATTGAGAAACTGCGCCGTCGGAACATAACCATAGAGCAACTGGTATTTCCTGATGAGGTACACTCTTTTCTGATGCATCAACATTGGATTAAAGCTTATCAGGCTACGTTCGATTTCATAGATAAATACACATCCCCAGGCAAAAAGGGAACCAATGCAAAATAGGTTACACGAGATTGATCTTTTAAGAGGGTTTGCCGTCATTGGTATGGTCTTTTCCGGGATACTTCCCTTCAATGGCGCTTTACCCTCTTGGATGTATCACGCGCAGGTTCCACCCCCTAGGCATATTTATGACCCTACGATAGCAGGGCTCACCTGGGTAGATTTGGTATTTCCCTTCTTTCTTTTCTCTATGGGAGCGGTTATTCCAGCGGTTTTACCTCAAAATATCGAGAAACAAGGACTTAAAAATACCTTTTTTCAGCTTTTCAAGAGATTTCTTCTGTTATTGGCCTTAGCTGTTTTTTCGTTTAATTTTGCCCCGCTCAGGAATCTTGGCGCGGGTGATTTAGCTGATATAGCTGGAATAGCTGCTTACGCCAGCTTGTTTTTAGTGTTTTTTAAACATCCTGATTGGCTACCCCGGCGTGCGCTTTCCCTCAAAGTTTCAGGCATTTTCCTTCTTTTGGGGCTCGTTTATATAAAAATGGTTTTCTGGGGTGGTCTGGATATAAAAAATAATGATTCCATTTTGCGGGTACTGGCTAATGTCTATTTTGTTGGTGCTCTGCTTTGGTATATAAGTAGAGAAAATGAGTTACTTCGTCTAGGATTTATTTTTATGGTTTTAGCGGCCTATTTAGGTGATATGGATGGTGGATATATGCAAAATTTTTGGAGATGGCAAGATCCATGGCATTTGGTAAGTCCTTATTTATTAAAATATTTGATCATTTTCTTACTTGGTACGCTCGCTGGAGATTGGCTGTTGAAAAAGGAAACCCTTGTAGAAAAGATTACTTTTCAATGGGATTATTTTATTCTTTCTATAGCTCTTACCTTGTT
This sequence comes from Saprospiraceae bacterium, assembly GCA_021299835.1. Classification (GTDB taxonomy): domain Bacteria; phylum Bacteroidota; class Bacteroidia; order Chitinophagales; family Saprospiraceae; genus BJGN01. The sequence goes on along the minus strand of JAJTER010000032.1, from coordinate 55,047 downwards.
TGTATTAATGGGCTTGTTTAATAGGAGTCTTGAGCTTACCTTATTATCGTGTTTATTAGCCGTTTCCTTTTTTTATTATCGTCAAAAATGGAAAAAGAAAGTTCCTACTGATAAAAATAAAATCTTTTATGTAGGTATTTTCATTCTTTTTTGTGGCCTTTTTATGGAGCCTTTTCAAGGAGGTATTAAAAAAGATCCATCTACTTTGAGCTACTTTTTCATCAGCAGTGGTATCGCCTTTATTTGGGTGTATTCCTTCATAAAAATAGAAACAAGTAAAATATCTTTTTTCTTACATCCTATACAAAGTATTGGTAAAAATGCCTTAATGGCTTATTTTATGGCTGGATTTCTTTTAATGCCATTATTTAATATTTCTGGATTGGGAGATATTTTTGGACAATCTACGCTGATTTTGCTATTCAGAGCCTTTATTATTACCATAATATTGGGAGCAATAATTCATTATTGTACTAAAAGAGGTTTGTTTTGGAAAATATAAACACGCGGGTCCAGATGTATTTTAGATGTATGTAAAGCTTCGTCTTCAAATGACTTTCTTTATTTATTTTATTTCATTAAATTAGCAAGATATTTTAATCAAAAAAAGAAAGTTATGCAAAAGTTTGTTTATGTATTGGTTTTACTAACCACTTTAGCTTGTACTAAAAAGGCAGCGGTTTCAAAAACAGAAGCAGTCGCTCCACCTGCAACTATGGCAGCAGCACCTGCAGCAGCGCCGACAGCGGCACCTGCAGCAGCATTGGAGGTTTATACTGGCTCATTTAAAATGGAATCGAACGAGTACGTTCAAAAAGTGAGCGTAGGGGTAAAAGAAGGCTCATTGGCACTTATCGCTGATACGGGTGATTCTGCTCCTTTAAAAGCTTCTGGAAAGGCTGATGTGTTTACAGCAAATATTCAGGGCTATGATGCCGAAGTAAGTTTCATGAGAACAGCTGGTAATGTATCAAACATTAAAATATCTGTTGGTGGTGGAGCTGTAGTTCTAACAGGAACAAAGGAAAATTAATCCTAAAAAACCCTATTAACCCTATTAACCTAAGATATGTCAACTGAAAATAAAAAGAAGGACCTTTCGCTGAAGCGTCGGGATTTTATCAAAACAGGAACATTGGCCGCCGCAGGATTCATGATTGTGCCTCGCTATGTTCTTGGTGGTAAAGGCTATGTAGCGCCAAGTGATAAACTAAACGTTGCTGCCATCGGCTCAGGTGGAAAAGGTGCCAGTGATATCGCCGAATTTGTCAAGGGAGGAAAGGTAAATATGGTGGCGCTTTGCGACGTTGATGATCGCGAGGCCGCTAAAACTTATGCATTACATCCTAATGCACCTAAATACAAGGATTTTAGAGTTATGTTGGAAAAGGAGGGTAGCAGAATTGATGCCGTTTCCGTTTCAACACCTGACCACATGCATGCCATTCAAGCTTTAATGGCTATGAAAATGGGCAAACATGTTTATGTCCAGAAACCTCTTACTCATGATATTTATGAGGCAAGAATGCTTACCGAAGCAGCCAAAAAGTACAAAGTGGTGACTCAAATGGGAAATCAGGGTGCTTCAGGTGACGGTGTTCGTAAACTTAAGGAATGGTATGAAGCTGGGGTTATTGGAGAGGTAAATGAGGTGCATTGCTGGACCAATAGACCTGTTTGGCCTCAGGGGATTTCCTGGCCAACGACCTCAGCCGCCGTTCCCGCAGAATTAGACTGGGATCTTTGGTTAGGGTCCGCTCCATATAGAGAATATGTGCAAAAATTAGTGCCTTTCAATTGGAGAGGTTGGTGGGACTACGGAACAGGTGCCCTCGGTGATATGGCCTGCCATATTGTAGAATCTGCTTTCTCCGTACTTAAAATTGGTTATCCATCAGAGGTGGAATGTAGCCAAACCACTATTTATTCCGATAATTTTACCATGGCTCACTATCCGGAAAGTTGTCCCGCTTCTTCTACGATCCATTTCAAATTTCCAAGACCAGGTAAGCCTGATCTTAAATTACATTGGATGGACGGAGGTATTATCCCTCAACGTCCTGAAGAACTGGAGATTTCTGAAATGATGGGTGATGGTGGGAATGGTATCATTTTTACCGGTGATAAAGGTAAAATGATGGCAAATACTTACGGTATTAATCCTCGCTTGATTCCCGTTGCTAAAACAAAGGAGGTGCAAGTGCCTGAAAAATATGCGAGAGTACCGGAAGGCCATTATCAGCAATGGGTCGATGGTTGCATGGCCGGTTATGGTAATAAAGAATTGAGTTCACCTTTCGAAATAGCAGGTTTCCTTACCGAAATGGTTTTAATTGGGAATCTGGCCATTAGAAGCTATGATTACAGAGCTCCTTCTCCTACCCGTCCAGGTCGTTTCGACTATCCGGGCAGATATATAAAATTACTGTGGGATGCCGCAGATATGAAGGTTACGAACTTTGAACCCGCAAATCAGTATGTTCAAAGAGAATACAGAGAACCATATCAAAAACTTACTCTAGATTAACACATTAAAGAGGTTATCTTAAAAGGTAGCCTCTTTTTTTTGGTTATATATTGCTAAAATTTACCCTTAACACCCAGTTTTGAATCACGGATTTACACGGTTTACAGTGAAGTTTTTGCAAAGTATAGACGCGATGCCTCGCGTCTTCTCCCCGATAGGTAAATATTATAAATTTACCCCCTTTCGCTCGGTTCTGAATCAGGATTTACAGAATTTATAGGATTACAGAGGACGTCTTCGGTTTGGGTATAATGGTCATTCGTAGAAGATTACTTTTTACCCTTCTTTTCGCCGATGTGTAACACATCGGCGAAAGGCCTGGCATTGAAAGCAATATGTAATAATAACCTTCCCACTCATACCAACGACGTTATGGTCAATCCTCGAAATCCTGGAAATCCTGATTCAAACATCCAGCTGCTGTACGCATAATTTCCACCGAAGAATGGGTCGTTACTTGTTTTAGGGAATATTTCCTGTAAATAATTCTGAATCACGGATTTTAAGGATTACTGGATTTCATGGATAATCTTCCGAATACTAACAGGGGCATCGCCCCGCCATCTTAGTAAAAATCCCCAACACAATCGTATTGGGGATTTTTTACAATATCAGTCGTATAAAAATAAATAGTTAAAAACTATTTTCTCTTTTCCTTTGGCCGTTACCACCCTTTGAAGTAGATCCATACGCATGGTTGCGTGGCCTGTTTTCACGAGGTAGCGGTGCCTTGGCTTTTGGTTTTACAGCATTACTTAAATCTGTATTTCCGTCAGCTGGTAAAAAAGGGTGTTCAGTGGCGACAGGAATATTAATTTTAGTTAGTTTCAGGATGTCCCTCATATAAATCCTTTCATCACTGTCACAGAAAGAAATGGCTTTTCCTACTTGTCCTGCACGTCCCGTCCTTCCAATTCTGTGAACGTAAGTTTCAGGGATATTTGGGATTTCATAATTGATGACCAATTCCAATTCATCAATATCAATGCCCCTCGCTGCAATATCGGTGGCAACTAAAACCCTTAGTTTTTTGTCCTTAAAATCGTTTAATGCTTTTTGTCTTGCATTTTGTGACTTATTTCCATGTATTGCAGCAGCTTTAATACTTTCGCGTTCTAGTAGTTTAACCACCTTGTCAGCACCATGCTTGGTACGGGTAAACACCAGGATAGATTTTAACTCCTTATCTTTTAAAATATGAAGGAGTAAATCACGCTTATTTACCATGTCCACAAAATAAAGTTCTTGTGCTATGGTCTCAGCAGTAGAAGAAACGGGTGTTACTTCTACATATTGAGGCTGGGTTAAAATAGAAGATGCCAACTGAGTGATAGAATCAGGCATAGTAGCGGAAAAAAAGATCGATTGCCTGTGCTTAGGTATCAATTTTATGATTTTCTTAACATCATTTACAAATCCCATGTCAAGCATCCTGTCTGCTTCGTCTAAAACGAAAATTTCGATTTTATTCAGGGCCACAAGACCTTGATTATTCAAATCTATCAATCTTCCAGGGGTAGCAATAACAATATCAACGCCACGGCGCAGCGCATCAACTTGTGCACCTTGAGATACACCGCCAAAAATAACCGTATGATTAATATTTACATTTTTTCCATAACTGGCGAAGCTCTCACCAATTTGAATGGCAAGTTCCCGCGTTGGTGTGAGTATTAAGGTACGGATTGGTTTAGGTCCGTTTTTCTGTAAAGGATTCTGCGATAACCGTTGTAAAATGGGTATCGCAAAAGCGGCCGTTTTACCTGTGCCCGTTTGGGCGCAACCCTGTAAATCTTTACCTTTTATTAATATAGGAATCGCTTTTTCCTGGATTGGGGTTGGATTAATGTATCCTTCTCCTTTTAATGCCTCGAGAATGGCAGGCATTATGCCTAAGTCTTCAAATACCATGATTTGGTTTTACCTTCAAAACCGCAAAGATACACTCATTTAATGATTCACCGTCAAATAATTGAAATTAAAAGCCCGGGACCTTTAATTTCAATATTTACGATAAAGAAATTATACGAACTGGAAGAAGTACATGAGTTAAAAAACGCCTTAATTGACAGGGTTTTTTATAAATATAAATGGATGATAGTGTCCTTAAAAATTCATTACCTTGAAAAGATTAAGTTAATTCTCTATTTACTTAGTCATTCGATGGGAATGAATGATTATCTTTGAATTATTCAACGTTAGTTTTCCACTGGTATGCAAGTTAAATTATTACGTGTCTTTAGAAAGATTCATCGAACCACCGGTGCCTTTTTGTTTATCTTTTTCTTTGTTATTTCTATTTCAGGACTCTTATTAGGGTGGAAAAAGAATAGTGGGGGTATCATTTTGCCCAAATCGGCCAAGGGGTCTTCTACCGTTTTAAATGAATGGATCTCCCTTGATTCGTTAAAGAAAAATGCTTTCCTCGTATTAAAAGACTCCATGGGGCCTGCTTTTTCTAACGAGCTTGACAGAATAGATATCAGACCAGATAAAGGTATCGTTAAATTTGTATTTACAAATCACTATCAGGAAATTCAATTGGATGGCGCCACTGGCGAATTATTGCAAATTCACACCAGAAGATCCGATTTTATTGAGGATGTGCACGACGGTTCTTTTCTTGATTTTTATTTTAAAACAGAGGGAGAGCCTTTTAAATTATTTTACACTTCTGTCACTGGCTTAGCCCTATTTGTCTTTACCGTCACTGGTTTTTGGCTTTGGTATGGTCCTATTGCCATTCGGAATCAAAAGAAAAGAAGTGTCTAATTTTAATATAACTACCTTATTTTTGAATTTCTAATATAACGGTTATGAAAAAGTTTTTTGTTTTCTCTTTTTTTACCTTGAACTTTTCTTTGGTTCTTTTAGGCCAGCAATTACTTTCCTCAGTGGTTTTACCTCATCCGGAGGTTCATCCGGAGCGCTTGGAAAGAGTTAATAAAGTCATTCAGAATTTCGTGTCAGATAATAAGATAGTTGGTGCGGTCGCTTTGGTTTCAAAAGATGGCAAACTGTTAATTCATAGGGGTTATGGCGTAGATGACAGGAGTACAGGGAAGAAGATGGAAAAGGATGCCATTTTTAGAATTGCCTCACAAACTAAAGCATTAACCTCTATTGGTATAATGATGCTCATGGAATCGGGGGATTTATTATTATCTGATCCTGTGCACAAATTCATCCCTACCTTTAAAAATCTTAAGGTTCTGAATACTTTTTCTGAAAAGGACTCTACTTTCACCACGGTTCCCGCAAAAAGAGATATCACCATAAAAGATTTATTGACCCATACCTCAGGTTTGGGCTATGCAGGTATTGGTAGTCCTGCCATGAAGGCCATTTATGCCAAGAATAAAATTTCTGCGGGTATTGGAGAAACAGATGCCAATATTCATACTACAATGCTTAGGCTTGGAGAGCTTCCATTAGAATATCAGCCCGGTGAAAGATGGAATTATGGGCTAAATACTGATGTGTTAGGCCATATTATTGAATTAGTATCCGGATTATCATTGGAATCGTTTTTTCAAAAAATGATCTGCGAACCTTTAGGTATGCGAGACACTTGGTTTAACCTTCCGTTGGCCATACAACCGCGATTGACCAGTATTTACACAAGAGATAGCCTCCGCTTCTTCACTAAAATGGAAGATGGTAAAAGTCCGATATCACCCAATTTCCCAAATTTGAATAAAAGCTACTTCTCAGGGGGAGCGGGTCTGTCATCCACCGCAAAGGATTATGGAATTTTTCTTCAAATGTTACTGAATAAAGGATCCTATAATGGCAAACAAATACTTTCTCCCCGAACCGTGGAAATGATACTTAGTAATCATTCCGGACGGCTAATGGGTGATACTCATTTTGGATTGGGATTTTCAATAGTCACCTCCGCTAATACCGATGATATTAGAAATGTAGGTACTTTTTCATGGGGAGGTGCTTTTGCTACTACTTATTGGGCCGACCCTAAAGAAAATATAGTAGCTGTTCTTTTGACGCAGCAATTAGGCGCTGGTCCGGAATGGGGCGAATTACAAAACAAATTTAATGTAGCTATTTATCAGGCTTTAAAATAAACAGCTGATATTTTCTCTCAAATAAAAAGAAGAATTAAGGTAAGTATGATGCCGGCAAGCGAAAAATACATTCCTTTTTTGAAAATGCTGGTAGAAGGTAAAAACATCCAGAATGAGGATATGACAAAAAACAGCAGAGAAAAACCGAAAAATATATTTAAAAAGTAAAGGGGATCTGCTGATTTTGCCTTGTGCAAATGCGTCATTTTATCCATGATAAATGGCAGTTCCTTTACTTTATAACGGGCTAACCCATTGCTTGCATCGTACTGTCCGTTTTCAAAATAACTGATATTTCCCTCCGTCTTTATTAATTTAAATCCTTTTATACCCAATAATGTGCCAAGTTCCTGAGGATTGGCATTCAGGACGATTTCCTTGGAAATATCTTTTTCCTTTTTTAGGAAATCAGTATCCCGGAAGATGAGCACTACGCCACTTATGGCATAAACTGACATGATTCCGACTAAAAAGAACCCGAGATATCTATGTAATTCTCTCATACTTAGGGAAGATAGTATAGATTTTTTCATGGTGTTTTATATTAATATTCCGGACACTCCGCCGGTCTTTCTGGTTGCAAATAAAGAATAACAGGGCTACCTTTTGGTAAAAAGACACCCTCGCCGGGCATAGGTTCCTGTTTATAAACATACATGCCAGAAAACGAAACATTATTTTCAGGCCCCATGATAGTGCCAATGGTTAAATCATTGGCAATGATATTGGTAGCCGCTTCTTCGTAGGTATTACAAATAAGATTGGGAACGGGTGCACGGTCTGTATTTCTCACAGAGATTACAAAATCTAAATAACTGCCTTTCGGAAGTTTTACCAAACTGGCATTTATTCTACTATTTGAAAGCCTTTTTCCTTCAAAATAAACCTCTAAAATGGTCTTTTCTTCATATTCTGATTCAAATCGCTCCTCCCGTATTCTTGAATATATGCCCAAACGAAGCAATTGTTTTTGATAAGCCTCATATTCATCGTTATTAGAAAGTTTTGGTAAAGTAACCGATGGAGCATCTCCACCTGTAATTACACAATATATAGTTCTTCCCGACTTGATTTTAGCGCCCTTTTCCGGAACCTGGCTTATAATGATTCCCGCTGGTCTGTTTAAAACATACACTTCATCACTGGCTACAAGTTTGAAACCCTGGTCATCAGCTTTTTCTAAAGCAGAATCAAAACGCATACCTGAATAATCAATTACTTCCTTAGCAGATCCATGCCTGGTGTAAAGAAAAAGGACCCCTTTTACCAGATTGATGATAATAAAAATACTGATAATGAAAGCCAACAGATTTTTTAAAAAAAACCAGGAGGTGAAAAATTGATAAGCTTCGGAGGCGTAATCCTTAAAGTTTTTTGAAAATCGGGTTGGGGCTAAATTATTCATAGCTTCATTTATTCTTTTTTCTCTTTCATCCTCCACTTCTTCAACCACCGCTTCTTCCACTGTTTCTTCCTTTACGAACACAATGTCCGAATTTACATGTTGAAATGGTAATTTTTTTTCTTCAAATAGAATAATACTTTCTTCAGTTTCCTCTAATTCTTTGTCTAAAGGCATTTTATGTTTTGCAAATTCATTTTGATTATAAATAAACTGATGCCAGGTAATCTGATTATGTAACATTATTTTTTCTATCCATTTCTCTTGGATAGAAAATATGGGGTTAACTTCCTTAATAAAAATTTGAAAACTTTTATCTTCAAAAACAGTAGCATTCAAAGTAACATAGCCTGGACCATTAAACCCTAAAGATTGAAGTCCTTTTTCTATTTGCTCAATGAATTCAGGCCATATAGATGAAATTTTTTCGAGTAAGGGACTTTCATGCTGATGATAAATGAATTTTATTTGATCATCCTTCCCCTTTTTGGCATGAATGGGGGTAAGGTAAAATCGTTCAAATGAATCTTCTGAATTTTCCAAATGAAAAAAACTAATGATTAATTCATCTTCTTCCAATGCCTGCAGTATATAGGCGTTGGAGGGATTAGATTCTTGTATTTCTTCAAAAAAAAGTTGCCAGATTTTCCGATTCCTTTGTGTTTCAGGAAGGCGGGGCGTATTTCTTACAAAATCCTTGAAAGCATTTATTTCATGTTCCCCATAGATTTCAATTCTTTTTTTATCATAATGGTATTCGTCGGTAGTTATAAAATATGCATTATCAGATGGGCTTTTTTCGTTTAACCACATTGAAATTTGCCAGAACGGAACGGTTTTTATGCCATTTTTATTCAAGCTTTGTATCTGTGCACTTCTCTTATAATTTACCTTTGAAAAGGCTGAGGCCACCCCCCAATAAGGAAGCTGTTCTTTTTCAAACCATTGGAAAAGCGTTCCTGTCGCAGCTATTTTTCCTGAGGTAATGGGTATCATTAGATACTCTTTTTCCTTTAACTCAGCGACACTTATTTTAGGGCAATGATTTCTTATTTTGTTAAATAATTCATGTATTTCCAAATTATTTTGAATGGTAAGGTATATCCATCGTGCTGGAACCCTATATAGAATAACCCCCAAACTACTATTTTCAGAAAAAACAAGTATGTTTTCTATCGTACCTACCATAGCTAGTTTTTCATACCAAGCAATCGCTTCCGACAGATGATTTTTGTTCACACTCTCCATGGAATCAAGCATGATAGCCTGAGGGAAAACAGGATAATCTGTTTGAATTTTTTCTGTTAAAACCTGCGTCAGTTGGGATGCAATTTTACCCGAAATGCCCCCCGTTAACGTCTGAAAATGTAATATTTGTTTTACTATAATTTCTAAAAACGAAGGGGGTGTCTGATCGATAGTGCCTAAATGCTCAAACCACTCCTTCTCATCAATTACTTCAATAAATGGTTGAATTTCAATTGGATAGGATTTTCCTGATGTGGTGACAAATCCTGAAACTAACTGTGGGGAATTAAATTGAAAGTTTTGACCCAACTGGATCATTTGTAAAGAAATTTCCGTTGTCTGTAGTTCCGTGAGCGTTACAGATTCATTTTTTTTACCTAAAAGTAGGTCTTTGTTCGCCATTGGTGGTAAACAATGCCAATGATCGTCGTGGTGCCAGATGATTGCCTGGAAAGGGGTTCCATTGGGAATACTAGCCAGTTGGATATGAGCTTCTTCCATAGCTGGCTCTATGCCTATAATAAATTCGTCAGATGAATCATGGGCAAATAACTTATCTAAATGACTGATAAATTCTTCCGGATGCTCTATTTTTACCTTTTTTGTTCCCTGAGTCACCAAAAACAGAGGAAAATCAGGGCCCTCCAATGGATCTGAAAGCCATTCCTTCCATGCCTCTTTTTCATATTCCGATCTGTTCTGCCAGTCCATTTTACTTATCCAGTCCCTGAAAAATGCCCGGTTTATCCTTTCCTGGAAGATATCAATTTTCGTGTTTGGCACAATAAAACTTCCTCCATTTTTGGAAGAATGCGGTATAGGAATAATCTGTATAAACTCACCTAACTCCTTTTTCAATACTGATGAAATGATTTCAGGAGAGCTATTATCCCAATCCGTTAAACTAAGTTGTTTGGAAGAGGGACTCCTGAAGTTAAATGTTTTAAGCGCATTCCACCAGTTTTCAACGTCCTGAGCAAAGGTTATGGAAGGAAGATTTAAATTATTTGGAATATTTAGCTGGCCTAAAATTTCAAATAATGAGCTCACCTTTTTATCATCGGCGGAAAGGGTAATGATAGCAATGTTAATGTATTGACCTAAAGTGGAAGGGTCTATTTCTTTTATTATGTTTCCTGGTAAATCCCCTGAGACAAAACAAGATTCCTTTATATGAAAAAGTTTTCCTTCTTTGTCTATCCAAATGAGTACTTTTTCAATAGAATAACCTGGTAAATGCAAGTTTATAAACTGAGCACCCAGGAACGATTTTTCTCTATGTCTGGAGCTGCCTCCAAATAAAATGCCTGTTTTTATCTTCATTAATTATTGGATTATAAACAATGTTGAGATACGTTGCTGTTTGCCTTGCAATGTTAACATATACGTTCCTTTTTCCCAAAGGGTACCATCAAGCTGTATTTTTTCCTGAATGGAAGGATATAATTGTTTGAAAATAAGTTTACCAGAAAGATCATGGATTTCGAGTAGTGCGTCATTTTTAACCTTAAAATCCCATTCTACCTGAATAATCCCGGTACTTGGATTTGGAAAAATGGTGCAGGTAAGCGCCGGGGGTAAAGATGTCGTATTAACGGAATTATCAATTTTAACATATAAGAAATTTAGTGGAATAAAACCACCCGCCCCATTTGAAAGTATGTATCCAAAAACATCCTGAATACTATTTGTATTCGTGTGCACATAATTGATTAAGCTGGCTTTTATTTCAGCCTGCGTAAAAAATTGACCTATTTTTAAGGTGTCTGTTTTTCTTAGGATCGCCCCGTTTTTTGGTAATGAGGTAATTATAAATTTCAAAGCGGTATCGGCAATTCCAGGACTATTGACCGTCAGATTTAGTGGAGTGATGAAGTTTTTACCCCCTGATTTAACCAACAAGGTATCTGATTTTGCTAAAGTTGGCATTTGGGGCGAGGAAGTGGAACAAAATTCAATGTTCCAGCTTTCAATGGATCCAGCGGTAATACTTTCTCGTTTAACCACCCGGAAGCGAAGAATCCAGGTGCCTCTCAAGGGTTCTCCTTTAAAAGCAGAAAGAGGTTGATTGGGTTTAAAAACAATAGCATCATCGGGAGGACAAATTAGATCTTTGGGTGATTCATCATCAAATCCCAGGATGAATTTATTGGTCAATGCACATCTTTGGTCGAAAAGGATTACCTCAGTACCTTTAGGGCTAACGAGGGAGACTCTTAAATTTCTCACATATTCGAATGTTGCTTTTATGAGAGGGATATTAATATCTTTTATGTTTCCATCTTCATTTATAACGATTGAACTCTCAACGGTAGGCGTTCCCTGTCCGGGAATAGTGAGAAGATTAGTATTTCTGCTTGCTTCACATTTAGTTACAGCAGTATGAAAAGTTGAAACCGGGGACCATTCGCCGACAATACACGCGTTATTTGCACGAACTCTCCAATAAAATAGTTGATTGTCAGCTAGAAATGCGGTGGGTGTGAATGTTCCCGTTTTAAGCCCTTGGGAACTACTCACCAAATCGTCCTGACCGAAGCGGGGTGAGGTTGATAGTTGAAAATCGTACGTTTCGGCATTCGGTAAAGCCGCCCATTCAAAAGGGGTGGAAAGTATAATTCCTGACTGACCGTTAAATGGCTTGGTAGTTTTCAATCCACTAAAATCGGTCGATAAAGTTTGGATAAATGCTTCCTGGAGATAGACCGTTCCCGCTGTTGTTTTCGCTGTAAGCATCAATGGTAAGGTATCTCTGCGAATGCCTTTAAAAAAGAGAGTCAATTGAACAGAATCACCAGGTTTTACAGGGTTTTTGCTGAATGAAAAGGTAGCATCAGCAGGTAGGCCACTTTGAACACCGAGGGTTAGGGTGGAATCAAATCCCAGGGCACTATTGGTGGTAATATTAAAGACGGCATTATTTGGTAAACAATGTAAGGGAATACCTGCCGGTTCTAATTTCCAGGAAAAAAGAGGCGCGGTCGGATTTTCAATGACAAATTCTTTTTCAGAAACCTGGAAAAATATATTATCAGCCGCTTCGATTAAAAGTCTGGCATTTCCCGAGCTTACCTGAGGAAGGGTTACGAGGGCATTCCCATCATTTGGTGTATTCAAAGCCAGTGTAAATGGGAAGGTTAATCCCTTATCTACCGATAATTTTATATGGACAAACTGGCAATTAACGGGTAATTTATTGGTTCCGGCAACTTGCCACGAAACGTTGAGGGTTCCCCCTGCCACTGCTTTTGATTCAGGCGAATTTACTATAAATGGACCAGCCTGATCGGTCACTTTAAATTGTACATCTTTCCAGATGACAGCTCCACCTTGAGGGTTATTATCCCTTACGGTACAACGAAAAGATAAGTTTCTGGCATAATTTTGGCATTTGAGGGAAAACACGAAAGGACTCTTCCCTGGCTGGGAATGAGCGAAAAAGGGGTGAATTATTTTTGGGCTCTCCAAGGGGGGTCGTAGGTCCGGAATCTATCTGTTCCCAATTATAAGTCAATTTATCATTATCGGCATCCTTTGCCGCCGCCTCCAGTTTGAAGGGTGTGGAAATAGGAATCGAAAACCCATTCTTATAAGCCAAGGTTAATTCGGGTACATCATTCGGGGTTGGTATATTTATACCGCAACCAGCACCGGAACCCGTCTGGACAAAGGGAATGAAGTCGTCCAAACTTCCTCCATGAAAATAGTCATCTACGCTGAATTGATAATTATCAGCACCACAAGCACTTGCATAAGACATGATGGTAGAACCTCCTCCTGGTTCAAAACCGTCTGCCGGAGCCACATTATCCTGATTTCCAGCGCAACTGTTAAATGAGTGAGAGCAGGAAAATTGATGCCCCAATTCATGGGCAAATACATTTAGCGTGATGCTCAGTAGATTGGATGAATAATGACAGGTAACGCCACGGGCCTTGCCACTGCTACATACATTCCCCAATGTAGCAATACCTACTACGCCACCACTACAGCCCGAGGTAAATATGTGGCCAATGTCATAGTTATTTGCCCCAACCATGCTGTTTATAACCGCGCCATTCTGATTTAACAGCTGGGTAAGATTGCTGGGTTCTGGAAACGGATCCTTTTCGGCATCTAAAAATATTAAGGAATCATTTTTTGCAATCAACTCCAGTTGTACCGCTGCTTCCCGCAATAAAATTTGATTCATACGGTTCACCGATGTGACAAAACTGGTCAATACCGATTCGATAGTACCCCCTTTGGATTTGGCGTATTCAGCCGTACATGAAAGAGCAAATCGATATTTTTTTAAGGTTACTTTGGCATTTCTTAAACTACTACCAAATGAAAGGGCATTTTCCTGGGCTCTTATGACGTCCTCGATGCTCTTTTCTTTTGTCTCACATTGTACCGAGGAGGCTTCGGGTATCACCCTGTTTTGAGCATCATAACTTATTATAAATGAGTTATGATTAGGGTCAGGTTCGACATACCATTCTTCTCCGTCTTTTTTAACTACGGCGAATATTTGTTGGGAATTCAATTCCAAACGTATAGATACCTGTTTATTTGAGGATGCCTGTCCCGAGAACGCTCTAATATTTGGGTATTTATCAGCAAGCTCCTTTGCCATTACCTTTTCTTCCTTTAGATCAAAGGAAATTAATTCCCCATTGGGATGGGGTAGAAAAATAGTCGTTTTTTCTTTTGGGGATAACGCTTTTTTAAATAGATCTATGTCCACGCTCCACCGTCTTCCCTCATCTGTTTTTAATGTTTTAACATTGGCCTGCATGGTAATCCATTGACTTTTCCAATAGGATTGAGCCGAGGTAAAACTGAAAAAGAATAAAAACAAAACGAAAAGGGGAGCGCGTGAATAGAACATAGATATTTTTTCATTGGGGTTTAATAATACAAAAATAAGAACCTTATTCATAAGATTTTAAAAAGTAGCGCCTAGCTGAATATTACCTATATGAAAAATGGGTCCGGTGGCTGATTTTCGTCCTTGATATTTGAATAAAAGACGAATATTTCTTCCTATTATTTTTTCAAATTGAAGGGTCCACTGCCAATTATTTCCTATTTGCAAACCCTGTAAAAGCGCAAATGAGGCAGGACTGTTTTTCAAACCACTGTACTGAATAAAAATATTTGACATTTGCCCCTGGACAGATTGACCAGCCTTTGTATTCCAGGTAGTAGAAAAACTTACTTCCCTTTTATTCAGGGTTCCAGTGTTTTCGCTCCATTCCCGCGGCGTACTCTGATCATTCGTGAACGTTAAAAGGGAACGAAATGAGTTGGACGGTAAAAACTGAAGGGATGCACTACTTTTTTGAGTGTTCATATCGAAATTCTTTTCTGGAAATCTTTCCGCTTTCTGTGCATTGCCGCCTTTACCCAGCTCTGTTCGGAGCAACCATTTGTTCGACATATTCCAACGTAATTTTAAAAAGGTCTCTTGTTGTAGCCGCATTTCTGAGCCGATAGTTTGTAGCCATTTTTGAAGTTGTTGATTATTTCCAAGCTGTATATCCCATAATTTATGACCCTTGTTTACAATCAAAACATTCCTTTGCTGGTAAATTAAAGATACTACATTAGGGTCATCTATGCTGACGGAAAAAGGATTTAAGGATATTAATCCCTGGTCAGCCGTGGTTTTTTTATCCATTCGCCAGGTTGAGTTCCATTGCCATCGGGCATATTTTTTAAATAATTTACCTTTATATCTGCTGGGGTCAACGGTAACAGATTGGGTGAAATGCAAAAACCTGGTTGGTAAATATTGATTACTTAGGGTATTCACTCTGATGAAATCTGCCAGGTCTTGGAAGGGGGCAATCATCATTTCTTGTTGTTGTAAAATGCCGTCCTGGTTAAACAACGAGTCCAGCCAAATATGCGTCCCCTCTCCCGGAGCAACTTTTATGTAAGTATATTCCAGTCTTGGTTCCTGACCACTTCCTCTCTCATACACCGTATTTCCCCGAATTAAACCTTTTAAAAACGAGCCATCTCCCTGAACTTGTCCAAGTAAAACGCCTTTTGACGATATATCATTTGTTAATCTGTCCATAATGGACAAATGTCTGTATTGCCATATTTGTTTCATTTTAAAATGATTACTCAAAGTATGCGTTGCTTCCAACTTGACAAAGCGCGCTTTGTAACTCATCTGAAGTTTTTCTTTAACAGGTAAAAAATCTGTTCTGTCCTGGAGTCGTAATGCGAAGGTATTTGCCTTTTTCTCAGGCGATTTTACGGAAAATTGTACCTGATGATAAGCAAAGCTACTGGAGTGAATCAGGGAAGTTACAGGGTTCTGTTGTACTTTTCTCTCACCTTCCATTTGACCAATAAATTGCCAATTATTTTTGCCTGGCAAGGTATGTATAAATTGAATATTGGGTCTGGAGAAGGAGGTGTTTTCGCTAGAATAATTTGCTGTTACCTGATTAAAGGCGCCGGTAAAAGAAGAATTTTTATTGGCCCAGGTGGCAGCCGCATTTTGTCGTAAGCCATTAAAAAGACCATGTCTGAGATAATGTTCTATCTGGTAGTCTAATTTGTTGCCTTGCTGAGTGCTATAACTTATTTTTAATCGGAGGGTGTTTTCGTTATTTTCAGGGAGCTCAGCTTTTCCTAACTGGTTTGTGAGGCCCCAGTCTCTTAAAAAATCAGGTTGGCGAATGGGTTCTAATGCGGAGTATTTTTTACTCACAAACTCATGACTTAGGGTTATATCAATGAGATTTTCAGAAGCGCCAAAAGGAGATTGCCATTTCCATTCATTCCAGCTCGCCAGGCCTGTGTTCATTGTGTTTTTATAGGATGAAAAGCGATTATTATCTTGAAGAGAAAGCCCCATTTCAGTTCGCCAACTCATTTTTTGGAATATTTTACTTTCTTGCCCAATAGTTAAGATGCTGTTTGCCAAAGGAAAAAAAATAGGAATGAAGGGCTCATATTGACCTTGAGGCTCACAGGTGATAGGATCAGGAGGTACATATTCGTAGATTCTATCGTTTCCAATGAGCTGAGTAGACAGTCTGTAATTTCCCTTTCCTGAAGAGGGAACGCCAAATTTCACAGTATATTTATCTGACAATGATTGGTTAGTATATATAAAAAAAGTGTCTATTTTACCGCAGGGCAAAAGCGTGTCTCGCCGGGTATAATAGGTTCGGGTAGGATCGGTATCATCGGACGATTCCCAACCAGGAAGATAAAGCTTTTCTAACACCGAGGTTGAATTCGCTAAAGTATTTACATCCTCCTCCTTTAAATCTCGGTACTTATGACTCGTTTTACTGTCTTGTTGGGTGAGTCCGTTTATAAAAAAGGTGCCATTTTTATGCTGATATTGACTGTTGAAAGCAAGGATAGATCTGTTTTGCTCGGTATTTGCATATTCAAATTCTACCACCACCCTGGTTTCTCTTAGCATCAATTGGTTGGGGGTAAAAATGATTTCACCCCGGTTATAGTCAATGATATAATCTCCGGAAGTACCCCTGATTGCTTTTTTTCCATTGATAAAGATTTTTTCAGTACCGGCCAGGATAACGGTTATGGCTCCTGTTGCTGGCGTTGAAATTCTGTATGGCCCTTGGTTTCCCTCCGACACATCTAAGGTAATCCGTTGAAATTGTCCTCTTGAAAAGGAGGCACTACCTGTCGTTTCCCATTTGTTTTCTTTATCATAAAAATGTAATTTAAGACCCTGCACTTTCTTATAAAAGTTATTGAAATGGCTTTGATCTCTTTGAATTTCAAAATCCCCCGCGGTAAAATGAAATTGATCTTTTTCGAGGGCAATAAATACTTTATCAAATTCTTGTAATTGCAGGGTATTTCCAAAGGCTTGAATAGGTAAATTTTCATCTGTTATAGCAGCTCTGATGGTGAAGCCGGGAGCAATTTCACCCGTAAGCTGAAGATTTAATTGGGAGTTAAGCACAAGATCTTGCCTGTTACCAATAGATATCCCTCTCATAAAGCCACCGCTGTAGTCAATTCGTCGAAATTCGTCGGCCATAGAAAAAGACGCTAATTCAGATTTCCCCATCAAAAAAAAGGTTTCAAGGGTGTCGGGAATAAGCAGAAAATCAGAGGATTTGTTGTTGATCCATTCCTTAGGAAAAGTTCTGTATCGGATGAGTAGGGGAGTACCTTTTTTAAATAATTGACCGTTTCGCCATTTTAAAATGCCGGAAACCATAAAATACAGGCTGTCAGGCACTGGGATAAGTGGGTTAATTTGAAAAATACTAACAGAGGATGAAAATATAGGTAAACTGTCCAATAATATGCCATCCTCCTGGAAAATGATTTTTTTTTCATGCATGTTTCCCCAATCTGATATGTTTTGTGACATAACATTGAATGAAAGGAATAAACACATTACAAAATACCATTTAGGCATACCTGTTTTTATTTTCAAACTTTTTGACGTGGAGCTTGTTGGTTGAAAACTTTATATTTCAATAGTTCTCCGCATTATTTTAACTTGTTTTTCAAACATTTTGTCGAAAAAAAAACCTATTTTTGTTCTCTTATTATTTTCAATATCAGTTAATCAATATGACCATGTACCCAAAATTACTACTATTAATTTTAGTGAATGGTTTGTTTTTTGAGCTAGGGTTTTCACAAACATCCTTAGATAACAAATGTAGAACTATTGACGGTACTTTTAATAACCTCTCAAATCCTTCCTGGGGCTCAACAGGTACAAATCTGGTCAGACTCGGAAAGGCTGCCTACCAGGATGGTATTTTTCAACCTTTCACAGGTAGAATCAGTGGCAGGGTTATTAGTAATGAAATTTTTGCTCAAGATGAAGTTGATATAAAAGATCCATCAAATTTAAGTGATTTTTGTTGGGTTTTTGGACAGTTTATAGATCATGAATTTGGATTAACACCAAATAATTCAGAAAGATTTGATATTGCCGTACCACCGGGAGATATTTGGTTTGATCCAAATGATGAGGGTAATGTGGTTATTCAAATGAAACGCAACCTTTTCGATAAAAAATCTGGCAATTCCTTATCTAATCCCAGGCAACATGTCAATATGGTTACTTCCTTTATTGACGGTTCGGCTGTTTATGGCTCAGATATTAAGAGGGCAAATTGGTTGAGGTCATTTAAAAATGGAAAACTTAAGATGTCCGAAGGTAATTTAATGCCTTACAATACATTAAGCGGTGAATTAGATTCTCCCATTGACCCACTGGCTCCGGAGATGGTAAATGATACCGGGGAAGAGTCTAAATTGTTCGTTGCAGGTGATGTCCGTGCCAATGAAAATCCACTGCTAGCCTCCGTTCATACCCTTTTTGTTCGGGAACATAACAGACAATGTGATTTAATCAAATTAAAAAATCCTGCCTGGTCCGATGAAGAAATTTATCAATATGCAAGGAAAATAATAGGAGGCTTTATTCAGCAAATACTTTTTAATGAATGGTTGCCGTCGGTAGGTGTTCAATTGCCTGCTTATTCAGGTTACAAAAATAATATTAACGCGACAGTAAGTAACGAGTTTACTGGCGCTGGATTTCGATTGGGTCACACTCTGTTAAGTAGCAAAATAATAAGATTGAATCCAGATGGTACACCGTTTCAAAGTATGCTTGACCTTAAATTGAGGGATGTATTCTTTAAAGTGTCAGCGATTAGAGAAAGTGGCGGTATTGAGCCCTTCCTTCAAGGCATGGGATCACAGATTCAACAGCGTTTTGATTCAAAAATAGTGGACGATATTCGTAATTTTTTGTTTGGTAAACCAGGACAGGGAGGTTTTGATCTGGCTGCTATTAATATTCAAAGAGGACGGGAAAGGGGGCTGCCTTCCATAAATGAATTGAGAAAAGGGCTACAATTACCTCTTTATAAATCTATCGCCGATATTAATCCAGATAATGTAACCCTGACCAGAAAGCTGGAGTCTCTTTTTAGAGATATAGAATCTATCGACTTATGGGTGGCTTTGCTCTCGGAAAGGAAGTTAGAAGGTACTATTTTTGGAGAAACGATGAAGCATTTTTTAATCGTTACTTTTACAAATTTAAGAGACGGTGACAGATTCTATTATGAAGTAGATCCTGTCCTAAGTGTCGCTGATAAAAACTTAATTCGTGAAGTAAGGTTTAGCCATTTGATCTTAACTAATACAGCCATAAAAAAAATGCAGTCGCTGGTTTTTAATCAGGTAAACTATCCTGAGGTTTGTGAAAAAATGGATATGGAAGCTTCTTTTAGTTTTAAAAATGTGAACGAAGAGCCTATTTCTAATATGGGCGTGTATTTTTCAAATCAGGTGATTCGTTCGACTAATTCGTTAGGGGAATTTTCAGTAAAAAAATTATCGGCCTGTAAAACTTACGAATTTGTTCTCGCCACCGATGTAGCCGATCCATTAGCTGGCATATCCACAAAGGATATTCTTTTCATCCAAAATCATATTCTCGGTAATAATAGAATTAAATCTATACCTTCATTGGTAGCAGCAGATGTTGATAATTCTGGTGGAATTTCTTCCTTGGATATTATTTTGCTGCGAAAATTAATCCTTGGTTATTCTTCAAATTTCGTGGTAGAAAATAGCTGGCAATACGTCTCTTCACTAGCCTCTGACATGGGGGTTTTTCCAAATAAGGTAAAGTTTTTAGAGAGTAATCCTTATGGTACTCGTCAAGATTTTTACCTGGTTAAAAAGGGGGATGTCGATGGTGATTGGTACAATGAAGTTCCTGCAGCGTCCGTTGCGGCTTCTATTGTTATCGGTGAAAATGATTTTATCGCTGGTCAGGAGGTAAATTATCCTATTCAATTTTTAGACGGAGGACGTTGGGGAGGTTTTCAATTTTCCTTAGCAATAAATTCAGATTTGGTTGAACTTGAAGATATTCAACGTTCAAATTTACCTGATTTTTTTGAGGCAAATCTTAATTGGAATAAAGAAAAAAATGTAGTTCACGTTTCCTGGAATTATTCTGGAACAAATGTTCCCTTTTTTGAAAAAAAACAGTTGTTATTTAACCTTAAATTGAAAGCAAAAAAACAAGGCTATTTTAGTGAAGCGGTATCCTTTTCAAAAGATGGTCTTTCCCCGGAAATTTATCAGCCTGATGCAACGTCAGGAAAGATAAATATGACTATTTTGCCAAATCAAATTAATGATTTTACTACCTATTCACCTTATCCTAATCCATTTGTAGAGGAAACTAATATTCCCTACACGCTTGATGCATCTACCTTTGGAATGTTAAATGTATTTGACTTAACGGGAAAAGTAGTTTTGCAAGAAAGAAGATTAATGGCATCGGGAAGGGGAAACTGGCTTGTTTCCGGTGACAGACTTTCTCATAGTGGCCTTTATTTTTATAATATTGTTACAGATTCGGGACATAAAAGTGCGGGCAAAATTTGGATGCTGCAAAAATAACATGTATTTTAAAGCGAAAATTCGCTAAGTATGAACTCCGAGCATTTCCCAAATCTTTTTAAACCTTTAGATTTAGGTTTCACCCAGCTTAAGAATAGAATCCTTATGGGTTCAATGCACACTGGGCTGGAGGAAGCAAAAAATGGTTTTGAGCGCTTAGCTGCTTATTTTGCAGAAAGAGCAGCAGGACAGGTAGGATTAATGGTAACTGGAGGAATTGCGCCAAACAGAGCCGGTTGGGTTGCTCCATTTTCCGCCAGACTAACAAATAAAAGTGCTGTTGTAAAACATCAAATGATTACCGACGCTGTTCATGCAGAAGGTGGCAAAATATGTATGCAAATCCTTCATTCCGGCAGGTATGGTTATCATCCGATTTGTGTGGCGCCATCGGCTATAAAATCTCCTATTAGTCCCTTTAAACCTTGGGCCCTTAGCGAATCTTCTATTAAAAAAACAATCATTGATTTTGCACATACCGCGCGTTTAGCCCAGGATGCCGGCTATGATGGTGTCGAAATAATGGGTTCAGAAGGGTATTTGATTAATCAGTTTTTAGTCACTCACACCAATCATAGAAAGGATCAATGGGGCGGATCTTATCAAAATAGAATGGCCTTCCCACTGGAAATAGTAAGGCAGGTAAGAGCCGCGGTAGGCAAAGAATTTATTCTTATTTTCAGATTATCTCTTACTGACCTTATTCCCAACGGTTCAACCTGGGAGGAGGTCGTTTTACTGGCGAAGAATCTTGAAAGTGAAGGGATAAATATTATTAATTCTGGTATAGGCTGGCATGAAGCCAGGGTTCCTACCATCGCTACCCAAGTGCCAAGGGGAACTTTCACCTGGCTTACTGCAGAACTTAGAAAAGAACTTGATATCCCCATTATAGCTACCAATAGAATCAATATGCCTGATGAGGCGGAATCTATCATTGCAAAGGGACAGGCAGATATGATTTCTATGGCTCGTCCTTTTTTAGCGGATCCTGCCTGGCCTCTAAAAGCGAAACAAGGCAGAGTGGATGAAATCAATACCTGTATCGCTTGTAATCAGGCTTGTTTAGATCACGTTTTTGAAGGAAAACCAGCAGGATGTTTGGTTAATCCAAGAGCCTGTGCTGAAACAGAGCTAATATTTAATAAAGTACCCAAAAGTAAAAAAATAGCTGTGATAGGTGCAGGACCAGCGGGTATCACTTTTGCCATTCATGCCGCCGAACGGGGACATGACATTCATTTGTTCGAAAAGGAAGCCGAAATAGGAGGACAATTTAAGTTGGCAGCCAATATTCCCGGAAAAGAGGAGTTTAAGGAAACCCTGAGATATTTTGCCGTTCAACTAAAGCTGAACCATGTCAAAGTGTTTCTGAATACTGCTTTTGATTTTCAAACTGCCGGTGATCAAGGGTTTGATGAAATTGTCCTTGCTGCAGGGGTCAAACCCAAATCTATTACTACAATTTCAGGCATTAATCATCCTTCCGTCGTCTCTTATGCCGACTTAATTCTTGGAAAAGTGCCGAAAGGAAACAATGTGGCAATTATTGGCGCAGGGGGTGTGGGTTTTGATGTAGCTACTTTCCTCGCACATGATAATGCCTACGAAATTGATAGTTTTTTGTCTTCCTGGCAAGTGGATAAGTCTTTTGCCGTGCCAGGAGGCTTGCTTTCGGAGAAGGTTAATCTGAAAATAAAGCGCACTATTTATTTGTTGCAAAGAAGTACTGGTAAACAAGGTAAGTCATTGGGTAAAACAACGGGCTGGATTCATAAAAAGGAATTGCAAAAAAGAGGAGTGCAGAATATTTCCGGGGTGGCTTATGAAAAAATTGATGATGACGGACTCCATCTTAAAAGGGAGAATGGTATCCGTGAATGCCTGAAGGTAGATCAAATTGTTATTTGCGCCGGTCAACTTCCTGTTTTCGATCCTTCTATTTCCATACCTGACTTTTCTGGTAAAATTCACTGGATTGGTGGTGTGAAAGAGGCAAAAGAATTAGATGCAAAGAAAGCAATCAAAGATGCCGCCTTTTTAGCTGCTTCTATTTGATGATCCTCTTTGCTGTTAAAATCCTTTTATTTATTTGATATTCAAAGTATGATAAAAATAAATTTGTAAAAAATACATTTTAATGTAGTTGTATATTATTTCTATTTATATATTTGCATGAAGTATTTTTTTTCGACAAGCTTATAATTTTAAATTTTTTTGTGCGTTTTTCAAGGAATACTTTAACGGCGTTTTGCCGATATATTATAGTCTCTCTCAAAAAAAAACCTACTTTTTAGGTATCCTGGTTAGTTAATTAACCAGTTTCTAGTCTTGGTATGTGCATATATCGGTGATACGTGTTTAAACACGCTGATAGTTTATTTCTTAAAATACTATGTATAATAAAAAAATGGTATGCTTTTTGAATTGACAGTCAGACCTGATAATATATATGATACGAAATGAAGACAAATTTTAACGCCATTGTAACCATCCAGCAATTCATAAAAAAGGTTTCCTTAGGGGTTCCTTCTTTAATGATGCTTTTAGGATTAATATTGATTAGTCTAAATGCTTTAAAGGGACAAAGCAATCCTTGTGGTTGTACTGATCTAAATGTCATTCTAGATGATAATTGTCAACGTACCTTGTTTCTTAAAAATATATTTCCGAACGCTGGGAATACCCCGGGGTCCTGCGACACTACTGGAATGGTTCTGAAAATTGCCGACTTAAATGCTAATAATAATAACATTATTGATGGTATTAGTCCACAGGCAGTTGGTTGGACTTATGGTGTTTTTAAAGGATCCCTCGTTGTCTGTCAAGGTATTATAACGGCTACTGATGAAGCGCCTCCGGTATTAAATACGGCTGCTTTTGCTTTAATTGATACTATTGACCTATGGTGTAATGATGTTAGTTTTGTGAATAATGTCGATGGTAGCTGGCGGGTAGCTGGCTATAGGTATTTCACTGGTACGCCCACTTTTACAGATCTTTGCGGCGGACAAATTCAAATTAAAGTAACTGATTTTTTATCTCAAACGAATTGTTCGACAGATAGTATTTTTGCTACTATAAGAAGATCTTTTCAAGCTATAGACTCCCGTTCAAATGATACGACAATTAATCAAATTATAAGGTTTAAGAGACCTTCTTCTGCTTTATTTTTACCACCTCCGTCGAGAGATACCCTTACTTTCAACCTGTGTACCAATGGGCAACCTTGGGTAGATAGTTTAATTCGAGATAATTATAGGGCTGTGCACCCTAAAACGGGTCAAAATATTAGTCTTTTTGATATGACTTGTGCTTATACCACTTCTGTTGTCAAGAATACTACAGCATCTTGTGGTTCAGGATTTAAAGTTGATGCGGTTGTAGAAATTTGGGATTGGTGTACAGGGAATCGTTTTAAAGATACCATGGTGATACGTGTATTGGATTTAGAAAAACCATTAATTACCACTATTTTTGATTCTGTGGCTGTATCAACAGGTACTTCGTCCTGTTTAGGAGAACTAAACGTGGATACGAGTAACCTTGCCTTTTTATATGGATTGAAAATTCGGGATAATTGTGCGACAAGTTTAACGGTAAGCCATAAAATACAATCGCTGGATCGATTAGTGAATGGCATTCCACAGAGGGGTACTACTTGGTTTGATGGAATTTATCCAGCCGTAACGCGGAACGGGAAAAAGATTTTCACTGAAATTCCTTATGGAAGACATAGACTCATCATTGAGGTAATTGATAATTGTTTCAACAGAACGATAGATACGCTTCTTTTTACTATGGTTGACAATGTTCCTCCCACAATGATTTGCGATGATCAACTTAATATAGTATTGACAAATCCCCCAGGCGGAGATTATTATTTGGGAATTAATGCTGGTTTATCTTACGCAAGAATTGGAATAAATGAAATCAATGAAGGCTCTCGTGATAATTGTACTTTGCTAACGTTAAAAGTAAGAAGA
Organism: Saprospiraceae bacterium; assembly: GCA_021299835.1. Classification (GTDB taxonomy): domain Bacteria; phylum Bacteroidota; class Bacteroidia; order Chitinophagales; family Saprospiraceae; genus BJGN01. The sequence goes on along the minus strand of JAJTER010000032.1, from coordinate 30,351 downwards.
TTGGTAAAAGCGGATTGCTTAGAACGGTTTTTAACGAATACAGCTTACGACCTTGACTTGGACGGGGATATTAGAGAGCATTTTATACAAATTAACGGAGGGCCTAACTCAGGAAGTTTTTATACCCCTTTGGTCGATTTTGCCGAGTTTTATTGTTGTGACGTATCCGCTCCAGTAATCGTGGAACTTCATGGAACCGATGTGCAAGGAAATACCTCCTTTTGTTGGCTTTCTCTTAGTGTTGAAGACAGATCAGACCCAATTTGTTCTGCGCCTGCTGATACCTACATGTATTGCAATAAACCAGAAGACCGTTTTCTTATTTATGATACAAATACTGCAAATACCAGATTTGGTACACCACAAATTTCGGCGCTGGAATGTACTGGAACCGTTGAATATTCTCTCGATTCTAGCTTGACATGTGGCGCTGGCTTTTATACACGTAAATGGGTGGCTATTAAAACGATTAGAGGTGTGGTAACCAGAATCAATTTATGTACCCAAAGGGTAAGAGTACTTCCAGTTCACGAATACGATATTTTATTTCCTGCCGATATTAATCTCAATTGCCAAATTGGTTCATCAATTCCTGTAATGGAGACTTATGAGGTGGCATGTGATATCCTTGCTGTAAGTATGTCTGTTACAAAAGTTACACCTGATAGCTCTGAAACAAATATTTGTTCAAAAGAAAATAGGACTTACACCGTTATTAATTGGTGCGAACTTGGGGAGTGGGCAAGTTCTTGCCCAAATACGCTTGATCCAGCAAAATTCACTCAGGTTGTTCCCCGCAAATGGGATCAAAATGGGGATGGCGACTTTAACGATACTTATGATGTAGCGGAGGGGTCAGGTTTTTTTGTACTTGTACGTGACAGAGAACTTAATAATACGACCTTTACCAGAGGAACAACCCCTGGAACAAATGGGGTTGAAGAGTTCTTTATTTCAAAGGACAGAGTACCAACTAATTATTCCTCTTTTAATTATAGGGAAAGAGTTTTTCCAGCAGCTCAGGACAACGCGCCCAAACCATTGGGAACGCCTTTTGTTTTCAATAATGATAACAAATCTTGCTTTTTGCCAAATCCAATCTGGCCAACTTTTACCAGGGACTCCACGCCGGCATTTTCTTACCAATATACCCAGGTAGTTAAAATATTTGATTCAACCCCACCTATCGTAACAATACCGACGCCAGATACTTTTCCTACTTTTCCCAATACTTGTTTAGCAAATATTGATGTACGTTTCAAAGCAGCTGATCTCTGTAAAAGTAATCTAACGATAACCGCTGTAAGTGTGGCATTAAATCAGGGTACCGCAGTGGCTGCACCTATCACCTTCCAATCTGATTGGACCTTAGCGGCAAGCACCAGTATGACTACAGATTCTTTAGCAACTGGGAGTGTGAAATTGAAGAATTTACCTGAAGGAAAGCATGATCTTTTGGTGTCAGTAAGAGATGGTTGTGGTAATGTTGCCATAAATAGGATTCCTTTCATTGTTGCAGATAAAATAGCCACAACCCCGCTTTGTTTAAATGGCGTGGTTACTGGATTGATGCCTGGACTGGATGGAGAGGGGATGATGGTCGTCTGGGCTTCAGATTTTATTAGCGCTGCTGTATTTGATTGTAATGGTCAGGGAGCAGTTAATGCCCAGAATAACAGGCAGAATCAAATTACCCATTATTCAATCAATAGAGTAGGTGTCCCATTTAATAAAGATTCCACTTCTATAACCTTAATGTGTTCGGACACAGTAGGCTTGGTTTTTGTTGAAATTCATGCCTGGGATAACAAAGGAAATCACAGTTTTTGTACCACTTATATCAATGTGGAAGATAACATTAATATTTGTAAAGGTAGTGGTTCTGCATCTATTTCAGGAGTTATTACTAATGAAAATCAAGCAAGACTCGAGGGTGTTTCAGTAAGACTGTCAGGTACCTCTACATCGACAGTGAATACTGCCATCGATGGAAGATATTCTATTCCGTCCCTGACTTTAAATAGAAATTATACTGTTAAGCCCTCGCTTAACAGAGGTTTTTTAAATGGGATAACTACTTTCGATTTAGTGCTGATAAGCAAGCATATTTTAAATGTAGAGCCTTTTAATTCGCCCTATAAAATTATAGCGGCCGATGTAAATAATTCAAAAACACTGAGTACCATCGATTTGATTCAGTTAAGGAAGTTGATTCTTGGTATTGATTTAGCTTTCCAGTTTAATGAAAGCTGGCGGTTTGTTAGCTCCTCTTTTGTTTTCCCGGATCCAAATAACCCATGGAAAACACCTTTCCCTGAAGAGGTTTCTTATAATCCCATTGATGGGCACAAAAGGGCTGATTTTATAGGTATTAAAATCGGAGATGTAAATGGTTCAGCACAAATTAATGGTCCGGTTGCTCCGGGAATAAGAAGTGGTGAGGAAAAGGGAACCTGGAATTTGTTTTTAGAAAATGAATTTTTTGAGGCAGGTCAGTTAGTTGAAATTCCAATTTTATTAAAAAATACAAAGGGTCTGGAAGGATTCCAATTTGCATTGCAATTCGATGAAAAGGTGTTTGATTTGGTTGAAATGAAACAAGGTCTGGCGTCCAAAGAATTTTTTGGATTTTTCCCTCAGGATGGTCTGCTAACGGCCAGCTGGAATGGAAGCACTACCGATACAGCGCTGACTACCATTGTGATTAAAGCTAAAATGGATGGCTTTATTAAAGACGCCATTTCTCTAAATTCCAGATTTATGTCCCCTGAGGCATATATAAATAATGATTTATTGCGTTTAGAGTTAGGTTGGATAGAAAAAAGTAAATCGATTTATTTTACGGAAGTAAAACAAAATTTCCCGAATCCTTTTACGGAAACTACCAATGTTTGGTTTCAAATTCCTACTCAAAGTTTAGTGAAATGGAGTATTACTGATGTTACCGGAAGATTAATCAAGCAGTCAAATCAATGGTTTAGTGCAGGGGAACATGTGCTGGATTTTGAAAAAAATACCTTTCATTCCCCAGGTATTTATTATTTTACCATAGAATCTGCAGAGTATAAAAGGACGCTAAAAATGGTCAAATTTGAATGACGCACAAATGGTCATATTTTTTAACTTATTTCCTTAATTTTGTAATGGTTTTGGTTCATTGTGTTAAATTAAAATTTAGAAAATGAGTAAGTTTTTATCTCTTTATGTTGGTTTATTATTGAGTTTTGTTTTTCTGAATCACATGGTGGCCCAGAATGTTTCTTATTGGGCACCCAAAGATTCCATTATGTCGAATGTTGATGTGTATAAAGCAGATATTCAAGTAAGTAATTTCAAATTTATAGTGGGTACACAATTCAATGTTGCCTGGGATTCAACCCTACTTGTTTTAGATAGCGTAGGAAATTTTGGTTTGCCTTTGAAGTTGGACGATCATTTTGGCTTGGTTTCAAAATCAAAAGGAGTTCTTAGCTTCCAATGGTTTGACGAGTCGTTGAAAGGAGTGACGCTGCCCGATAAAAAATCTATTTTTTCTCTTTATTTTAAAGTAAAAGGTCTGAGAGGTCTCAAATCTCCTATAACTTTCATTGACACGCCTACTAATATCAGGGAAACGGCTGATAGCTCATATAAAGCGATCACTGCATTCTATGTTGACGGTTTCGTGGTTCTAAAAATGGGGGCAACATCTTCGGCACAAGGTATTGATTCAGAGCAGTTAAGAATAGATAAAGTTTACCCAAATCCAGTTTCTACTGGGGATGTTTCCGTAAATTGGTTTTCGTCTGTTCCAGGTACAGTAGAATACACCCTAACGGACGTTAAAGGGAGTGTAATAAAAAGATGGTTAAATAAAATTGGCTCTGGGGTCCAATTTTTGCAAATGCCTGTTTCTGATTTTCCAGCAAGAGGTTACTATAATTTGCAAATTAAACAAGGTAATTTTCAGTCAAATCAACAAATCATATATATGCCTGCAAATTGATGCTTTTTTGCTGCATTTTTATTTAAGCATTCATTCCAAAACCGATTTTTATGAAGTTAACAATTAGCCGGGTTCTTATTTTTGGGCTTTTAATTTTCAGTCAGTTCTTAAACGCGCAAACGTTAAACATAGCTATTAAAGATACCACAGTGGCAAAAGGGGCTGCTTTTTGCTCCAATGTGACGGTAACAAATTTTACCAATTTAATTGGCTTTCAATTAGCATTGAATTATAATCCTCAAAAATTAACCTATAGTAAGGTGCAAGGATTTAATCCGGGAGTCTCAGGTTTATCAGGTGCTTTTAACAATGTTGTGGCATCTGATGGTAAATCTGCCAAGTTAAATATGGCTTGGTTTGATGACCAGTTAAAGGGGATTACCATACCCGCTGCAAGTACCTTGTTTCAAGTTTGCTTTACCGCGGTTAATGCTGATGCGCAAGATACTATCAGAGTAAATAATATTGAAATTATAAATCTTTCAGAGGCTGTTGTTCCCAGTACCGTAAATACTCCAGTTATCATTATTGGGGCAGGTGGCACAAGCACCGGTGGCGGAAGCACTGGTGGAGGCGGAAGTACCGGTGGAGGTAGCACAGGCGGCGGAAGTACGGGTAATGTGGGCAACTTAATACTCGACATTGAAGACAAAACGGTAGCAAAAGGGGAAAGTTTTTGTTTGAATGTGAATACCCAAAACTTTACTAAAATAGCTGGTATGGAATTCACTATGAACTACAACTCCAGCTTGTTAACCTTCACATCATTGAGAAATTTTCAGGTTCCAGGGCTTGATACCGCACAATTTGGAATGCCTGGACGGGGTACAAATCCATTGGGAAAAATTAAATGTTCCTGGTTCGATAATGAAGCAAAAGGAGTAACCCTGGCAGATAATCTTTCTATCTTTCAGGTTTGTTTCTCAGCTAAACAAACGGATGGAACAACCAATATTACTTTTGATGCTATTGCAGAAATTATTGATTCAAGCAACAAAGAAGTTGTTTTTGAAGGGCGACAAGGTCAGATTACAGTAGGTGCCGGTGGGGCAACTACTTCTGATAATTTTAAGGTTTTAGTGGGAAATGCCTCGGTTGGGTTTGGTTCCGAAGTTTGTGTACCCATTACTATAGAGGGATTTAAAGATATTATTGGATTACAATTTAAAATGAATTATGATTCAACTAAATTACTGTTCAAATCAGTACGGAATTTTAATAGTATTTTGTCTCCCGGAGGTTTTGAGGAATCAGCCGTTGGAAAACCAGGAGATGGCTTAAACAAACCAGGCTCACTTATTTTAGGTTGGTTTGATAGCAGAGGTCAAAAGACGACACTGGCCGATGGAGCCATGCTATTTGAACTATGTTTCACAGCGAGAGATTCTTCAGGAAATACATCCATTTCAATACCTACAACAGGTGAAATTATCAATTCTTCAGATGTACTTCTTCCATATACCACGCAATCGGGTACAATTACCCTGGGTAAACCAGGTAGTGGTGGCGCTTCATTAAACGGGCCTACCTTTAAGGTTACTGGTGGGGCGGTTGAAGCAAATGAACCCATTTGTATTGATATTAGCGCAACAGGTTTCAATAAAATTTCTGCGACTCAATTTACATTAACTTATGACGCCGCTCAATTACGCTTTGATTCTGTAACCCGCTTCGGACTGCAAGGTTTAAGTATTAATTCTTTTGGCTTACCCGGACAAGGATCCAACGTAGCAGGAAACATAAGGATGTCATGGACCAGTTCAGATACAAAAGGTATTTCGGTCACTAATAATACAGTTCTTTTTAAAGCTTGTTTTACAGCACAAGGTGCTGGTCCAGTGCCCATTCGCTTTAATAAGAGTAATTTTGAGGTCCTGGATAGTGTACAAAATAAACTTACTCCTGGATTTACAGACGGCGAAGTTTTCATAGAAGGATTAGTAAACACGACGGATTTCACCGTTAAAGTCGGCGATGCAACAGGGGGTGTTGGCGATAAAGTTTGTATGCCTGTTTCTGTGTTAAATTTCAAGGATATTCTAGGTCTTGAATTTAGCTTGGCTTATGATCCAATAAGACTAAAATTTGATTCTGTATCTGATTTTAATCTTGCTGGATTAAATGAATCTCAGTTTGGTTTACCGGGAACTGGATCAAATCTTCCAGGAAAAATCAAACTTTCCTGGTTAGATCCTAATGTAGCAGGGGTCTCAGTGCCAAACAATACGGTGATATTTAAATTATGCTTTCTTGTGTTAAGTGAAAATGGTTCATCCAGAGTAACTCACGACCCATCGGTTACGACAGAAATTTTAGATAAAAACGAAACGTCCATTCCTTATCAGTTTATTCCGGGAACCGTTCGTTCCGGTAACTTAGTACCACCAGTTATAGCACCCGTTGCTACCATTAAAGCAGTTTCTTGTTTTGGTTCCAACACAGGAGGTATTAGTATTTCGGTTTCACAAGGTACAGGCGCCTTTACTTATCTTTGGAGTAATCAGGCAACATCAAAAGATTTACAAAATGTGGCAAAGGGTACTTACACAGTTACCGTAACCAATGTTGGCAATCCTCTGAATGCTGTCGCTACTTTTGTTGTGCCAGGTCCTGATTCTGCACTGATTTCTCAGGTATCCAAAACGGATGCAGGTTGTGCAAATCAAGAATTAGGTACATTGAATGCAGTGGTTACCGGAGGACAAAAACCTTATACTTATGCCTGGAGTAGCGGGCTATCTGCTCTGCCAGAACTTAAAAACGTACCTCTGGGTACCTATCAATTAACGCTTACTGACGCATTGGGATGCGCCATTGTGTCAACGCCACAGGTTATTAAACAGTCTAATCTTAGTCTTTCAATTCAAAAGGTGGATGCCATTTGTTTAGGAAGAAATACAGGGTCTATTGCTCTTACTGTTACAGGAGGTGAAACAGCCTATTCCTATCTTTGGAATAAAGGTCTTCCTTCCCAGGCAAATCAAACAAATCTTGCGCCTGATAATTATAACGTAACGTTAACAGACGCTACAGGTTGTCAGCTATTTCGTTCTATCACCATAGGTCAAACGGATGGAATAACTATTTCAGCCGTTCAACCTACCTATATAAATAATGGAAATGACGGAGGAATAGATTTGACAGTGCAGGGAACAAAAGGCTTGGTAACCTATAATTGGACAGGACCTGGCACATATACAGCAAATACTAAGAATATATCAAATCTTGATACAGGTAATTATTGCCTGATAGTTCGTGATACAACAGCTTGTAGAGCAGAAATTTGCGTCAAAATGGTTCGTAAACTTCAATTTGCTCCCGCTGTAGTCGTTAATCCCTGCGAGGGATCAAGTACGGGTTCAGTAACCTTATCACTTTCTGGAGGTGTTGCTCCCTTTTCTTACAAATGGAGTAACGGAGAAACCGTTCAGAATTTAAGTAAATTAGGTCCAGGAAATTATTCAGTGACGGTTACCGATGCACAAAATGCAACGTTATCATTGTCTGTAACCTTAACAGAACAAAGTAAACCAAGAGTAACGCCAACCATAACCCATGTTACGGGGGCTCCTTCAAATAATAATGGTCAAATATCCCTTTCTGTGATAGGTGGTTCAGCACCCTATGCGTTTTTATGGGATAATGGAGCAACTACCTCTACCATTGAAACATTGGTCACAGGTAAGTATTGCGTGAAGGTTAGTGATAATTCTTCTTGTCCGGTAGATACTTGTTTTAATGTAGAATACAAACTGGTGCCGCTGGCTGTTGACGTTACCACCACGGGGGTACTTTGTCCAAGAGATACTACAGGTAAAGCAAAAGTGATGATAAGTGGCGGAACAAGCCCTTATAAACTAACTCTTTCCTTGAATGGCCGGGTTTTTAACACTACAAATGGTATTCTTAATCTGGAAAATCTTAGAGGAGGTGTTATCAATTATGTTGTAGAGGACGCTATTAATACAAAAAAAGAAGGCTCGTTCACTATTTCAACGCCTACTCCTTTTACCGTAGAAGCTACTGTAAAACACGATAGTGAGGAAAGTGGATGTACAGGCAGAATTGTATTATCCATTTCAGGTGGCACCGCCGCTTACACTGTTAATTGGAACACAAATAATACAGGGCTGCAATTGATAAGTCTTTGTGAAGGTAGTTATACTCCTTCAATCAGAGATGCTAACGGTTGTACTTTTGTGGGAGCACCTATCTTTGTTAATACCTTTTCAGCTAAACCTGCTATCACAAAAAGTGATTGTCCGGAAGATCTCAATGGTTCAGTTATTCTGGATGTTCAAGGTGGAAAAACACCTTACAAATTTAGATGGGTGAACAGTAAGGGGGACACTATTAGTAGTTCAAAAGACTTAATTGACGTCATGTCTGGTGTTTATACCGTAATTATCGGAGAAGCTTCTGGTAACGAGGTGGTTAGAGTATATAATGTAGAAGCTAAAAACATATTAACGGCCAACGTAAAAGCAAATTCTAACTATAATGGATTTGTTGTTAGCTGCCTTTCTAATAAAGATGGAATTCTTGAGGTAACAGCAAAGAATAATAGCGGAAGTACATCCTTTGTTTATGAATGGTTGCTAAATGGTAATTTGGCAAGCAGTGCTTCCTTATTTCAAAATGCTGCTGCGGGAATGTATCAGGTTAAAATTTCAGATCCACTTGGTTGCACCATAACAAGAGAAATCAATGCTACTGCTCCCACAAAAGTAGATTTGAACGCCTCTGTCATTGATATTGGTTGTCCTGCAGCAAGAAATGGTTCTATTGTGGTTTCTGCTTCTGGCGGAGTTCCTGGTTCAACGTATGTGTATGCTTGGAATAACGGTGTACGTGGACCTTCCCTTAATTTAATTCCCCAGGGTATCTATTCCATAGAAGTTGAGGATAGGAATAATTGTAAATATACTCAAACCTATACCCTTAAGGATCCAACGCCTATTGTGGTTACCCTTAAAGCGACGCCTACCCTCGACGATAGAAATTGTGATGGAAAGATTACCGCTTCCGCAACTGGTGGATTTCCCCCATACTATTACTCCTGGCCACAGGTTGCCGGAAAAAGAGATTCGTTTTTATTGAATCTATGTCCGGGTATTTATGGCCTACAATTAACTGATTCCCGCGGTTGCGCACCTAATCCTGCCATCTCTGTAGTTGAAGTTAATGATGAAAGATTCGAATGTTTAGAATACCGTAAATTGATTACCCCCGATGGAGATGGCTTAAATGAGGAGTTTATTATCAATTGTGTAACCTTTGATCCAGCATACCAGCAAAATCAACTTCGTATTTTTAACCGTTGGGGACAACTTGTTCTCGACCAGAAAAACTACAGGAATGATTGGAAAGGTACGACCATAAATGGTGAGCTTTTACCTCAAGGAGTGTATTATTTTACTCTGGACTTTAATGGCGATAAACCATTGGAAGGTTCTATTACCCTGTTAAGGGAAAACTAATTTATCGCCAAAGTGCTAAAATATTAATCTGAGATTCATGAAAAATTTATTTCTCCCCCTTTTGCTCCTTCTTTTTTGTTCAGGGTCTTTACTCGCTCAAGATGAAGCTAATTTCTCCCACTATACCGTAAATCCGGTGTTGGTGAACCCAGCCGCTTCAGGCTTACGCGGCTTTCATCAACTGCAAGTAAATGGCCGTTATCAATGGTCCGGTATTTCAGATAGTCCCAAATCGTTAAATGCGCTCTATAACGGGCCATTAGGAAATAAATTTGGTCTGGGCGTTGGTGTTCTTTCAGAAAATGCAGGCCTTCTCTCCAGAACAAAGGCTATGGTGAATTACTCTTTCTTTTTTGATATTAAAGAAGATTTTTTCCTTTCTGCTGGTTTCTCAACAGAATTTCAACAACTGCGTTTGAGAAGTTCCGCCATCTTTGCTGATATTACTAATGGAAATAAATACTATGATTTAAATGATCCCATAGCGGAAAATGCCGTTGCAGGGATTGGTCGTTTCGATGTGGCTCTTTCTGTTATGGCTGGTTTTGGTAATCCCGTAATTGAGGGAAGTCACGAAAGACCTACCTATTTAGGAGTGACCTTTTCTAATATTGTTGGGAATCGTCTCGATAATATCGCTATAGTAGATGTAAATAAATCTTCTCCTTTCGACTACTATATGGTATTGGCTGGTCATAAAATCAAATCGTCTTCCAGTAATGTTTCTATAGAACCTTCTGTTTTTTTAAGGAGAATTAAAAACGCGCCTTTTCAAGCTGACCTGAATCTAAATGTTGGTCTGTTAAACGACCAGTTTATTACCGGAATTTCCTATCGCTCCTTAGGCGCTTTAGGTTTTCTCCTTGGTGCTAAAGCAGCTAATATTCAATTTTTCTATTCCTTCGATTTATCCCTACAGGAAATTAGCAGCTATGCTAGTGGAACAGGTACCCATGAAGTTACTTTTGCCATCGCTTTTGATCCCCAAAAATACGGGAGTAAAAAATAATTAATAAGACAACAAATTTTTGCTTACAAAAAAGGCCTTTATCCTAATCTGGATAAAGGCCTTTTTTGTATAAATATATTTTTTAAATTAAATATTATCCATATATGTAATTTGGCATGATTTTGTATTGTAACATATTATTGAAAACAGAAATACTTTATTAAGGTGTTTCGCTGGTTTTTTATGTGGACGGTTTTATCTCGTATCTCAAATCCGGCAATTATGGAAATCATGAATGGAAAAGCAAAAAAAAATGTACCCTCTATCCTCACTAATTCACTTAGATTGGGGAACCCCTTTTTAAACAATGTGTTAAGGTTCGGACCTTTATTGGTTCTCTCTCTCCTAATTTTCCTATCGGAAAATTTGGGTGCCCAAACCTTGACTTGTAACCCTGCACCAATAAATGCACCCAAAGAAATTGCGGTGAATCAAAATTGTGAAGGGGTTATTCATCCCGCTATTATCGTCGATACCGCTTCAACGACCTATGCTACGGCAAATATGTCTATCGCGCTATTTACACAAAGCGGGACGCTCATTAAGAGGGATACTGGTAGTCTTACCGTAAACTTAAATCCTTATATCGGTTCTATTGTAAGGATCGAAATTTTGGTTTTTGGTACCGCTTTTTCTTGTAACGGTTTTGCCCGTATTGTGGATAAAATGCCACCCGTAATTACCTGCCGTGATACTATTGTTAGCTGCAGTGTTGATACCTCAGGGATTAATCTGGGAAGACCTACTATCGTGAGTAATAATTGTAATGGGACCCTGTCCTATAATTATAAAGATAGTGTCTCGGTATCCGATTGTTCGCTTGATACCCTTCAAAAAATATTCAGACGATGGATTGTTGCTGATATTTATGGTAATGCCGATACTTGTATTCAGAAAATTAGCTTGCTAAAGCCTAGCCTAGATTCATTAACACCGCTTCGAAGAATCGTTTTTCCACGAGATACCTTACTCAGTTGCAATACGCCCAATGTGAGTCCAGGTATAACAGGTTTTCCTACCATTAACGGAAGTGTAATAAACTCAGCTGGATTGTGTAAAATTAATTATTCTTATACAGATGATACTACTCGCACCTGTGCAGGACTTAGTTTTGCGGTAATTCGTCGTTGGACAGCCATCGACCTTTGTACCAGTCAGGATACCTTGCATACTCAGATTATTCAGGTTAAAGATACTACCAAGCCTGTTATCGTTTGTCCTTTACCATTAAGAGTTTCAACTCAACCGTCTATCTGTATGGCTTTGGTACCTTTAAGTGCTCCTCAATTGATTTCAGATAACTGTGACGCCGCACCAAATTTAATGGTAACAACCCCATTTTCTGGAACTTATCCCAATCTAATAAGTATGCCTTTAGGGACCCATACCATATCCTATATGGCCATCGATAAATGTGGGAATACCGCCGTCTGTACTTCTACCGTGGAGGTTTTTGATACTACGCCACCGGTCGCTATATGTACTGGTCCTGGAAACATTACGCTGACCAATGAGGGTACAGCTTACGCCTCTGCCAAAGCTTTTGATAGTGGTTCCAGAGATAATTGTGGGCTGCCCGTTTATTATAAAGTGCGCAGAAAAGATACCAATAGTTGCAGTGGCGCTAATGGTGATGATTCTACCGCTCCCGGTTATCAGGAATGGTTTGATGATTATGTTTCCTTTTGTTGTGATGATGTCGATAAAGGTAAAATTACCGTTGAAATGCGCGTGTATATCTCAAATCCTGGAGATGGTCCAGTTGATCCTGCCAGGGAAGCACCAGGGGGTAATCTTTGGGGTAATTTCTATAATACTTGTGAAGTTAAAATGACGGTTGAAGATAAACTTCCCCCCGTTATTATTTGTCCGGCAAATACTTCCACTGAGTGTAATGACGAACTCATTAACTTAGGGCGCTTTGGAAGTCCTATCGTTTTGGAAGCTTGTAGCTATACGCTGGATTCTACCCACAATGTTAAAATGGAAGAGTGTAATACAGGTCTTCTAACCCGTACTTTTACAGCTACGGATGCCCGTGGATTAAAAGCTACTTGTACCCAAAATGTAAATATTGTTAATAATTCTATTTTATTAGCTCAACATATCACTTGGCCTAAAGATATAACAATCAATTCTTGCAACGCACAGGTGGGTGTAAATGATCTTCCGATAATTAGTAGAAGGCCAGTAGTAAATGAACCCCTTTGTGCTCAAATTGCTTTTGCCTACACCGATAATGTGTTTAATATGACTTCTCCGGGTTGTTTCAAAGTTTACCGCACCTGGGAGGTAGTCGATTTGTGTAAATATGTGCCTGGTTCTCCTGGACATCGATTTACTTACGCCCAGTTAATTATCGTTGAGGATAAGACTCCACCGGTTTTGACCGTTCCAGCTAATCAGGTTATCAATTTGTATACTGACTGTAATGTAGCGCAGGTTACTGTTCCTTTAGCAACGGCTACCGATAACTGTAACCAGAATCTTATCATTTCCAATAATTCACCTTTTGCAAACCAAAATGGAGCAAATGCAAGTGGAACCTATCCTTTAGGTACTACTACTTTCACCTATTCTGTAGCTGATGGTTGTGGTAATAAAGTGACCGGACAAACGTCGGTGACCGTTATTGATAAAAAACCACCCACTCCAATTTGTAAAAATATTGCAGTAAATCTATCCAAAATGCCAGCTATTATGGCCATGGTCGATGCTAAAGATATAAATCTTGCCAGCCGTGACTTTTGTGGTGGCCCTATAAAAATTAGTATAAAAAGAGGTAATTCAGGGAACAGTATCCCTCCTCATCCTCTCGACACCATGTTAACGTTCACTTGTGCCGATTTTGGTCTTCAACCCGTGGAACTTTGGGTGACAGATACTAAAGGAAACAGCGATTTTTGCACCGTTACCGTTGATGTTCAGGATAATGATGGCCTTTGTCTAACCAATCCTATCGGAAAAATAGCAGGCGTTATCAAAACTGAAAAAGGGGAAGACGTTGAAAAAGTACTTATCAAAGAGGTAAATGACCCTGCGATGAACGTTTTAACAACAGCTACTGGTAAGTTTGAATTGGCAAATCTGGCATTTGGCAAAAACTATAAATTACAACCTTACAAGAACGATGATTTGCTTAATGGCTTGTCAACCATGGATTTGGTACTAATCCAAAAATTTATTCTCGGCATTATTTCCCTGAAATCGCCCTACCAACAAATCGCCGCTGATATTGATCGTTCTGGTAATGTTTCTACGCTTGATTTGATAAAATTAAGGAAGTTAATCTTAGGTAAAGATACCGATTTAGGATCACAGAATAATTCATGGCGCTTTATTGACGCAGATTATGTCTTTCCCGCTGGTGTAAATCCTCTTAAGGTACCATTTCCTGAAGCTAAAACCTTAGACGATTTTAAAACAAAATTTGCCCAGGCCAATTTCATAGGTATTAAAGTGGGTGATCTAAATAGCTCTGCAACGCCAAATAGCCTCATTGTACAAAATCCAAGAAGTACTTTTGGTGAACTACAATTACAGATTCCCAACTTGAAATTTAATTACGGTGAGGAATTTACCATCGACGTAAAAGCAGCTTCTCAGGAAGATGTCGCTGGTTTTCAGTTTACGTTAGATTTTGATGAAAGAATATTGGAAATTATAGATTATGCAGCAGGAGATGTTCCTGGCATATCAGATGAAAATTTTGCGCTAATTAATAAAGAAAAAGGTATTCTAACGGCGAGTTGGAATGTTATGCGCGAGAAAACCTGGCCTACCACGGCAACTCCTGTGCTTAGACTGACCTTCAGAGCAAAAAAATCGTCAGAGTTAATTTATGCGCTAAATGTTGCTCCTTATCCTACCGTCCCCGAGGCCTATACTCATGAAGGTGGTATGCTCGACCTTAATCTTATTTTCAAAGACGGTGCAAAAGATATAGATAAAGGTGGATACCAATTGTTTCAAAATTATCCGAATCCTTTTTATCAAAATACAACTATAGGATTCACTATACCTCAATCACAAGAGGTTAAAATCTCTATTACTGATATGATCGGAAGGTCGGTTTGGGAAACTAAAGGAATTTTTCAAAAGGGTTTTAACGAAATTCCTTTCCAAAGAGATGGTTTTTGGAGTGATGGAGCTTACCTGTATAAGTTGGAAACCAGTTCTTTTACCGATGTAAAAAGAATGATCCTAAGCTCGGGTAATAAATAAATTAATTAAAAGCTTTTCCATAGTTTATATAAGGCGGCATCTTTTTAGATGTCGCTTTTTTATAAAATCTTTCAGTTTGGCATGAATTTGGTATTGCCTCTCTTGTAACTATTAAAAAAATTTATTATGCGTGGGTTCAAAAAATTAGATTGGATTATCATAGCTATAATTGCTTTCTTTTTAAATTCTCCTGTTTTATTACACAGCCAGTGTACGCTGATTTGTAATAATAATGTTTCGATTAGTGCAGATTCTACCTGTAATCTGAGAATTACGGCCGCAATGATCCTTAGCGAAACAAATCCAGCTATTTGTACTCCATCAGCGCCAACAGACTACGAAATTACGGTTATGCTCGGCCCCAATGGCCAGCTTTTACCTACAACGCCTTTCGTTGGTCGTACCTATCTAAATCAATTGCTCTATGCAAGAGTCCGTCACATTCCAAGTGGAAATATCTGTGTAGGTTCCTTTAGAGTGGTTTCACTTGGATCGCCGCTTATTATCTGTCCAAGAGATACCACCGTTCTGTGTGGAACACCTACAGATACAGCAAGATTAGGAAAAGCTACTTCGTTAGAGTGTAACTCCTATAGTATTACCTATGAAGATAAATACGAAAATAGAATTAATGCATGCACCGATACTCTCGTTGGTATAATAAACAGAACCTGGACTATTACCCTTTTAAATGGACAGAAAAATACTTGTGTTCAAAAAATAAAAATAAGAAGACCAGTAGTAGGAAATTTAGTTTTTCCGGCAAACCGTGATAATGTAGCTGGTAGAAGGGGAGTCTCTTGCGTAACTCCCAATGTAACCCCCGATAGCACAGGTTGGCCTCAATTAAACGGATTTAATATAACGCCTACAAACATTTGTGGCCTTTCCCTTGCCTATAATGATCAAATAATCAATGGTTGTGCTCCTACTTTTACCGTGATTAGAAACTGGACAGCCGTCGATGGCTGTACCAATGCTATTCGTACTTTTCAACAAGTTATTCAAGTTATTGATACCATAAAACCTCGCTTAACTTGTATTTCTGATACTTTGGTTGCTTTTACTTCTTCTGCAACGCAATGTGGTGCTACCGTTATCGTTCCACCCATTGTTTTTATAGATTCCTGTGCGCCAAATAATCAGATCAGAGTGGTTATCATGTCCAATTATGGTGTGATAAATGGAAATGGTGGCCAATTAACAGGTGTTCCCCCTGGCTTACATAGTATCATGTACATGGTATCAGATCCTTGTGGAAATACCTCCCAATGTACACGTATAGTTCGGGTAATAGATAATACACCGCCTGTTTTGGTCTGTCCCTCAAGTATTCAGGTTTCATTAACGCTCACGGGTGAAGCTCAAATAGAACCAAGTTCCTTCTATCTACAGGCAACCGATTTATGTTGTACCAATCTGACCTTTAAACTTCAGAAAATGACAGCGTCCCCCTTACCTTTTTCTGATTCCTTAAAATATTTTTGTGCAGAAATTTTGACTAACAATATGGCTACCCTTCAAGTGACCGATTGTTACGGAAATTCAAATTTCTGTATGGTAGAGGTCGATGTAGTCGATAAACTTCCCAGAACAATTATTTGTCCCGATACGGCCAGAATTGGGAACCCATCTTTTCTTGCAGATACCAGCAGAGTGGGTGCTCCACGAGTAAATGGTACCTGTAATTTATTTCAACTGGAATATGAGGATGACAGAAACCTTGGTTGTGGCGGTGGAACAGGATTCGTCAGAAGAGACTGGACGGTATATTACGGCGGTATTGATACATTCAATTGTCCAACGCAGATTATCATTTTGAATGATACCACGCAATTAAGAGCTACTTTTCCAGCTGATTATTCTCAGACAAATTGTACGAATTTAGCTTCGTTAAGGCCGGATAGCCTACCCACACTCTTCCGAAGGCCAACGGTTAATAATGCTGCTTATAAGGGTATTGTGGTTACCCATATTGATACAGTAAATTATAACGTTTCCGGTGCCTGTATTCAGATTTCAAGAACCTGGACGATTACCGATACCTGTGTTTATGAAACTGGTGACCCCATCGGACCTTTAAATGGAAGAATCGTTGGCACCCAACTCATACGGGTATTTGATAACACGCCTCCAAGTTTTTTATGCCCTTCTGAAGGACTTGTTATTTATCTGGATCCAGATTCATGTAATACGACGATCAGACTTCCGGTTCCTACCAATATCCAGGAATGTCTGCCTGATCAGGTTACGATTTCAGTAAGCGGTGATTTTGGAAATTCTTTAGACATTTCCCGAATTCCAGCAGGTATTTATAATGTAACTTATCGTGTAGCTGATGTATGTGGGAATTTTGGAACCTGCGATGCTACTTTTGCCATCATCGAGAATACGCCGCCTGACTTGTTTTGTAATAATATTGTCAGCAGGTCTTTGGCCGCAAATGGTCAGGCTATTGTAAATGCACTTGAATTTATTGATACTGTGAGAACAACTGATAATTGTACAGCCCAAGACTCTATTCGTTATAGAATTGGTGCCCGTCCTACACCAGGTTTCACGGGTCCACCTCCTAATGCTTCTTTAACTTTTGCATGCGACTGCGACGATATTGGCGATAATCTATTGACGGTATGGGCAGTTGATATTGCAGGAAATTATGAACGATGCGATGTTATTGTGAGAATAAATGATCCATTAGCTGTTTGTGGAGCCGGTGTTACTGTGGCGGGAGCCATTAAATTGGAAAATGGTTCCGGTGTCCCATCGGTAAAAGTAGAGGAAATGAAAAATTATTCCGGGGAATCCATGACTGATAACAAAGGATCTTATTCCTTAGGGAATCTGGTACCAGGTGGTACTTATGAATTCATGCCTGGTAAAACCGGTAATTATACAGATGGTGTTACTACCCTCGATCTAATATTAGTCAACAGGCATTTAACGGGCTCCAGAGCGCTTGAATCTCCTTATAAAATAATAGCTGCAGATGTAGATGGAAACGGAAGGATTTCTGTAAGGGATGTCATTCAATTGCAAAGATTGATTTTGAACGTAACCAATACCTTTCCTGAGAATAAGCCTTGGCGCTTCATTCCTAAAAGCTTCCAGTTCCCTAATTCAAAAGATCCATTTTCAACGCCTTTCCCTGAATCCAAAGCGGTTTCCAATCTTTTCAAAGATATGACCGATGGTGATTTTGTGGCTATAAAAATTGGAGATGTTAATAATAGTATAATCCCTGAAAATGGTATCAGCCCCCGTTCCCAGGAATCCTCCAGAGCTTTTTTACTCCCACAATGGAAGCTTAAACCAGGGGAACGGGTCTGGTTACCTATACATTTTGAAAGCAGTGACCTTTGGTGGGGTGGACAATTTGCCCTGCAAGTGAATCCGGAACTGATTAAAATACACGGCTTCTCTGGTTCTGATGAATTTAATATCAGCAGTAAATCATTGAATAATAATACCTGGGCTATGTCCTGGTATGCGGACGATTTGAAAAAGAGCGAGGCTGGTGAGGTATTAGGATTTATTGAGGTGGAAGCACTTCGGCAGACTAATCTATCTGATGCCATAGCATTAAATAATAATTCTTTTGATTCAGAGGCTTACTTATCAACACAGAACATTGATTCAGTGGTGGTCGCCCCCCTGACCATTCAGTATGCTTCACCAAATGCCGCAACCAATAGTGGGTTGCGGCTTTGGCCGAATCCTTTTAAAGATTGGGTGACTTTTCAATTGCCTCCAGCTTCTGGTCTACAAGGTGTTTTAGATATTTATGATGTACAAGGAAGAAAAATCTGGACAAAATCCTGGCAGTTAAATAAAGGGGATTCTCCACTTTTTACCCTTCAGGCTAATGAATTGCCTCATGCAGGAGTCTATATCTATAAATATACCGATGGTTTTGGACAATATACAGGAAATCTGATTTTACAGAAATAATTCAAGATTATGTTTTTTCAGGATAAAGTGCCTATTTGCCACTTTATCCTGAAATTTTTTATATGGCTTCTACATTCCAAAAGGGAAAGTGGGGAGAAACGCTGGCGCTAAACTGGCTCACTCAACACGATTTTCAAATTATCGACAGAAACTGGTTTTATGGGCATGCAGAAATTGATATCATCGCCTGGCATGCTCCTGTTTTAGTTTTTATAGAGGTAAGGCTGCTACATAGAAATAATGCCCATTTACCTGAAAATACAGTGAGTGGTTTGAAAAGAAAGAAAATAGCTTCAGCTGCCGCTGCTTTCACAGAAAGTAAACATTATCAGGGAGATATTCGATTTGATATCATCGGAATTGTATACGATGGTCAACATAACCATGAAATTCGCCATTTCCCTGATGCCTTTTTTCCAGGCCTATTCTAAATTCAATTTGTTTTTAAACTACTTTAAAGCTAATTTTATATAAAATTGTAATGGGTATGTTTTGGAAAATATCAATATTTTTACTAGCTTCTGTTCTTATGCTAAATGCGCTTATTGGGCAAAATGTGGTTGACAATAAAGAAATCAGACTAATTACCTTGAATCCTGGTCATTTTCATGCCGCATTGATTCAAAAATCAATGTACCCACAGTTGTCTCCTATTGTACAGGTTTATGCGCCGGCAGGTACCGATGTAGAACTGCATCTGGCCAGAATTAATGCATACAATAAAAGAACTGATAAGCCTACCCAGTGGGATGAAAAGGTTTATATCGGAAAGGATTATTTGGCCAGAATGTTAGCTGAAAAAAAAGGGAATGTGGTCATGCTGGCCGGTAATAATAAACTGAAAACAAAATATATTTCCGATGCAGTAGCTGCTGGATTTCATGTTTTTGCCGACAAACCGATGGCTATAAATGCTGCGGGATTTAATTTACTGGAAAAGGCCTTCAAACTGGCTGATCAGAAAAAGGTCTTTATTTACGATGTCATGACAGAGCGGTATGAAATTACTTCTATGCTTCAAAAGGCATTTTCTGAATTTGAAGAGGTGTTTGGCGTATTACAAGATGGTTCAGTTGACAATCCTGCCGTGATTAAAGAGAGTGTTCATCATTTCTACAAGGAAGTTTCTGGATCACCTCTGCAACGTCCGGGGTGGTTCTACGATGTTACACAAGAAGGGGAGGGGATTGTTGATGTTACCACCCATTTGGTAGATCTTATTCAATGGAGTTGTTTTCCTGACCAAATACTGAATTATGAAAAGGATATCAAACTGTGGGATGCAAAACGTTGGGCAACCCTAATAACACCGGCTCAATTTCAAACGAGTACTAAACTCACTCAGGTTCCCGAATATCTTAAAAACACCTTGAATCCTGAGGGTCAACTGGCTGTTTTTTCTAATGGACAGATTGACTACCAAATAAGAGGACATTTCGCGCGTGTAAAAGTAACCTGGGCATGGCAGGCTGAACCAGGTGCAGGTGACACCCATTATTCAATAATGAGAGGAACCAACGCCAGTCTGGTGATTCGGCAAGGTGCTGAACAAGGGTATCAACCCGTTTTCTCCGTTGAAACCAATAGATTTAAGGAGGTGGCCTATCGGAATTCCTTTGAAAGAGTATTTCGCGAAGTAGCGAAGTCATTTCCCGGCATTAGTTATATTTTAATAGGCAATACTGCTGTTTTCGACATTCCCAACGTTTATAAAGAAGGTCATGAGGCCCATTTCGCCAGAGTTACTGAAAAGTATCTTGACTTTCTCTCCAAAGGTAAAATGCCGGAATGGGAGGTTCCAAATATGTTGGTTAAATATAAATTAACCACAGAAGCATTAAATATGGCCATTAAAAAGTCAAAATAATCAGCAGATTACTTTGGTTCTTCATACACCCCAAGTTCCACTTGTCTTTTTTGGAGATTGGTATCTATAAGTCTGACTTTTAGTTTGCCACCCATTTTTATCGTTTGCCCAGTATAAATACCGCGCGCAAAAAGTCGGGAAGGATCCATCTCATAGGGTTCGGAAAAACGGTTAAAGGAGAGAAATCCTTCACAATGGGTGGTTAACAGTTCAACAAACAGACCTCTGTCCATCATCCCGGTAACTATCCCTTCAAAAACTTCGCCAACATGGCTTTCTAAAAATTCTACTTGCTTGTATTTAATAGATTCCCTTTCGGCTTCCATAGCTTTCCTCTCCATGCTGGAAATATGACGGCATTGTTCTTTTAAATAAACTTTGTTGGTAAGCCATACCGTTTCCAGATTTTTAGCCAGCAAACGATGGGCAATGACATCGGAATACCGTCTGATAGGCGATGTGAAATGAGTGTAATGACTGAAGGCCAGTCCGTAATGACCAATATTTTCTGGAGAATAAATGGCTTTTGCCATAGTTCTGATGGCAATAGGTGCTAAAAATTTAAGCGCAGGGTCCCGAAGGGATTGCTCTGCCAGTAAATTATAGGAATTAGCTATTTCCTTAGGGGAATCTACCCTCATTTTTACTCCAAATTCTTTGGCAAACCTGGCAAGTTCAAATACTTTATCCTCATTTGGTTCGTCATGTACCCTGTAAATAAATGGAATTTCATAACCTGTGGCATCCATTTTATGTTGCAAAAATAGCGCAACCTCCTGATTTGCCAAAAGCATGAAATCTTCAATTAACTTATGCGCATCCTTTCGCTCTTTAATAAAAATTTCTACGGGTGCCCCTGATTCATCGAGTTTAAATTGGACTTCATCAGACTCAAATTGGATAGCTCCGGAGGCAAATCTCCTCTTTCTTAACTGATGAGCTATTTTGTTCAGATGTATCAGTTCTGCAGCATAAAGTCCCTCCGACGTGTCCAGAATCTCTTGTGCTTCTTCATAGGTGAATCGTCGGTCGGAATGAATAATCGTTCGCCCAAACCATTTATCCGTGACTTTTCCCTTTCCATCGATATTGAAAATAGCTGAAAAGGTAAGTTTGTCCTCGTTCGGTCTTAACGAACATAATTCATTACTTAACTTTTCAGGTAGCATCGGGAGTACGCGATCTACCAGATAAACGGAGGTTGAACGAGTATATGCTTCTTTATCTAAAGAAGATCCTTCTCTCAGGTAATGTGTAACATCGGCAATATGCACCCCAACTTCGACTTCATCATTGGGTAATAATCGATAGGAAATGGCATCATCAAAATCTTTGGCGTTCCATGGATCTATGGTAAAGGTTAAAATATCGCGAAAATCTCTGCGCAAAGCTATCTCTTCTAATGAAATAGAGGTATCTATATTTTTTGCCTCATTTAACGCAGCTTCACCAAATCCTAAGTCGAAACCTGCATTTAGCAAAATGCTTTGCATTTCAATGTCATGGCTACCGGCAGCACCCAAAACGTAGGTGATTTTTCCAATGGGTAGTGGGGTAGATTGACCTGTCCAGCCAATGATTTTAACTACGACCTTGTCACCGTCTTTACCACCTGAAATTTCATTTAAATCAACTTTTATATCGTAAGGTAAAATGGTATCCGTAACCACGAGGCCAAATTTATTATTTAAATATAAAACGCCCAGAAAGGACTCTTTAGCCCTTGTTATTACATCGACAACCTCACCTTCAGGGCGACGTTTTCCTCGGGGAGTCCAGGTTTGTATCCTTACTGTATCACCATTCATCGCCGTATTCAAATTTCGCATGGAAATGTAAACGTCTATGGGTCTACCTTCCACCTTTATAAATGCAGCGCCGGATCGAGTCATATCAACAATACCAATATCCCCTTTTTCCTGCTTTTCAACAGGTACACTTCGGTTGAATTGAAATTTATAATCTTCCAGGGCAAGCACTACTTTTTCTGTTACTAATAGTTCCAAGGCATGTAATATGGAGTCTTTAGTATTTGCAATACCAAGCGTTTGGGCTATTTGACGGGGGTTATATCTTTTTTTCGGGGCATTTTTCAGTAAATCCAAAATGGCCAGCCTTAGATCTTTAGCATTATATTTTGGCTGAGAATCATTGGACGATATGGTTTTTTTCTTTTTTGACATGTCTATTTTTTACTCCGGAATAAGTTCATCTTCAATTTCAACGATGCGACCTTCCGGCAATAATTCTAATAACAACGTTGTACTACTTCCTGGTTCATACGTTTCATCAATATGTGATATTCCGGACAAAATTCTTATGCGCCAGTCCTCATCCATCACGGCAATAGACTGTAATATGGTTTCCTGTATTACGCTGGTACCTGAAAGCGTTCTTTTATCAATAAGTACTCCTTTTTTAGTAAAGGTTGCAATGATGTAATGGTAATTCAATAAAGCAGCTTTCCAATAAACCAGGGCTTCAAATGCTTCTGTCTCTCCAATACGAAAACAGGCCATGAATTCCGTGAATTCGTCAGGTTCAGTCTCTTCCAATGGATAAATAAATTGTTGTATAATGGCGTCGGGAAGAGGAATATTGTCCTGGCTGAATATCTTGATATTCTCCTCAGCCAAAACAATGGGTAACGGCATCACAGGAAAAAATTGAATGAATTCGGAAAAGGTTGCTTCTTTTAAAGACACTATGGTTGATTTTGTTAACAATGTTATTTGAAATGATTCTAAATTAATTTAAAATAATAAACTAAACCCTGTGAATAGAGTTGTAAATTGCCTTAAAGATATAGATTTGCGTAACATTTTTCAAAATGCCGTTAATGAAAAAATAATACAATGAGTTGGATGACTAATGCACTTAAACCAATCGGATTAGTTTGGTTTGCTAATTTTTTAACATCATCAATAGGTAAAAAGCTGTTGATGAGCCTTTCAGGTTTGTTCCTTATCTTATTTCTTCCTGTTCACTTAATTGGAAATTTACAGTTATTGACAAAGGACGCAGGGGTTTCTTTTAACCTATACTCCTACTTCATGACGCACAATCCGTTGATTAAAACGGTTTCGTATCTTCTTTATTTTTCTATTATTCTCCACACCATTCAAGGATTATTATTGTGGAGAAAAAATAAAAAGGCCAAAGGAAAGATTGGCTATGCGGTAAATGCGTTGAGGGGGGATGGAACTAATGTAAAGGCTGCGGCTAATATGGCTTGGTTGGGAATTATCATTTTTGTCTTCATAGCCGTTCACATGTATCAATTCTGGCTTCAGATGAAGTTGGGCAAAGTACCTTTGGTGATAATTGAAGGGACTGAGTATAAGAATCTTTATGAGCCCGTAGTGTTGGCTTTTTCAAATCCAGGCTTTGTGGTATTTTATGTAGTTTCTATGGTTATTATTGGTATTCACTTAAATCATGGATTTCAAAGCTCATTTCAAACGCTGGGCCTTAATCATAAAAAATATACCCCATTTATTCAATACATCGGCAGAGTTTATTCTTTTATCGTCCCATTTGGGTTTGCTATCATTCCCATAATCGTTTACGGACGAAATAACTTATGGTGGTAATTGTTTTATTTTTGACTTTAATTGTTAATGCACATGGATAACTTAAATTTAAATGGAAATGTACCCTCTGGGGACTTAGCCGATAAATGGACAAAATATCGTTCAACCCTGCCTTTGGTTGCACCAAATAATAAACTTAAAATTGAAATTATTGTCGTAGGTACAGGTCTTGCCGGTGCCTCGGCAGCAGCCACGTTGGGTGAGTTAGGCTATCTTGTAAAATGTTATACTTTTCATGATAGTCCGAGAAGGGCGCACAGCATCGCCGCGCAAGGAGGAATAAATGCCGCAAAAAATTACAGAAATGACGGGGATAGTGTTTTCCGTTTATTTTATGACACCATAAAAGGAGGTGATTACAGATCAAGAGAAGCTAACGTTTATAGATTAGCCGAAGTGAGTACCTCTATTATCGACCAGGCAGTGGCGCAGGGGGTTCCCTTTGCCAGAGAATATGGAGGGCTTCTTGATAACAGATCGTTCGGAGGGGTTCAGGTTTCCAGAACTTTTTATGCCAGAGGGCAAACAGGTCAGCAACTTTTATTGGGTGCTTACCAATCGCTGTCACGTCAGATTGCTCTGGGTAATGTGAAGATGTTTACCAGACATGAAATGATTGAACTGGTATTAAAAGATGGTAAGGCAAGAGGTATTATTGCAAGAAATTTATTAACGGGAGAATTAGAAAAACATGGCGCCCATGCTGTTGTTTTGGCGACCGGTGGTTATGGTAACGTTTTTTATCTTTCTACCAATGCAATGAATTGTAACGTTACCGCCGCTATGCGTGCAGTGGCAAAAGGTGCCTTCATGGCCAATCCTTGCTTTACACAGATTCACCCAACTTGCATTCCTCAGATGGGGGAATACCAGTCGAAGCTTACCCTTATGTCGGAGTCTTTGAGAAATGACGGCCGCGTCTGGGTTCCGGCAAAAAAAGAAGACGCCAAAGCTATTCGCGACGGAGTAAAGACAGCATTGGATATTCCCGAAGCTGATCGTGATTATTTCCTCGAAAGAAGATATCCTGCCTTTGGAAATTTAGTGCCACGAGATGTTGCTTCCCGCGCAGCTAAAACGGCTTGTGATGAAGGTAATGGAATAGTACCAACAGGTTTGGGCGTGTTCCTCGATTTTTCGGCAGCTATAGAAAGATATGGTAAGTCAAAAGCTAATATTCTTGGTCTGTCAAACCCTTCGCATGCTAAGGTAATTGAACTGGGTGAAAAGGTAATCGAAGAAAAGTATGGGAATTTATTTGAAATGTATGAGAAAATTTCAGGAGAGAATCCTTACAAGTTTCCTATGAAAATTTATCCCGCAGTCCATTACACAATGGGTGGTCTCTGGGTCGATTATAATCTTATGACTAATGTTCCAGGGTTATTCTCTATCGGTGAATCAAATTTTTCTGACCATGGTGCCAATCGTTTAGGTGCATCCGCTTTAATGCAGGGTCTGGCCGACGGTTATTTTGTGCTTCCTTATACTATAGGTACTTTCTTAAGTGAGGATATTAGTACCCCTAAATTAGATGTTAATGCACCTGAATTTACCGCCGCGGCAGATTTGGCAAAACAAAGAATTGATAAGTTATTCGCTATAAAAGGAAAACAATCTGCTGAAAGTTTTCACAGAAGATTGGGTAAGATTATATGGGAATATTGCGGTATGTCGCGATCCGCTGAAGGACTAACATCAGCAAGACAGCAGGTGCGCGCATTGAGAGATGAATTTTATGCTGATCTTTATCTGCCGGGTGTTGCCAATGACTTGAATCCTGAACTTGAAAAAGCACTTAGGGTAGCTGATTTCATAGATTTAGGTGAAATCATGGTGGTCGATGCGCTCGATAGAAATGAATCTTGTGGAGGTCACTTTAGAGAAGAATATCAAACGCCAGACGGTGAAGCATTGAGAAGAGACGACGAATATGCTTACGTTTCTGCCTGGGAGTTCAAAGGGGCTGATCAAGATCCTGTTTTGCACAAGGAAATGCTACATTTCGACAATGTTGAATTAAAAACCCGTTCTTACAAATAATCTTATCTTAATTGCTGGCCTTTTGGCTTTAAATTGATTATTATGAAATTGACACTTAAAATATGGCGCCAACCAAGCCAAAATGTAAAAGGAAAATTCGAAACCTATAACCTGGATAATGTAAGTGAACACATGTCATTTCTCGAAATGCTGGATGTTTTAAATGAAAAACTGAGTTTCGAGCAAAAAATTCCTATTGCTTTTGAACACGATTGTAGGGAAGGAATTTGTGGTACTTGTAGTTTAGTCATTAATGGTCAACCTCATGGTCCATTACAAGGCACTACCACCTGTCAGTTACACATGCGTAATTTTAAAGACGGGGAGACCATAGTAATAGAACCTTATCGTGCCTCTGCTTTCCCTGTATTGAAAGATCTTTCAGTAGATAGAGGTGCTTTAGATAGAATTATTCAGGCAGGTGGATTTATATCAGTGAGTACTGGTCAGGCGCAAGATGCTAATGCCGTTCCAATAGAAAAGGATGTGGCTTCTCACGCATTCGATGCCGCTACTTGCATAGGTTGTGGTGCTTGTGTGGCTGCCTGCCCAAATTCTTCCGCCATGCTCTTTACCTCGGCTAAGGTGGCGCATCTAGCGTTGTTACCTCAAGGTAAGGTGGAAGCTCAAAAAAGAGTTTTAAATATGGTCCGTCAAATGGATTTGGAAAATTTCGGAAATTGTTCTAATATTACAGCCTGTGAGGCAGAATGTCCAAAAGGTATTTCCGTTTCTAATATCGCTTTGATGAATAGAGAATTTCTTTCTGCGTCGTTTTCTTCAAATGACGCCAACTAATTTCGAAATTATTGCTCCTTTGTTTAATAGATTTCCGAGGCTATCTTTTCAGATAGCCTCTTTTTGTGTGCTACTTGGTCAATAGACATGTGACCCCAAAAGGGTCAGCTATAAAAAGTGTAAAATTGTATCAAAGAGGGTTAATGGAATCCAGCGAAATTGTTCCGCCAAGTGGATAATAAATTAAAGGGGCAGATCCCCGATATCTTTATAAAGGCTGTTAAGTTTTAAACTACCTTCCTACTCGATTATCTTATATCCTTTTTTAATGATCATGAGCAAGATCAGTTGGAATACTTCCTTTTAATTTTGCGTGAGTGGTCCCAAAAATATAGTCCCAAAGAGGAGATGAAACACCAAACATCGTATCAGATTTTCCATAATGATGTAAAGCATGGTTAACCCATAATGCTTTTAACATATTATTTGGTGGTAAAAATATGTGAATAGAGTAGTGTACTAATAAATAGAATGCGTAGCCGCTCAAGAAGCCGGCAAGAAACGAGAAGGAAAATTTATCCAGAATGAGTTCAAATAGAAAAAAGAGAATGGTTCCTACAGCCACACTCATGGCAGGGGGCATCGCTAATCTTTGTTTATCTTTCGGGTAATCATGGTGTACTCCATGCATGGTGTAGGCAAATTTCGCTCTCTTTTCAGTAGTGCCCGGTAAATGATAAACATGGCGATGAACCATATATTCTGCAAGAGTGAAAAATAAAAATCCAGTTAAATAAAGGGATGTTACTTGTAATGTTGTTAAATCAGTAGCAACTTTTGTATAATATAACAAAGCTATAGCATACAAGAAAAACATAGTGACAGGAATGGCAATGTGGGTTCTTGTTAAACTATCCAACCATTTATTTTTAAATAAAGGAACGGATATATTCTCATTAGAGAGGTAAGCCTGTTTTTTTTCAGTTCTCATTTATTGAAAATTTTTGTTATAAACCTAATGATTTTTTAGTCTGGCTAATATATTTTCTATACATCAAACGGTAAATTCGGTAATAAGTTCTGTACCTCCTTTTAACAGATTCATAGCTATAATAGTGTTCGTGGTCTTCCCATTCATTAATAGAAGGAACTTTGGTTTCTGACTCATTTCCCAAAAGATAACCTTGCTCAGTCATCCATCCGTCATTATAAATTTTTCCTAAGTATCTTGAACCATGGTCAGAAAAAAGAGCTACAACTACGCTATTTTCATCTAATTCATGTTGAATTTGAAAAATACCATGCATGGCAGAACCACTGGAATAACCCATCAACAGTCCTTCTTTTGAAGCCAGTTCCCGTGCTCTTATCGCGCTGTCTCTATCGCTTACCTTTATAAATTCGTCGATTAAAGAAAAATCTATATTGGAAGGGATGATATTTTTACCCAAACCTTCGACTTTATAGGGTTTTATTTCATTTGGATCATAAATTCCTGTCTCCCAGAATTTCTTTAAAACAGATCCGTATGCATCAATACCAATAATACGAATGGCAGGATTCTGTTCTTTGAGATATTTTGCTACACCGGAAAGTGTGCCTCCTGTCCCTGCACAACAAACATAATGCGTAATTTTACCCTCCGTCTGTTTCCATATTTCAGGTCCTGTAGAATGATAATGTGCTGCCGCATTATCTGTATTAAAGTTCTGAGCCAAATAAAAAGCATTAGGTGTTTCTTTAGCTATTTGTTCCGCTCTGGAATAGTAAGATCTTGGATCTTCTGGACTTACATCAACAGGACAAATAACTACCTCTGCGCCGAGTGATTTTAACAGGGATATTTTTTCAGTGGAGGCCTTACTGGTGAGCGTGAGAATGCACTTGTAGCCTTTTATCGCTGATAACATAGCAATACTAAATCCCGTATTTCCCGACGTTGCTTCTACAATGGTTCCCCCTGGTTTGATTAAGCCTTTTTTTTCAGCTTGCTCGACCATGTAAAAAGCAATTCTGTCTTTGGCACTTTGTCCAGGATTAAAAGCCTCTACCTTAGCATAATATGTTCCAGTTAAACCCGCTGTTATCTTATTTAACCTAACCAAAGGTGTATTGCCAATGGTACCACTTAAATTTTCATAAACCATAACCTTTCTATTCCAATTAATTAAACTGTTAATGCTTTTAGTGGTATATTCATTCACGGTACTTTAGTGTCGCAAATATACGGTAAATAAATACATTTTTGTGTTAATTAATATCCTTAAATCATTTTAAATACCCTTGCTGACGAAGAAAAATTTCGGTTTGTTTTAAGGTTTCATCATAGTACGGATTTTTACCATCTTTCCATCCGAAGAATCCATGACCAGCTCCCTCGTATAAAAATAAAGTACATTGTCCTCCAGCTTTTTTTATTTTATCCCGAAATATCTCTCCTGTAGAAACAGGTATCAAGGCATCTTTGGTTCCCAAAAAAAGGACGGTCGGTGGAAATTTTTTAGTGATACCGTGCATAGGTGAAATATCGGGAAACCATGCTTTTATTCTTTCATAACCATAGCCTTCCGGGCCGTTATCAATCACCGGATTAAACAATACCAGGCAATTAGGTTTAGCACTTACATCAATGGCATCCTTTGGATCGTCAATATTCAGGGAGGTGAAAGCGGCCGCAGCCAAATGTCCGCCGGCAGATCCGCCACCAGCAGCTATTTTATTAGGTAAAATATGTAATTCTTTAGCATTGAGCCTTAAAAATCGAATGGCAGATTTAGCGTCTTCCAAAGCTTCTTTAGGCGTCGTGCCATGCACATTTTTTAAACGGTACGATGCTCTGATAGCTACCATACCCTGGCTGGCCAGATATTCAGATTGGGGTGAAAATTGTTCCGCAGTTCCACTATTCCAGCCACCTCCATGAAAAAAAATAATGGATGAATGTCTTTTTTTAACTTTTTCAGGATAATGTATCCATACCTTTAATTCCGTTGTATCTATCTTTTTATAGACGATAACAGTATCTCTCTGTGCAGATACTCGTTGCACCATTAAGGAAAAGCACAAAAAACAAATGATAATATGTAAGGTATTCATGAGATTTTTTTTTATCTGCTTTCTGTTGAAAATAAGTTTCCTTAAAATATTCATAACATCTGTTTTAAAACGGTTTTAGTTTTACATTTGTGCATTCTATAAAAAGACCCAATGAATTCACTTAAATCGTCATTAAAAGTAAGATTAATTCTTTTTAATCAAGGAAAAATCTTGTTGCTTAAACAAACCAAATTGAATGGGGGAAATTATACCCTGGTAGGAGGTAATGTAGAGTTGGGTGAAACCAGCAAGGAAGCTTTAGTGAGAGAATGTAAGGAGGAAGCGGGTATAACTATCTTGGAAAATGATTTAAGATTAGTGCATGTTTTGCAAAAAACAAGCATCAAAAGTCAACGCCTGGTACT